>JAIETE010000316.1 GCA_019745505.1 Candidatus Obscuribacterales bacterium | reverse complement strand
AATCCCAACGCCAAACCCCGCATCATTATCGTTATCACGGACGGCCGGCCCAATGACCAGCACGCGCTGCAGCAGGTCATCGTCAACGCCACCAAACGCATGAGCGCAAACGGGCTGAAGAAGGATGATCTGGTGATCTCCTTTATTCAGGTCGGCGACGACGCTCAGGCGAAACTCTTCCTCGAGACGCTCAACAACGGTCTGACAGAGGCGACGATGGACATCGTCGGCTGCATCACCTGCGAGGAGGCCGCCGGACTGACTACCGAAGAACTGCTCGTGAAGGCGCTCGATGCCGAGTAGTTAAAAATCGCGTTAGTACAGATGCGCTTGGGTGCTCTGCGCCCGAGCGCTTCTGCCCAAAAATGGAAAAGAGTTTTTTATTACGAGAATCTTTCTGCTCCGGTCCGCCCGCTGAAATAGTGCTGGTCGCCGGAGGCGAGTTAAACAGAAGCGCCGAAAGGCAAGAAAAGGGAGACAGCACATATGGCAGTTCAACTCAGCAAGGGTGGCAACATCAACCTGTCGAAGGCAGCGCCCGGCCTCACCGAAGTTACTATCGGCCTGGGGTGGGACACTCGCGCAACCGATGGTGCGGCATTTGACCTGGACGCCTCAGCGTTCCTGCTGAAGACCGACGGCAAGACCCGCACCGATGCCGACATGATCTTCTACGGGCAGAAGGCCTCCGCCGACGGTTCCGTCACCCACGGTGGTGACAACGTGACCGGCGACGGTGCTGGCGATGACGAAAAGATCATCGTCAACCTGGCCAAGGTTCCGGCCGAAGTCGAACGCGTCGCGGTTTCCGTCACCATCTACGATGCGGACTCGCGCAAGCAGAACTTCGGGGCCGTGAACAATGCCTATATCCGCGTCGTCAACAACGCCGACGGCTCGGAGATCGCGCGCTTCGACCTGACCGAAGACGCCTCGACCGAAACCGCGATGGTTTTCGGAGAAGTCTATCGCGACAAGTCGGCGGCCGGCGAGTGGAAGTTCAAAGCTGTCGGGCAAGGTTACGCTGGTGGCCTGGGTGCGCTGGCTACGCAGTTTGGTGTCAACGTCGGGTAAAACCGGCCGCCGCTCTGTGAGTAGAACAGGACAAGCCTGGCTTGTCCTTCGAAATCCGCATGCTGGGACGGTCGCAAGACCGTCCCCCCTTTTGCATTTCAGGGCCGCAAAGCGGTCCATATCTTGGAGAACAGAATCAATGCCAGCCATCAGTCTCAAGAAAGGCGAGCGCTTATCGCTCGCAAAGGCCGCAGGCTCCACGCTTAACAAGGTGCTTCTCGGCCTGGGTTGGGACATCACCCCTGGTGCAGGACAGGTTGACCTCGACGCTTCAGTGGCGACCTTCGACGCCAGCGGCAATGAAATCGAGGTGGTCTACTTCGGCAACAAGAGCAGCCGCAACGGCTCGATCACGCACAGTGGCGACAATCTCACCGGTGCCGGTGATGGCGACGACGAGCAAATCGTTGTCGACCTGTCGAAGGTCCCGGATGCGGTGCAGTCGATTTTCTGCACTGTGACCAGCTATCGCGGACAGAAGCTCAACGTCGTGAAGAATGCCTATGTGCGCGTCGTCAATACGGCCGATAACAGCGAAGTGTGCCGGTACTCTCTGTCCGAAGGGCAGCCGACCACCGGTATCATCATCGCGCGTATCTACCGCCACCAGGGCGAGTGGAAAATCGCGGCGCTGGGAGAATTCGCCAACGGCAACACCGTCAAGGCGCTGAACTCGTCCATGAAGGCTCTGCTCTAGGCGTTTCGCGCCTGCGCTCTCCAGACTGAATGACAGAATGAGTGCATCCGCTTCCTGCTGGATGCACTTGTTTTCTTCCTGATTTTCGTGCGCTTCTATAAAAAAAAATCGTTATACGAGAAAAGATAGTAGAGGTCTGCCAAAAAGGAAATTGTCGACTGAGCAATCCAGACAATCAGGACCGCACTACAGTGCAGTCCTGATGCTCAGCTGTGAGCTGCTAGTAAGTCGGCAGGCTCATCACCGCTGAGAAGTTTATGCTTTGAACGTCCTATTTGCTGTCTTCGGCTTAGGCACCGGTGGGCACGGCGCTGCCGGCGACTTTGTAGGAGCGCTGCGCTGCGTCAGTGTCCACGATGTTGAAGTCGTATTCCAGGATACCCAGCGTGGCCGGGTCAACCTTATAGGCGACCAGCCAGTGGCTGCCGGTGGCGGCGGAGCCCCAGCTCGTTTCGATTTCGATTTCTTCAGTCAGCGGGATCGCATAGTTGATGGTAGGGTTCGCCCGTGCTACGCCCATGCCGATAATCAGCTCGCTGTCGCTGACCGCATAGTTGCGCAGGAAGTCTGCCTGCCGATTGATCCACGTGTCGAAAAGCGGTTCTTTGACGAGGGCCGCCTGATGTTTTTCATCAAACTGCACCAGGTTGCCGGCGCTGTCCTTGTACACGTAAATCTGGTTGCCCTTTTCCAGGGCCGCAATCGGGTCGTCGTCATCATTGAGAGCGACGATGCGCCAGTCGCCGGCGCTTATTGGCTGCCCGGGGAAGCGGTTTTCTTTGGTGGCGATAAATCCGGCTGCCGTGTGGCGAACCGCCATGACGCGCTTGCCGAGTTTTTGCACTTTCAGGACCGTGCCATTGGCAACAGCCTGTTTCCATGCCGCCAAAACCTGATCGCGAGTGAGTTTCTTTGCCATTCAGAGTCCTCTTTCTTCAATTACCGATGGTTTGCATTGCTGAACTTGCAGAGAAGGCACTCGTGCTGTGTACACGAGTGCCACTATGAAGCGCGAGGTCAGACTTAGACCTGTGCTACGCGAATGCTCCGTCCGCCTCGCGGCCCGGGGCCGATGTCGATGACTTCGACGGTCACCTTCTGGTTTTCCCGCAGCGCACCGCCGCGCGATTCGCTGTATGGCAGATAGGCAGTGTAGCCACAGTTCAGTTGAACAGTAGCACCGCGATCACCGAGGCTTTCCACCGCACCATCGACCACACTGCCAACTTCCGGGAAGTCGTCACGATTTGAGAGACCCATGATATTTCTCCAGGTAGATTAGATATGAACGATATTTTGCCGAAGAACCAGTCAGATCTTTTCGTTGATCCTCGATCTTCTCGGCACTACGGTGCTCGCGCACCAAGCGGCCGCAGCGATGTTCAACTTTGGCTGCGTTGAAAAAACGAGGACTTACGCGAATTGGGCGCAAGTCCTCGGAAAGTGGGGAGCCGGCTTCCATGTATTTAGACTTCTTGCCTGCTCCACTATTGTGGTTTTAACGGAATCGCTCGAACCGGGAGCTATCCGGTTGACTGGGGAAGGCGCATCCTTACAATGCTGCACGCCGCGCTGCTTCCGCTTTCAGCAGGGTGTTGATGCGAGTCGCGCGTGTATTTGACTGCGAGAAGTGTTCTACCAGACCTTTTCGTTTCTCGCGGATAGCAATCTGCTTGAGGTAGTATTCCGCCAGCCCCGAGGCTTCATAGGATCCCTTGGCCTGAGCGTCGAGCGCAGCGGCAAGGGCGTCTGCGACCCGCTGCTCTTGCAGGTAAAGACGCGCTCTGGCAGAGACAATCTGATTTTCCGTTGCCGGAACGATCAAATCGGCTAACCCACTCATTGCACCCAACTTTTCAGTTGAGACCATCAATAGAATGAGTGTAGCCACCTGCAAGTCAGCTTCAGACGAAGTGAACGGCAGGACGATTTGCATGAGTTGGCAGGGAGTTGCATTCAACATGCGAACGTGAGCTGCATGCAAATCGGTGGCTGCCAGCTTCATAACTTCGTGAAGCAATGCGAGGGTTGACTTCAATCTGTCTTCTCCTTGAACAAACTAACGAAATCGAGAATTTCATGCGCATTTTTTGCACGCGTGCAAGACCACTTCTCGAAGCAGAATCGCATTTGACTTGGTTGGATGATTGAGTTGGTGCGCTGGTGCGTTTTTTATGCTCGATGAGTGGGTTGCAATGGATAATTGCAGCCTAGGCAATTGCGAGCCCCGAAACATAGGATTTTCTGATGCAGTTTTGCGCCTTAAGCCGTAGAAATACCCTCTCCATCGCCGCTGGTTAACTGTAACTGCATTCGCTGCATGGTGTAGTTGAGTATTGGGCGCAAAGTGCAACGCTCTGCGCCCGATTTGCTAATCGTAGACTCTTAACTGCGCGAGGTTATGATTTCGCTTGTTCCGCCTGCCAGACAGCTTTTAGTCAACCTTCTCAACGTGCAGCAGGTCGAGAAAGCGAGTCATGCTGAGTAGCGAATTCGCGAGATTGATCACGGAGGAAACGAAGCGATTGGCATCAACAGTCTCCGGCACCTGCACAAGTGCGCTATCCTGAGTTTCCGGAAGTTCCGCCTTGATTGCTGCAAGCGCACCGTGAATTGAATCGAACGTGTGCGACGGGCTGCGGAAGATTGTGTCGTCCGTTATTTCATTAACAGTCTGGATTTTGTCGCGAACCGAGTCACTGATGTTCACATTCTTCCGCGATAACTGTCCGTTTACGAATTGAACAGCGTGAATGAGCACCCACACTGAGTCAGTCGGCTTGAAGAGCGGCTCGATGTTGACCAGCCTACGCTGAATGGTCCTTAAATTCGTCACGATTTCTTCTCTTTCACTTGGCGATCGGACTTCTTTTTCTCTCGAAGAGAGTGTGCTTAGCTTACGAACGATGAATAGAGTTTTGCTTTGGCGAGGATTCCGAAACAGTAGTGGAGGAGGCGAATACCAAAGGCTACAAAAGCCAATGACGTGAAGTAAATGCATTGAATTCGTAACTTCAGGCTTCTCGCGCAACTATCGCAAACTTCGGATTTCATTTGTCGCCGGTCTCTCGGTCTGTATGCCCTGACGCTAGCATGCACGCCGGACGAGTGAAAGGCGTCTATAGCTGCCAAAATGTGTCAATGCTAATGAGCCAGGGCTAGCGAAGCAGACCCATATTTTTTGCAAGTAAGCAAAAGCCCGCGATTTCTCGCGGGCTTCTGTGGGCTGGAGGAACAAGTCTTGAATGGACCTAAAGGATCAGGACGGTAGGATCATGTGATTGGTCATGTCATAGTGACCTGTCGTCTGTAGTTTGAGATCAATTTCGTTGAGCAGTTGCTGACTAGTCGGATCGGCGGGATCGTAGATCTTGAATGTTTGCGGCCAGGTGATGTTGTTCCACCCTTTCAGAGTATTTCCATTGGCATCTTTAGTTGCTGTGGTACCCCCGTCTGGCCTGTATCCATTGAGAATCATAATTCTCAATGTCTCGTTCTTGACGGCAGTCGCAAAATCAGGAGTGTTTGCGGGGGTGATTCCTCTTGCTTTTAACACCTCCGTTGCCATTTCACCTATGTGTTGATGATCGAGCGTGAATGTTTGGTGATTATTTCTAAAGTCAGTTTGGTCGGCGTTCTTAGATGTGGCAGTTGCATCAGTTGCAACCAAACCTTGCGATACCACTTCATTGATGTTGACTGCACCTTCCGCTGCGCTGCCCGGTACATTGTCAATCGATGTCCAATTGTCTTGGATTTGATTTATAAAGTTGCGAACGTTTTCCGGCTGTGTTGCCAATTGAGCGTTCCATGCGGCGAGTTCCGGAGCGTTTGCTGCGGGGCGTCGCTTCATATTACCTGCGGCATCCATGAACAAACCATTCTGGCGAAGCGCCAGTTGTTGATATGCCTCGAGATTGTTGAATGCGGCTGCGGCATTATGTTTTGCAACAGCATCCGCGGGTGGCGTGACAGTTACTGTAGGCTGTCCATTACCGGCGGTCTGTACTACTGGAGCATCTGCGCTTTGCACGGTGCCGTTCGGAAGAATTGAGAGTTTTCTGCCATTCTTGGTGTAAGTTAGAATCCCCGTTGTATTATCGAACGTCGCTTGTTGGCTAACCGGATCGATAAATTCCTGCGGACTGGAAAGCTGGATCGAAGTAATGTTGTTGGCAGCATCTCGGAAGAAGGTGATCTTTGAGTTCGCAGCATCACTGTGCGTTACCTCTGTGATCAGTCCTTGGGCATTAGTGACGAATGTGCTTCCGTCTGTGCGATGTGTTTCTGTGAATGTCGCGCCACCGCGGGTGTATGTCAATGAATAGCTGCCATCTGCGTTGACTATGGGAGCCGTGACAGCTTCGGTCGGATTTTCTCGTGTCCATGCTCCGGCGGTATTCTTGAATGAGAAAAGACCATCGCTGGACTGAATTTGAGTTACATCACCATTTGCGTTGCGTGAGAATCTTGTGAACTCACCGCCTGGATAATCGACTTCAAGCGGACGCCCGGCAGCATCTAGTTTGAGGATGTCTCCATTTGCTTGGGGTACGCTTTGGGCCACTTGATTTTCCGGAACATGCTCAACGACGGATTGAGAAACTCCGGCATCCGCAATACTTTGATCGACCGATTTTGCGATATTTAGGTTTGTTCCTAATCTAGTAGCAACAGTATTTATAGATGCTGCGTCAATGCCGTGGACCCATTGGTTGTCTTGCCAGCGTTGATTTTCGCCATGCATACCGTGCATGTCAAATTGAGCGATTACGTCCCCATGGTCTTTCATGAAATTTAGAGCGTCGACCTGTTGTTGTGTCAGTTGAATATAGCCATTCTTGTAATTCTCCAGATCCTGATTTATTGCGTCAAATGATGCAACTCGGTTGGCCGCCAGTGCTTGCAAAGCCGTTGATTGTCCAGCTTTTTCTGGGCTACTGAACGCTACGAGCAAGTTCTCGATGTCAGGACGATAACCCATTGAAGTTTGCCAACTTGTGTCACCTTCGAAATCTCCGCTCGCCCACATTTTTACATCATCTAGTGAAGCATTATCATCGTCCCATCTCTGTCCGAATCTTTGGTGCGCTTGCAATACTGAGCCGGCAACTCCGTCGAATCTTTGCAGAAATGCTTTTGCCGCCAAAACCTCAGCGGGCGTGTACTGGTTTGAGGTACTTTGCGCTATTCTTGCGATTTCGTCCTTAGTATAGCCATTGTATCCAATTGTTGTCGCGAGCCTTGAGTCGTCTCCAAATGCGGATAAGATCAGACCTGGTAAATAGTCTTTTGCCGTATTATTTCGATCATCTGCGGCCATGTTGGCGAGAATATTGTCATACGCTGACGTATTTCCGCCGGCACCAGTTTCTGACAAAAGCTTGTTCACCTCACTCATCAGTGCGGCAGAATTGGGCGCTGCTGCCATCTTTGCCTCGAGCTGAGTTGTCACCTGTTCGTAATTTCCTGGACCTGGCATAGTGAATTCTCCTTGAGGATCGATGGATTTTAGTATTGGTGAGAATATTTAGTTATGCTTCTCAGTGATTGCGAATCTATCGTTCTGCCACTGTAATGAGTCGTTGTGGAAGAATAGTGTCAATGCTGCTTAGGTCGCTATAAACGTGAAAGTCAATTGATATATCGAGATTCGCTATGGATTGCTTTGCTGTCAGCATCATACGAAAGCTCGGAACTTGCACCGGGGAATCTACGCTCGTCAAGCGTTCGTTGCAGTTAGCGCAAATTGCAAGAATGCATCTAATAGGATGGCACCATTGATGGTGATAATGCGTCCGGGCTAGCTCTGTTTGCGCGAGCGGAAAAAGAAAAGGACGGTGGGCGTACCGTCCTTTTCTCGTCTTCTCTGTGACCATCCGGTATTTGTCGAGTGCTGGGGCTCGACAATTGCCAGACTTCCCCTCGCTAAACCTATTTGAATTGACTCTCAGCTCTATTATTTGCGCTTGTACTAAGTCCGGTAGAGTCGTAAGCGGAGCTGGCTTTGGCGCTGGAGCCGCTGCTATTATTGTCTTTGAATATAGCCTGAGTAAAAACTTGCAAAAATTCCATCGCCTGCGCAGCGGACTCGTTGCTTATATTCATATCGCGCAATCGCTTCACAACGCGTTCTTGCATTGCATTTGTCTGGCTAGCCACAGCTATTTTGAGCGCGGCGCTAGTCTGCTGGTCTGAAACTTTTTGGAATTGCTCGGAATCCGTCTTCATCAGCGCCAGGTATAAAAGCATACCTTCTGTATCTCTTACCAGCGCGCGCGCGGCTCTGTCCACCACTTCCGGATCGCTGGTAAGTGGTTGGTCAAAGACGGTATCTTTGGTGATGTTGAGAGTCACATCAGAGGAAGTGTTCCTTCGATTTAGTGGTGAACCGATGGCTCCTTCCTGTGTGGTAATTGATGAGACGTTTGCGTCATCACTTCCGCTGACGATGATATCCGGCAATACACCTGGCGGTAGAGTCGATGACTTATGAGGAGATACACTGCCGGAATAAACGTCCGTGTGCCATGGTGAAACCTGTTCCGGGGCTTGCTGCGTTGACTCTTGTGGAAAGAGAAAGTTTGACTTTGAAAACATGGGGCTGGTCATTTACTTTCTCCTTCAATTTGCAAACTGTATTCGGCTCGTGTGGATTTTTGGTGACAACTGCCGCTGATTTTTATTACGAAATGGGCTGAGATTCCAATCGTTCATACTTAAGCCCAGACTGCCACACCGGTTCGCCCGGAGTTTTCCTTGCGCATGTATCTTTGAATTTCATTCGATGAAATAGATAGAGAGCCTTTGCGACTGAGAGGATCATTCACCGTGTAGGAGCTTTTTCCTGCTGAATCTGTGTGTTTACCTGCGACCAGAATGAAGTGCAACCCGTTGTAGTGCGAGTACGCGTTGCTGCTCAGACGATTACCGTATGCCGCTGGATTTCCGAAGAGTACAATTTGTTTTCCAGAGTCGAGGGCACGATCAATAGAGTTGAGATTGCTGACATTTTCGGTTTGCAGTCCCAGTTTCTTTGCTCCAGTTGCGATTTGCGTGAGACTGGTCAATTCGCTGTAATTATTGCGACCAGTCATGGCGACGCGTGCGCGATCTATTTGCTTTTCTGGATCTGCATTGTTGCCCGCTTTGTCGAACGCTTTGGCAGCCATGGCTAAGCTTGCCGGACCGCAATTGTTGCTGCGTGCTGGACCGTTCGGATTATAGGTGGCGTTTCTAAATTGGGAAAAGAAGTATGAATTTGGTTCGCCAACTACTTTGCCATTTCTCTCATTCCACGTTACCGGCTGGTCGGGCGTTTCTGCATGCTGAAGTGCGATGGGGTACCCACGCTCTGCTGCAGACATAATCGCGGTGTTTTCGGGTGCACCAGTTTCGGTAGCTGACGGTAAATGTCCGAGCTGCATTGCAAGCACGACCTTACCGATGTTGACCTTGTTTGTTTCTGCGTTTGTCGAGTCTTTTGCGAAATTGTAGATAAGGTCAGTAGCGATGATTTCCTGTAGCTCCGGTCCAAGTGATTTAGTGATCTCATCTGCAGTCGGCTTTACCCTTCCGCCCTGCATGTTGACGAGCAACTGCGTCAAATCCTTCGTATCAGGATCAGTGAAAAGCTGCCGGATCGCCTTTTCTGCGTCTTCTGAGTTGTCGGCGTTATCGCCAGCGGCGTTGCCAGAGCCTCTATTGCCGCCTTGTTCTCGTCCTTGCTTGACTGCTTTCAGCAGGTCGCGCATCTTCTTGAGCATCGAGCCGGTCGACTTCGGAAGTTTGATCTTCTTCTTTTTGCCATCGGCGGTTGTGACCTCCATCTCTTCGAGTTCAGACAATTCCGCGTCTGTGAGACCAGAGAT
Source organism: Candidatus Obscuribacterales bacterium (assembly GCA_019745505.1). Lineage (GTDB taxonomy): Bacteria > Cyanobacteriota > Vampirovibrionia > Obscuribacterales > Obscuribacteraceae > QKMZ01. The sequence goes on along the minus strand of JAIETE010000316.1, from coordinate 13,301 downwards.
CCAGCCGAAAATGCTGTCTGCCGTCAGAGCATATCTACCGATGCCAAAGCCTCTAGCCCCGCGCTCTTGGACGGCTGTGTATGGTTCGGCAATTCCTCGAGTGGCAAAGCCAGCGATTAGATCCTTAAGTGCCGAAAGATTCGGAGTTTCATTAGGTAGTGGAGGCACTTCCGCCGGAGGGAAGTAATCATTCGCCTGCGAGGGAGTCATGGAACCCGAGTCAGAGCCGCTGATTCTGTTGAGCGCCTCTGTCTGGCTCTGTGTCGGCGGCGGCAAGCTGTCTTGCGGCTGTGGCGCCGGATTAATGTGCTCGGCAGACTCTTGCGGCAGGAGACCCTGCTGGTCTTTTAGATTTACGTGATCAGAAGAGTCTTTTAGATATGTGTTTTTTATTCTCTCGGCAAGATACTCGGTTAGGGAGCCAAGCGCCTTTTGCTGCGCATCATTGGGCAGCCCGATATATCCGCTTCCGCGAGCAACTTCGATGATGATTTCTTTGAACGGATTGGTTTCCGGATTGTTCAGAATTTGCACGGAACCATCGGATGCAATACGGAAATCAGGTGAGACATTCAGGTCTGCGAGCGTTCTCTTCGTGTCTTCGTAAACTATTTTTATCGTCGGAGACTCGTCAGGCGCAAGTCTTTCGCGCTTTTCAAAAGCTCTTAAATTGAGGTTTTGCTCAGTGCCCGAAGCAATGAGCGCATCATGTGAGGCACCCTTTAAGTTGTAATAGTTGATTTGCTGCTCTTTCCTTGTTCTTTCTCTTTGTGAGCAGTCGAAGCAAGTAGCGTCGGTCTGTTTGCCTGCACGGTTTGCTTGCGGATTGGTGGAAGTATCTAACGCTTCGCGCGCCGCTCCATTGAATCGATAGTAGTTTATCTGCGGATCAAGAGCCGACCCGCCCGTTGTTTGATCGAAGTTGTTCAGCTGTTGGGTTCTGATGAATGGATATAGAGTTGATCTTTCATATTGATTGGCGGGAAACGTTGCCGGCAAGTGTGGAAAGGTGCCATCAAATCTATTGGCCGCAAAGCCGCTTGGACGGTGATTTTGTGCACTCTCAGCTCTAGCCGCAGCCAATTCACTTTGAGTAAGCGGTTGAAAAACACCTTTGTCCGTTAGATCTTTGATGGAGATAGAAGGAGCAAGTGTCTGTGTTAATGCACTTCTCAAAACTTGACTGCCAGAGCGTTCCGGGTAATTCATTTGCGGAACATCTAAATAGCTGGTTTGTCCCCGCTCCACAGGCGCACCAAGTGACCTGTCGGTCGGCTGGCTAAAATTGCCGCGAATCGTATCACTCGTAAAAGCTGGAGACATGAAAGAGCCATTTGTAGATGCGCTGCCTACATCGTATTTTGCTGCAATGTCAAACGATGGAATAGAGTGTCTGGTCATAATGAAATAGTGGAATAAATAGAGTGTGGATCTTGTTATTAGATATATGTTGAAACAGCAAGTTTCAACTCGCCGGACCCGCGGCTGTGGGTATTATGGCAAGTCCGGTACCACCGAGAATCCCGGAAAGTACGGTTGCAAAATGTTCGTTGCAAGTAGATCGCTTAGCGCAACTAGCGTCACCGTGCAAGCACAAACAGATTAACTCGAGTCGCGAAAAATAATTCTATTGCGCCACCTCTTGATCAAATGATTGCTGCCAAGAATAACGCTTAAAGCGACACTCCGCACCCTGGTTTTAGGTGCGGAGCGGCGTCCCCTGCGAAAGTTTTCGAGAGCAATGTTGATTGATTTATCTCTCTTCTTCTTCTTCTTCTTCTTCTTAAGGAATAAAGAGAAGCAAATGAGTAAATTGCTCTTCGTAACTTCATTATGAACGCGTGCACCGCATTCGACACCACGGATAACCGCATTCGTCACCGTTCGTTGCCTCTCGCGAAGGTCGCACGCACTTCTGCAATTGTAAGAAACGAAGCTGAAGCGAACTTCAGCTTCGTCATGCCGCCTAAGGGGATTGATTAGAAGCGCGGATAGTGCCCATGGTATGCATACTGGTCCATGTATCTCTGCGCAGCTTCGATTTGAGCGGTCCATTTTTCCAGCGGCTCCGCTTCGTCCTTGCGACCGAGTTGACGCAAAGCAGCAATTCGACCATAGAGCGGTTCGAGAAGCCGCAGGCTGTGAATCCCTTCGCAGCGAGAGAACGCTTCGATTGCCGCTTTAAAGGACTCCTCAGCCTCTCTTGTATGGTTGCCGGCGGCATACCATTGGCCCATGCCTACGGCAATCTTTCCGAGCATCAAGTCCTTGCTTTCGCTTTCGGCGTTGAGCGCGATTTCTTGTGCTTCCATGTAGATGAAAATGGCTCCCATGAACTTGCTGTTGTTGCCGCTGTTGTGAAAACAGTGCGCAAGAAGCAGCAAATTCGGAACATCTTCGATTGATCGGTTGCCCAGGCGCTTCTTGCGAAGCCGCAACAGTTCGGAGAGATTCGGAATGGCGCGATTGTAATCGCCCTTGAAGAGGAACCAGTTGATCTTGCCTTGCAGAATGATAGTGCGCAGGAAGTCCATAGACTTGCTTCACCTTTCTCTGACCGGTTGTTGGATATTTGCTAGCAGGTCTTTTGCGCAGCCTGAAGCAACGAACCACTCACTGGTAGTCCGTTTGGGAAACAGCAAGTGAAGAGCAGCTTCTGTTTTGATTTTGGTTATTCAGGCGTACTGGAAATTGATGGTCGCAAATATCTGGATTCACTCTAGAGATATTTGTGGTGGCAGAGCAATGGATTGGAACTGATTTGCGCTTTAGTTAAATGCATGGATGGTGAAACGGCGCTGCTGGTCAAAATCCCCGTTCTTCTTTGGCCCTTCTATGTGAATAACGTCATATGAAGCTGATTCCAGAGCGGCGGGATTTCGTTGCAAAGTAATCATAAGGTCGATCAGCCATCTTTGAGCCCAGCGAAACTCATGCAAGTCCGTGCGCTCAGTTTCTAGCGCTAGGTGATAGAGCTCTGTTCCATTAAAGAAATTCTCTCCTGTGGCAAGCATTTTCCAGCCCGCGTAAAAAGAATACTTGCATCTCTCTGCATCAGTGAGAATTTGCGAAGGATAATGCTTTGCCTGCCCGAGCATATATAAACCGAGATCTTTCGTAGCCTCTTTTAGATTTTTAAAGTGTTCGATCAGAGAAGGTTTGTATTTTTTGCGGAGATCCGGATCGACATTACAAGCGGCTATGCGCATCAGCCAGAGTTGCTCGTTTTCAGCCTGGCTCGCCGATTTCGGATCCAACGCCCAGAGCAATTCGAATTGTCCATCGATAAAAGCGTGGGGAGCAAGTTTTATCCTGTCTTGCGGGGAAATTCCTGAAGTCAGCCAGTTTAGGGCAAACTTCTCTCCCTTACAGCGTTTCAAGTACCGATATGCGTGAGTGTAAAGGTCGCCGGCATCTATGCCCTGCTGACCCACCTTGGTTAGAATCTCAAAGGCTTCGCAGGAATGGTCTTTCTTATAGTATGAGTGTGCAATTTCTCCCAGCGTATCTGGGCCGCTTATGTTCTGGTCTAGAAGCGCTCCAACAGCCAATAGCATCTTGTTTGTATTGGAAATGAAAACATTGGCGAAAGCCGGTCCGATATAGTCCCGCCATTCCGCTTCGGTGAGGAAACTACGCCTGGAGCCAAGTAATCGGGCGGCATCAGCATTTTTTCCATTTCGCCAAAGCAGTTCTGCGCTAGCCGAAATACAATAGGGATCCTTGGGAAACCTTTCCAGCGCTTCATGCGCCCAGGTCTCTGCTTCTTCGCGCCTTCCCAGCCCTTCAAGAAGTCTCGCTTTCAGCGTCAATACTTCAGCTTTCTCTGTATCTTCCAGCTTGCTTAAATACCCCAATCCTGCATCATATTTTTTTTCTGAAAGGGCAATAGATGCGAGCATGCATTTTGCCTCGATCACTTCGTGAGAATCGGCTTTTTTGGCGTTGCCAATGAACTTAGCGAGCGAGCTCGAAGCTGTTTGGTACTGCTTTATCGTCATCAAGTGGCTGGCGTATGCTCTCTCGAACTCCCAGACATCTGGGCTTTTTTCTGCACAGTGCTTGTAAAGTCCAGTGAGAGCTTCGGGCGAGACGGCATCTAGTTTTTCTAGTCGTTTGAGTAGACGTAGCTGTTCGAGCTCAGTGAGCAGCGCGTGCTTTAAAAGCGAAATCATTTGATCTTTGCGGCGCAGGGCTATGGATTGTTCAATCATTGCTCCAATCGAACTCGGCGCGCCGTCTCTTACCATTGCCAGATTCAACAAATGACTGAGTCTTGGATACATCAGGCTGCTGTCTGCTGCGGCTGCCAATTTTGTCCTTGTCTCAGGTCTTGTGTCAGCCAATTCAAAAAGGCGTCTGCCTGTCAATATCAGTGTGTGAGGGTTACTCACCTGGGTGTAGCTACCGGATTGCAAGACAAAGTCGGCCAAGGGGCGTGCACCCATCGTTCTGAGCTTGTTTAGTTCATCTCTTATGATTGCTGGCTCTGGCGTTTCCATGCCGGACCTGAGTATGTTCTCCAGCCATGGTGCAAAATTCGCGAGCGGACCTGTTGGGGTTGCAATTGACTTTGAAAGCAAAGCCAGTCTATTTCTATCTCCATGCATTGCAAGAAAACTGTTTGTCATCCTGTAAATACCGGTGGCAAAGACTGCCCTGTAGTAATTGTCGTACTGATCGACCGGCATTAGCTGACTGAGATATGCTTGGTTTGCTTTACTAAGGGTTTTCTCAAAATCCTTGCCCATGTCTCCGACAATCCATTCTGCCGATTCCCTTGCTTGCTCGTAGGACCAGGCAATGTCCTGGAAGTCGACATTGGCAAACTTTGCTTCTTTATCGCCGCCGGCTGCGCTAACCTCACGCGACGCCGCAACCATTAAATAGTGTCCCACCGGCAATTGCGTCTTTTCTCCCGCAAATTCGCAGGCGGTGCGAATCACCGCCAACGCCATCTTCTGACTGTCTTGTGAATGCTCTTTCAACACTTTGAGCCATTGCGCTGATTCTCTTTTCCTAGCTAAGGTCATCAAATAGAGGAAAGTCGTTTGATCAATCGCGTGCGTCGTCTGGCTCAATTTTGCTAGTGCATCAAGATTTTGATCGAGATAAAGCCTTATGGTGTCATTGGCCGGTAAGTTCTTGCTGTGTTCGCGGGCAAAGGTGCAGTAATGCAGCGAATCTGCAAGCAAGCATTTCGAGCGTATATTGCGCGCATTTTCACCACCAGGCGCGCAAGCTACTAATGCAAGTGCTCTTGCATAGAAATCGTCTGCTACACCAGTTTCATCAATCGATATCGCGCTGAGCCAGGCGGCTGCTTCCGCCCCGCTCCGAATTTTGCTTATGTCGTTTGTATAACTCGTTCTTCTTTCATCGGCGAAAGCCGCGAATAATTCTCGAGTATTCAACGTTGTTACAGGCGTGTTAGCTTGTGACTCAGCGACAATTACTTCCGGTCCGACCTCTTCTTTGAGTTTTTTTGCCCAATTCTTGAGTAATTCGAAGAGTTCTTTTCCGTCTGGCATGTGAGAAAGGGAGCCAACCGGCGAACCCTTATAAGTGATACTCCAGCTCTTCTCACCATATGTAAGTTCAACCTGACTCGTATCTTCGCCCTTTAGAAGTTTATGAATGTCAGCTATCGCCATCAAAAACCTTCTGTCCGGCAAAAGCTTATAACTGGCTCGCAGGCGTTTGATCGAATCAGCGAGGTTGCGATCCATGTTCCGTTCTTGCGCACTTTCTCTATTATTCAAAACAACAATTCGATCTGCGAGATCGTTGTTGACTGCTGTTGCATACGGCGGATTAACTTGCCCGTTTTGCTGCTGCCCCTCGCGAGAACTTGTGCAAGCACTGAAAGATGAAGCGAAAACAAAAACTGTTGTCGCAAACGCAAAGAATTTTGCATTATGTCTATGAATGCGCCCCATGGATGGCATTTTACCAGGATTGTTGAGTGGCACGGAGAAGCACTCGGGCGGGGCGTTTAACACCTTGGTGCTTGGCAGCTGCTTCCCATACATGAGGCTTTTCCTGTTCGATCACGCTAGATAGCGCAAAGAGGGCGCGTTAACAGACTCTTCATTCAAGTGGGATTACTGACACGCAAATTACACAAAGCCCTCATAAACTGCTGGCAATCGTACTAAGCAGTTAGCGATAGTGAAGTTGAGAGCCCTATGTAATCGGGTCTTCACTTGTTTTTTTGCGCGCATTTTGAGGTGCATATGGACACAAATTTGATCTGGAACACCTACATAGAGATGGGAGAAAAGGCCTTCCAGCATGGGCAGTATGATGTAGCTGAGAGCATGTTGAGAGCAGCAATAAAAGAAGCACCGGCATTAAAGAAGGGTCCTATTCCGCTGCCGCAAGTATTGGAAAATCTTGCGGAGATTTTTTGCATGCAGCAAAGGTATCTCAAGTGCGAAAGACAATTCAAACGAACCTTATCCTTATACATGCGAGACGGTTCGGAGAATAATCCGAACGTCTGTCGAGTCTTGTACAAGATGGCCAGGCTTTATCTGCTTCAAGGAAAATATTCATTGGCAGAATTATGGTATTCAAGAGCGCTCGAAGTTGGAAAGAAATGCGATTCGTTAGAACCTGATATACATGCTAAATGGATTTTGGAGCTTGTTAGACTTTGGCATGGTGCTGGAGAGACCGATTCGGCAATGAAGGCATACCAAGAAGTGTTGATGCTTAGAATTGATGTGAGTCCAACAGCTTCTACACAAGATACTGAGAATTTTGCACCGTAACTGGTCTAACTTTAATCGCAAGGTGATGAGTGGTCTCTTTTCCTATTACAGGAAGAGGGACCATTCAAGTATGAGCCATGCTGCAATACTCAGAAGCAAGAGTGGCAGCCACACGACGAGTTTAGGCAGTTTGAACTTTATGCAAAGGGAAGTGAAAATTACCAGAAATATCATTACCAGTGAAAGATAGAGCTCTCCCTCTGTTTCTTGAGTTTCTGGTGCTTTAGAATGTTCGACTCTTGCCAGCCAATCGTACACTGCTGAAACGCCAACTATTTGAATACTGATCGCTCCAATTGGGTGACAAAGTGGAGCTGTTATTTCGACCAGCTCTTCAGCAAGCGTCATGACACCAAGCTCATTGCAGGATGCTATTTGATTCTTCTCAAGGAGTTGCTCGCAATCATCGAACAGCCATTCAATTTCTATTTTTCCAGTCAAACAATCTTCTCCTCAAATAAAACGGACTCAGTTTTTGACCGAGTCCGCCCCCTCTCTAAACTTGTATTTTTGTTTGGTAATCGTTATCGCAAATCACTTTCCATCAGTACTAACTCCTTACAGATGCAACTCTACACACGAGATGTGGAAACTTCGTTGCAATTTCATTGACCTTTTCAAATTCGAAAAGTGCTCTTGCTTTGCGCGAGCCTAGCGCAGGAGCACGCATTAATTCACCATGGGAAAACTCGGATGTACATAAGTGAAGTGAGATGTTCTACTGTGCAAAGAAAAACGCCAAGCAAAGTCCGATTCAGATCGGATCAATATTTTTTGCCACGCAGAGGACTAAAAGTATGCATCAATATGATTCACCAATGGATGATAGAAAAAATTCCGATGCCGGCGATTCAACACACGATCGAATGTCATCCCAGCCTATCAAATGGGATGTTTCGTTTCTCTCTGACTCCTATCGCGAGTCGCAAAGTGCGCTCGCTCAGAACTCAGGATCAAATGCATTTCAAGATGCTTATTCATTTAGTAAGTTCTTCCCGGAATACGGCTCAACCAACAATTTGCAACTTGAAACTCAAGCGATTAACTCATCGATGTCGCAGGCTGAAACTTACAAACCAACGCGCGAATTCTCTATATGTAGTTGGCGTCCGGATTACACCTATTCACAAGATGGCGTAGCCTCCTGGTTACGCGACTACCGAGCTCGCTGGAATGAGCCGCTCGATATGAATCTTGATTGTACTTACACAGTTAAGCGAGGAGACACTCTCAAGTCTATTGCTCGACGAATGTTGATCGCTTCTGGAGATCAGTCTCCGGACTTATGCGAGATGAAAAAGGCGATTCGCGATATCGTAAATTTGAATTCTGAAGCATATCCATCTTTGAAATGCAATGAGGACTTTATCCAATGTGGATGGAAATTGAAATTGCCATTCAACCATTTAAAGTGTCCTGAGCTTTCGAAGATACCCGAACTCTGCACACCACCGATAGTGCAAACACCCATCGATTGCAAACCCCCGGAGCCACCTAAGCCACCGGAGCCACCGGAAAAGCCATGCCCACCGAAACCGCCGGAGCCACCATGCCCTCCGAAGCCACCGGAAAAGCCATGCCCACCGAAACCGCCGGAGCCACCATGCCCTCCGAAACCACCGGAAAAGCCATGCCCTCCGAAGCCACCGGAAAAGCCCTGCCCACCGAAGCCGCCGGAGCCACCATGCCCTCCGAAGCCACCGGAAAAGCCATGTCCACCAAAGCCACCGGAGCCGCCGAAATGTCCGGAGCCACCGCCGAAATGCGAGCCGAAACCGGAACATCCAGAGCCAAAGCCAGACTGCAAACCGGATCACAGCAAGCCTGATAACAAGAAGAGTGAACGTGCAGAAGAGCGAGAGGAAAGGAAAGAACAGCAACAAGAACTGAAGGAGGCGAAACAAGAACAAAAACAAGAACAAAAGGAGCAAAAGCAGCAAGAACAGCAGCAGAAGCAGGAACAGGAGCAGCAGCAGCAGGAAGAAAAGAAAGAACGCTGAGCGGTGTCACGGAAATTTCACAAGCTGAATGTAGGTTTCCAAATGTAAGAGTTATCCGGCCGATGTTTGATCTGCGCGCAATTCGTTGGCAGATCGACATCGTCTGGCGCAATCGGGAGTGAATAAGTTATGACATCAGCACTTCAAGAAAAACATTCGATCTCCAGCATTCCACTTCTCCAGAAGACGACGGAAAATAGCCGTTTGGTTCGGTCTATATTGCTCTCCGTGCTCCTCGTAAGTTTGTTGAGTAGTGCTGCAGTTTTTGCGGCAAAGTTCATGGGTTCACTGCACATTTCGAATACAGATGCGAGCACACTTTCTTCAATTGGTGCTTCGATATGTTTTACGTCTCTTCCTTTCTTGATTGCGATTTATCGCAGGCATGAGAGAGCCGCGGTGATGATGGGCTCAGTTGTTTTGTTTTTGATGGTTATTCTTGCCGGTGTTGTGTCTTAGTAGCGAGCACAACGTACAAGAATCTATATTGATCGCATTTTGCAGATTCAAATTGCGCAAGCTTTTCAAGTTCAGCAGAAGCTGAAGGAGGTCGTTCATGCGGATCGGGGATCAATCCACGTTCTATGCGAGTGTTTTCAAAATAAATAGTCCCTCATACCGGGACATTCTGGCTGCTGTTTGCCCAACCACGGAATACTCATTGTACGAGGGAGAACTTGTCGTCGGTGTCGATGAAGATAACTCAATCATCTCTGCAAGCTACCATGATGGAACCAGGTTGATCCGAAATCCTGATCGTCGTGGAGGACAAGTTGTATTGGTCGCATCGCCTGACGGCAGTTTCTGGTACATGAATGCACCAGACTGCTGGTTGCGCCTTGATTAGAAGGGAGTGCCAATCATGATTCTTGACTCATCGGTATTTTTGCCCAGGGTGCCTACATACAAAGGAGGCTATCTCAAGAAATCCAGTTCATCGAAAAAGAGTGTGCTAATTGAGTTCACCACATGTGGTATTGGACGGACCCGGTTTCTGTTTGAGACCTATGGGGACTCCGTGCCGCTTACTGTAATCTTTGAGGATGGTAGCAGTTTGCAGCGGCAGCCCGCGACTAATACTTGGTTCTTTGCCAAAGACTGTATTAAAAGTCCGTGGCATGGAGAGGTTTTCGTAAACGATAATGAGGCGATCATTATCGCCGGAGCTGTGGCTGACATATTCAAAATTGATGGTTCACACATACGCTTCCTGAACGACAAAATTGTTCTGCTTGTCACTATGTGCGGTGATGTATTTGAAATTGACTATTCTGGAGCTGAGATAAATGATGTGCGATTAAACGGCCTGCCCTATCTGCGAAGGATCAATGGGGGGTGGGAGTTGCTTGGCACCGAAAGACCCATTCTTGGGGTTCCGGAGATTAGCATGGATGGTTTCTCCTTCGATGCTATCGACTCACACAAGTATTTTGACAAATATCTAACCAGCGGCAATTTAACTACAATGCGCGACGGTAAATGCAAATTTTCATTCGGCGTTGCGCGCGCATAGCTGTTGTTGTTGTTGTTTCTCAAAAAGAATGATTAACCTTGCGGTTGCGAGCAAGTAATAAGTAAGTTCGATTACGAGAATAAGGTGAATACCAATGGAAAGTAGCATAGGGTCTGGTTCTGCTTGGCGTTCATCATATGGGAGAGACGCTGGTTCCAATTTGTACATTGGTATAAAAGAAGATATTGACCAACAAGCACCATGGAGAAAGGCTTATGGCTCAGATGCCTTGGCAGTACTTCCCAGCAATTCGCAGCCTGCATCTGGTTCGGTTGACAGTAGCGGTATCTCTAGTGAAGTTGACCCACTGACTGGTTTGCCGGTTATACGAAATTCAATTCCTATTAATGAATCCAATAAACAAAATGCAGAGTTTCGCCAGCAGGCGAATGTGTGGCAACAGCAATCCGAAATAGAGCGGCAACGTGCACTTGTTGATAAGTCCCTGGAGTATAACGGGGTAGGACCAGAGGGAAATCTATTGGCGGGTGGTGTTGGCGGAGTTGTTGGTGCGAGAGCCGTGCCAACCTTTATGAACTGGTATACGCGCAATGTAGTTGTAGAACCGAATGCAGTGCCAACGAATTTTAGAGAGCGGGTCACTAAGGTTTGGCGTGAAAACTATAATCCCAATTCTTGGAACGGACCTGATCTGGAGTTTCTTGGAAAACAGATACACGGACCGAACGGGCTGCTCAAACAGATGACTGATTTCAACCAGCCCGTTCAGCCTGCACTGCAATGGAGAACTGAGCGGGCTACTCGTTTTGAGCCATTTACAAAGGTCGACACATTCGCTGATGATATTGAGCGAGCCAAAGCTGCTGAACGCGCGATAACTGCAAACCAGCAGTCCATCGCCGCCAACGGCGCGCAGGCTAAACCGCTATTTACGACCAAGGAATTGAAGCTTCTCGAAGAATTGAAGCAACCCGGGGCTGCCATGCCTGCGGATTTGCAAGGTGCAATCACACGAAATAGTGCAGCGCAATCCCTATTGGAATTTCGAGCCGACACGTTCTCCAAACTTTCAGACACAAAAATTCCACTAGCTTCGAATTCCGGAGGCCTATTCACGCGACTGTCGACTGCAAATAACGCCGTTGCCGCGCATGAGCAACTGGTACTTTCAGGACAAAAGGGACTTTTTACCGCAGATGAGTTAGGAGCACTTAAGGAATATCAAAGCTCAGCTCAGTCCGTGTTGCTTGCAACAGAGGCTTCAACTGCCTCTCGGGTGAAATCGTTTATTGGCGATTTTGGTCCAAGTTTTGTGAAAGGAGCTGGGGTGGCGGGCTCCTTGATGGTCGTAGATCATTATGCAGATCAACTTCTCTTCGGCAAGAACCATGGCAATGGAATCGGCGATAGCATTAACTCAGCATTGGTTCCCGCAGCACTCTTGATAGGTCCGAAAACCAGTATGTGGAAAATTGGTTTAGTCGGTGCTGCCGCGATTGTCGGTGGAAAGCTGATCGAGAAATCTTTGAGTGCCGGCGAAGAGCCAACCTATTCACGCTACTTCAAGCAGTCTACAGCAGAGTCTTTCGTGCTGGCTGCGGAAGCCCTTCTTCCCATTCGGAATGTGGCAACTCTCAGTGAAGGAGCCAGCTTGCTTAATTGGAAACGTGCCGGATTGATTGCTGGCACATGGCTAGCTTTTCGAGGATTGAACATGCTCTTCGAGCCCTCAACGCCGGCCGATACCAAAAACGAGGCATGGAAATTGCTTGGAGAAGATGCGAAGAAACGTACTGATGGCTCAATGAGTGACGCAATAGACAAATTTGGAGCATTGGGCGCAGGCGACGAAGCGCATGGACTTATGGCATGGTCAAACGTTTTTAAGGAGGGCATGGGTAAGACGAAGGGTGCCAGGGGAGAAGCTGCGCTGCAGGTTTATCGCACAGAGTGGCTGACGAAGCCTAGTAAAGAATTCGACAGCATGCTGGAAGCCAATCGTGGTGCCGTGATTCTTTGCACTGCATTTGCTGAATCACGTTTAGCGCATGGTACTCATGTAACGACAATCACAGATGTGCCGACCTATTTGTTGGAAGGTAAGAATCTCGACATCGGCGGGAAGGCGGTAAGAGATCTGATTATCGCGCGTATCAATGTTGCCAATGCAAAAAAGCAAGTAGAAGAAAATCTCGGAAAGGAAATCGCTGGAAAGAAAGTAGAACAAAGTGAGATTGTCGACCTTGATAAGGTCGGAGAGCGTATAGATGCTGATTTGGCAAAGATCTATGGCGAGCACGACATGGCTGGAGCTGTTAAGGAGCTGGCTAAGTGGGCAGCAGGCATGAACGCGACTCATATGGCTAAACTTGAGGTCGACCTCAGAAATACGATTGCGGCTAACCAGAATTCTACAGACAGCCGCTACAAAGCCAAGTTATTCCGCGATCTGGCAACAATTTATTTGTCCAGTGCATATTCAAAGCAAGACGATGATCCACAGTCAGCTTCCAGGTTGCTCGGTGGAGATACTTATTCCGGTCGCATGGCAGTGGACATTGCCGGTCAGCAACGCGGATTTGACGGTGCACTCGATTGCATCGCTCGTGCTTTCGCACTGGATAGTGAAAATCCTGACGTAGCTCAGCTTTATCAAATTGCTCAGCAAATCAATTCTAAGTTGCCTGGAAATATTCAGAAGCAAATGAGTGACGGCAGGTTCAACCCGTTGCAAATTCGCCAATGACAGATGCGAGAAATTTTTCGATAGCAGAGAGGTGCTCACAAAATCAGTGCCGCATTTCTATAGCTGACGTGACTAGCTTCCGATGACGGGGGCTGTTGAGAATTAGGAGAGTATCCATAGCCAATTGCCTATATAGATAAACTAGCTTCTCCATCAGAATATAAGAACTGTTGCAACCCCCCCCCCACGTAACGGTTTTCGCAAAGAACGATTGACACGGTTCGGACCCGATTGCAGAATGTCGGTATGCAAATGAATCTGGCTACCTCGCTACTGCTGTCCCTGGGTCTCGACCTGGGCTACCT
>JAIETE010000047.1 GCA_019745505.1 Candidatus Obscuribacterales bacterium | reverse complement strand
GACCACCGCAAATCTCCGTGACGGACTGCAAATTTTTCTCCGGAAAACCCCTATCCGTTGACATTGACCGCAACAAAGACGGAGTAGCAGACGCGACAGGGGAGATCAGCTATTCATTTTTTGGAAACATCGACAAGATAGATGTGAAAGGAAATGACGGTTCCCATCAATACTCGATTCAGTTCGACAGAACCCTGGGAGTCGTCAAAAGCGCCAAGCTCGATCTCAAAGCCGACGGCAGCACCGACGCTACTTTTTATCCTAACTACGCCTGGTTTTCAACCAAAGTAAAAGGACTCCAGCTGGACACAAACAACGATAAGAAGAGCGATGAAGCGCTGACATTTAGGCGCGGTTTCTTTACTGGCTATATTCACGGCGCGCAACTCGACAAAAACAATGACGGAACGCCGGACAACTACTACGATTTGAAGCGTCACTGGTTTAGCGGCAACCTGGACAGATTGCAACAACGCAAGTAGCGGACGCTTTAGATACAGCATCTAAAAGCAAAGGCGCCGGAAAACCGGCGCCTTTCTTTTTACCTTTTCAATCGAATCGACTGAACACTGCGGACCGTTCGGAAAATGGCGTGATTACTCAGCCAGATTGACCCAAACGCTCTTGATGTTTGTGTAGAGTTCGATCGAGTGCTTGCCGAGTTCGCGACCATAGCCGCTCATCTTGTAGCCGCCAAAAGGAACTGCCGGATCGAATGCGTTGTAGCAGTTGACCCAGATGGTTCCAGCCTTGATTTGGCTGGCCAGCTTATGGGCTTTCTTAACGTCCTTGGTCCAGACTGCGCCGGAAAGACCGAAGGTGGTCTTATTGGCGGCTTCTGCGACTTCTTCGGTCGTCTTGAAGGGGATAACGGCCAGGACTGGTCCGAAGACTTCTTCCTTGGCGATACGCATGTCGTTGGTGCAACCGGTAAAGATGGTCGGCTCAACGAAGTATCCCTTTTGCAGGTCTTTAGGAGTGCCGCCGCCACATGCGAGCTTGGCGCCTTCTTTCTGGGCGATGTCGATGTAGTTGAGGATGCGCTCTTGTTGTTCTTTCGAAACTTGCGGTCCGATGACGGTCTTGTCGTCGAGACCATGACCTTGCTTGATTTGCTTGACGCGCTCGGTGAGCTTGGTCATGAATTCATCGTGGATTTTGCTTTCCAGGAAGAGTCTGGAGCCTGCGCAGCAGACCTGACCTTGATTGAAGAAGATACCGGTGATGGCACCCTTTACGGCTGCATCGATGTCGGCATCGGCAAATACGATGTTAGGAGCTTTGCCGCCGAGTTCGAGAGAAACTCTCTTCAGGTTGCCGGCAGAAGCCTTAACGATGATGCGACCGGTGTTTTCTTCGCCGGTGAATGCAACTTTGTCGATGTCCATGTGCTCCGAGATTGCAGAACCTGCCGAGTCAGGACCAAAGCCGGTGATGATGTTGATTACGCCTGCGGGGAAACCAACTTCCAATGCCAACTCGCCGATACGCAGAGCAGACAAGGGGGTTTGTTCTGCCGGCTTGAGAACGACGGTGTTGCCGCAAGCAAGTGCAGGACCCAACTTCCATGCTGCCATCAGCATCGGGAAGTTCCACGGAATGATTTGTCCAACTACGCCGACCGGCTCGCGGAGGGTGTAGGTGAAGAAGTTGGAGTTGGCGTTGATGGTTTCGCCTTCCAACTTGGTTGCCCAACCAGCGTAATAGCGGAAGGTTTCAACAGTTTGAACAACATCAACATAGCGTGATTCGTTGATCGGTTTGCCATTGTCGAGGGTCTCGATTTGAGCCAGTTCGTCGGCATGGGCTTCTATGGCATCAGCAAGCTTCATGAGCAAGCGTTGACGCTGAGCGGTGCTCATCGTGCGCCAGGGTCCGGTCTCGAAAGCCTTTCTGGCTGCTCTGACTGCTTTATCTACATCAGCCTTGCCGCCTTCTTGAACCTTGGCGATAACTTCTTCGGTTGCCGGATTATAAACTTCGAAAGTCTTGCCGGATTCAGCGTTTACCCACTTACCGTCGATAAGCAGTTGCTTCGGTCTGGCGAGGAAGTCTTTGCAAAGTAGTTCTTTTTCCATAGCTACGGCCACGTTTAGACCCTCCAAGGAGTAAGAGATTTCGGTCCTGCCAAGGACCGTTATATAGGTAGCTTGCCAAGCCGAAAACCGACCCGCAGCGCCATGGGGGATATCATCCGCCATTTATTGATAAAAGATAAAAGTCTTAAGCATCCTCTAATACAAATGAGTTTCCGGGGAATGGCCAAAATAAATCGACAAAGCTGCAAGTAAATTGAAACATTCGTACCATATCGTCGGGTTATCCCCAACCGCAAATAAGAGGTCTCGTAGCCGATGCCTAATAGGATTGAGAACACTAGTTCCAATTATGACCGGTTTGATTCGGGCGAGGAAAGCCCTGTCCATTCGGAGGTCTACTCCGACATTTCAGACCGGACTTATTCGTCCAACAAGTGGGATACGAGAAAAGACTATCCACAAGAAATCAGCTTAGGACGTCTCGACTACGGAGCCCATGGCGCAGGCCCACAGTCGATAGAATCTGAGCAGTATAGGTGGCCAATGGATGGGATGGCGGCTACCATTGAAGTGCGCAGAGACCGAGAGAACCCTTACCAGAATACCCCCTACGCTAACTCGTTTGCCCCGCGCGGATCGCACCGCGCAAGTGATTACGGCAATTCAGATTTTGTGTACGACAGAGGGCTTCGAGAAAGAAATGAAAACACGGTAGATCTTGCGCAGACGTCTGGAAACAGGGACGAATACCCATTTCGAATGACAGAAGAAGAACAGCAGGAACGACACGACCGAATGCTGAGACAGTTACTACAACAAGTGGAAGACGGAGACGATGCAAAATTCGCAAAGCGCGTAAGAGAGGCGGGCGGCAGACAGCCAGAAATAAGCGTACCGGAGCCGACCTCCGAACAAAGAGAGAAAGCAAACCAGAACCTTGATCGCCAAAACAACGAAATAAAAGAGATCCAAAAGAGTCTAGGCGATAAGGTGACAGACCAGCAGTACCAGGACGCGAGCAAACTACAGAAAGCCATACTAAGTGGCGACGTGAACGCGGTTCAGTCGGTAATGGAAAGCTACAGAAATGACTCTGGAGGTCTCAGAAACGTGCTCCGTGAAGCCGCCGGACTCGCGAGCGGAGATGCCATTCTGAACTATTACAAGCAAAGTGATGGCTCGATGAATTTGTCGGTAAATACAGAACCGACTAGAGAGCAGCCAATACAACCAATTGTTAGTTTTTCGAACAACGGAACAACCCAGCCATCAGTAAGTGGACACGCTACACTGAGTTCGCTGGGCCCAGGAGCACAACATCATGTAAACGGCGCGCTGCCAGGAGATCCTCCTGTCGCAAAAGCGTTGAAGAACATTGGTGATGCTGCTGTTCTGGTTCTTGCCGCACAAAGACCTTAAGGCACGCAAAAGAGCAAGACTGAAAAAATTAGTCCAGACAAGCAGCTCGATCATATTTAGCGAATCCAATACTCGCAATAAGGGCGCCAGTCTTGATTAATTGGATACTTTTGAAGACTGTCTTTCATCTTTTCTTGGTCGGCCACAAAATTCGCCGAGTGTTTGATGATTTCCTTCTGCAAATTCTTGTCAAAGCAATTCATAACATTGTCTTTGGCACCTGCTATTTCATTCATCTCATTATTCGACGCAAGACAGAAAAAATCATATTGCCGAACAAAAGGAAAAACGCTGGTGACCGTGTGTGGAAGAATTTTGAACTCATCCAACCATAGAAGTACAATTCCGGCATCAGACAGGTGTTGCTTCAAGCACTCGAAAAACTGCTTGGAATAGATATTGTTGCTATAGGCCTCGGTAGAACGCAGTGGGTCCATCAATACAAGATCATACTTCTCCTTATGAGACAGCAGATAGCGTCTTCCATCATCTATTACGAGATTGACTCTGCCGTCTGCAAGCATTTTTTGAAAAAGGGGAAATTTCTTGAGATTGGCTATACTGCTCGGGCAAATTTCAATCACGGTAATCTTCTTAACTTCAGACAGCAACTGTACTATTTCCAAAATGGTGCCGGTGCCAAACCCAATAATTAGGACATTTTCTTTTTGCTTTGCGTAAGCGATTGCCTCTATAGTTTCCACGTAATACTTTATGTCGGGACGACGTCCATGGCTGAACCCGTTGATGTAGTGCTGGAAAACAGAACCATTTGTCATCGTATAAATGACACCGTCAACGCCTTCCTGCAAATGCCCATGCCAACTAGCATGCTCTCCAGGTGGAATGAGACAGCGATTCACAAGTGAATAGAGCTCACCTTGTTTCGGAAATAACACGACAGCGAGCAAAGCCAAAGCAAGGACGAAAACTTTTTTTGATCGGCTTAAATAGTCATTCGAAACTAGCAAAATCATTGCAGTGCCAAGTACACCAAGCAATAAAAAGGTTATTTCAGAACCTAGAGATGAGAGCAATACAAATCCAGTAACTATGCCGCCAGTTACGTTGCCTAATGTCGTAAAGAAATAAGTGAAACCGACAGACTTACCTTCGTCATTGCCATCGTTGAAACTTAAGGAGCTCATTAATGGGAAAGTCGCCCCCATAGCGAGGGTAGGCAAAAACATAAAGAGAATCGGCCAAATGAATAGTGCGGCAATTACAAAGTAAGGAGACGGAGCGTACCATTGAGTACTTGGCCAAGCGGTGTAAAAGCTGAAAGAACTGACTGTGAGCAAACGAAAATCTGAATCGCGTGTGAGAATGTAGTAGACCGCAATTGATAAAAGCGCATACATTCCAACGAAAGCTTGAAATAGAAAAAAGAGATTTCGTCTGTTTTTCTTTGACAGGTTTCCTGCAATTCCCGTGCAGAAATAGCTTCCAAAGCCAATTCCCAGCAAATAGACAAACAAAATGGTTGAGTAGGAATATGGCGACGATTTTACAAGGACTTGGAGAAAACGAAACCAAGCTATCTCGTATGCAATCGCAAGGAATCCAGAGAGAAAGACTAAACTAAAGAGCGCTGTAGAATTCTTCTGATCTGACAAGGCTGAACTTTCTGTGCTGTCACGACCTAAATCAGCGGACGCTGGAGGGTCGTCCATAATTGGCGTACTCTCTAAAGAAAAACTTTGCTCGCCCTGGATACTTGCTACCGAAGCAATTACAAAAGCAAGAAGGAGGTCAATAGAGGCACCGACATATATGGTCGTGTCTATACCCCAGTGCGAAATAATTACAAAGGTCGCTAACAAACAGCCAAATGCAGCACCCAATGTATTGATACAGTAAAGCGATGAAACAGAACGCAAGAAATTTCTGTCACAGTGATTGAATATTTTTATCACCAAGGGCAGTGTCATTCCCATTAGTGAAGTCGGTATGGCAAGAAACAAGCTCATACTTAACATGCTGATCCAAACGCTGCTTCCAGCAGTTAATTCTCCCAATGACCGCAGCAAAGGAAGACTCAATACACCAAATAATCCCAGACTAATTTCAACCAACACGTAAATTCTGATGAGATTCTTGCCTCGGTCGGCAAAATACCCCCCGATCAAGGACCCAAAACCCAAACCCAGCATGTACAAACTTACGATAAGAGTGATAGAGACTGGGCCGACACCATAAAAAACAGTCAGCAGTCGCTGCCACGCGACCTGAAAAAATAGACTCGAAACACCTGAAAGAAAAAAAACGAATGGAAAAACTATAGAGGGCAATAATTTACTCAACTGCCTCAGCCCTTTGTCGGTAAGAGTCAGCGTCATCGCGCTTGCCCAGTGCTTCGCAGCACTTGGCTAAATTGAGCAATGTTGTTCGCCTTTGGAGGGGGTCTTTCCGCTCAGATTTATCCAGCAAATTCAAATAGGTCTTGAATCCTGCAAGAGCCGTATCGTATTCCTTCAACATCATGAACATTTCTGAGTTACTTTCGACGAGATCCATCATACCAGCCAATTCTGCCTCGTTCTTCTTCGCCAATAGATCGAATAGTTTTTTGGCACGAATACGAGATCGCTCGGTATTGTCATCATAGTAGTAGCACCACGACAACCAAGCAACGTCGCGACAATAGTCCTTGCCCGGATTACCATGCAGTCGCTCGGTTATAGCGAGAACATGCTCAAACTGCCTGGCAGCCTGTCTGTACTCTGCGCCCTCATAATAAGCTCTTCCCAGACTTTCTTCCACCCATAAGAAGCTCGGATGAAATTCTCCGCGCGCTTTCCTGTAGATAGAGATACTTTGAGAAAGATACTTGATGGCTTCCGGAAGATTCTTTTGCAAGAGCATCACTTCGCCGACGCAACTCGTGTCATAAGCCACATCTGAGTGTTCCGCCCCAAATCCTTTCGTATCGAGAGCGAGCGCTTCCTTGTAGAATTTTTCCGCTTGCGCATATTTTCTCTCCTTGGCTGTCCCAAACGCCAATTCGCGCAAAGAAATAGCAACTGTCTGGTGTTCTGGTCCATAAACTGTCTTTGCCACTTCCAGGCTACGCTGAAAGGTCTTCTGAGCTTCAGCATCATGCTTTTGATCGTTCTGCGCCTTACCCAGTCCCATGAGCGCAAAGTGACCGCATACAGTGTTTACGGCGCCCAGAGTTTCGTATGCGGCAAGAGCCCGCTGAAAAGATCTTTCAGCCTCTGCAGAATTGCCCTTCGTGCTCTGGTAGTTTGCATGCAGCGTCTCGCCCGCAGCACGCAGCGCTAATGCGTATGAGCCGGAGAAGAGCTTCGGCAAAAGACCACCGCATGTGAAAATCGTACTGGGCCAGTTATTCGTTGTGTATTTTGTCTCGCCGAAACCGAACGAAGTGAATGCAAAAACTGAAACAGTCAACCCAGCCAAAAGAACTTTCATCGCCAAGAATGGCACTCGCTTCTTCTCATTGTAGGCGGACTTTCCTTGCGAATCATGTGCGCTTGGCGAACTTTCTCCAGCCTCGCTCTGTTTCTCTTCTGCATGAGGCAAACCGGCTTGCCCATTGGGTTCGCCGGTTTGATCGTTGGTTTCGTTTTTGGCAAGCGCGTCGTCCATGGACGAGCCCTCAGAAGTCTAAGCGAATTTTGGTTTGAATTCCGGTTTGACTTCGGGGTCTTGCGGCGCTACGTCAACTTCGGGCGGATTCGGTACTTTCAGTACATCACCACCGGAAACCGCCGTTGGAGGAGACACGGGCGGATCATCGACAGGCGGCAGGCCTGCAGCGATACGTCTGTCGACTTCTTCCATGATGGCATCGACTTCCTTTCTGTCGAGAGTTTCTTTCTCGAGCAGAACCTTGACGATCGCATCCATGTGCGGACGATATTTGATGAGCAGGTCCTTCACGCGATCGTATTGAACGGTGACCAGCTTGCTCACTTCCTCGTCGATAACGGTGGCTATGTTTTCACCATAATCGCGTTCGTGTCCGAAATCACGACCAAGGAATACTTGCTCGTGACGCTTACCGAAAGTCATCGGTCCGAGTCTGTCGCTCATACCGAATTCAGTCACCATGCGGCGAGCCAGCTTGGTGCACTTCTCTAAATCGTCGTGAGCGCCGGTCGTGATTTCACCGTATACGGTTTCTTCAGCAACACGGCCGCCGAGACTGACACCGATTTGGTCGATCAGCTGCGAGCGAGTCTGGGTGAGGATGTCTTCTTCCGGGAAGAACATCGTCAAACCGAGAGCGAAGCCGCGCGGGATGATCGTCACTTTATGCAGCGGATGGGCATTCTTGAGCAAAATGCACATGAGAGCGTGCCCGACTTCGTGATAAGCGGTCATAGTCTTTTCTTTGACCGAAATCAATCTTGTCTTCTTCTCAGGACCGGCAATGACTTTATCGATTGCCAGTTCGAGATCGAGCATTTCGATTTCGCGCTTGTCCGCCCGCGCTGCAATCAGTGCAGCTTCGTTGATCAAGTTGGACAAGTCCGCACCTGTGAAACCAGGCGTGCGGCGAGCGAGAGTCTTCAGTTCAACATCTTTGGCGAGCGGCTTGCCGCGACCATGGACATTGAGGATTTGCTCGCGTCCCAGCACGTCCGGACGATCGATTACGACCTGGCGGTCGAAACGACCCGGTCTCAAGAGTGCCGAGTCCAGGATGTCGGGGCGGTTGGTAGCAGCGATGACAATAATGCCTGTCGTACCTTCAAAGCCGTCCATTTCAACCAGCAATTGGTTGAGAGTTTGTTCGCGCTCGTCATGACCGCCTCCCAGACCGGCGCCACGCTGGCGACCGACTGCGTCGATTTCGTCGACGAATACGATGCAGGGAGCGTGCTTCTTGGCTTGATCGAAGAGGTCACGAACGCGTGACGCACCAACCCCGACGAACATCTCAACGAAGTCCGAACCGGAGATGCTGAAGAACGGCACGCCGGCTTCACCAGCCACGGCTTTGGCAAGCAATGTCTTACCGGTACCGGGTGCGCCTACGAGCAGAACACCGCGCGGGATGCGGGCACCAAGAGCCTGGAACTTTTCAGGGCTCTTCAAGAAATCAACGATCTCTTGCAGCTCCTGCTTAGCTTCATCGATGCCGGCTACGTCGTTGAACGATACCTTCACTTTGTTGTCGACCATCAGCTTGGCGCGGCTGCGACCAAAACTCATCGCCTGATTTCCGCCCGACTGCGCGCTGCGGAACATAAACAAGAATCCGACCAACAGCAAAATCGGCAAGAAGAACGAACTGATCAACTGGAACCAGAAGCTGGATTTATCCGGCTCTTTCACATCAACAGTGACACCGGCTGAATTCAGCTCTTTGATCAGATCTTCTTTGGCTTCCGCCGGCAAAATTACCGACCGCTCGCGATCGCTTCCTGCCACCTTGAAAAAGCCAACGTTTTCGCCGTTGGTAAGGGTTGCTTTCTGAATCTGGTCGGCTTTGCCTTCCTTCAACAGATTTTGCAATTGCGAGTAAGTCAGAGGCTCTTCGCGACGGCTTATGCTCGTCAGCGAGAACACAAATATCACCAGCACGACCAACAAAAAGAAAACGGCCCAAGTTGTTCCGTACTTCCTCATTCCTGCCACTCCAGATACCTAATCCTCAGATTATAACATGCTAAGTCTATCACCCTAAGCCTGAACCTGCCTGCCTTTCCGGTCTTTCTTAAGAGTTCGAAAACTCAGGCTATCCGGCTCTTTTCGGGTTCTGCTGCGACAAGCTCGCAACCGGCTCTCACTACTAATGTCTCGGATGATTCCGATGTTTCCAATACTCACATCCTAACGTTTCCATCTTAGAGTTGACGGGGGAAAACCCGGATTGTGCCCTGCTGGATACATTGCAAAGTGGACAACGCTCCGAGAACCCCCAGCCAGCAGGCTATCAGCGCACCCAATCAAGATTAACTTCGCTTAACGTCGACAGGATACCGGCTACGAGGGCGCTTGACGATTCAACAAAGCGTGGTTGCACCGATACCGATATCAAGCCATTTCAACGCATGCGTCGCCAGCCCGGTCACACGCAACTTTTCACTGATGCCGACGCCCGGCACCCAGAAAACTTCTTCGCCCGAAGCAAGCACGAATTGTCTCTTTGCCGACGCTTCCTCGTCTTCAGGCTTGTGAGTGTGGAGAAACTTCTTCAGCTTCACCATCTCCTTCATGCCGAAAGGCTGAATTAAGTCACCCGCCTGCCTCTCTCTGATAACAAGAGGACCCTTGACTTTATCCAGAGACACGATTGCTTCGAAAGCTTCTTGCGATGGAAATCTTTTGGGCTTCCGCTCTGCGGCTTCAAGCGCGTCAACAAACAACACCTTGTTGAGCGCCGGCACGATTGTCATGCCGGGAACCTTCACAGGAATAGGATCTCCAATGACTACCGCGGCATTATTAGCTTTTTCAATTTTGTCGACAAACATCAGATTATCCTTTGCCCGAAGGACGTCCCATCGCTCATTCAAACTAACGGCCTGCTTGGCTGGATTTGAATAATCGAGGTCAATTTCATTATGACCGCGCACAAGGGCAATCAATTTTTCTACTCGCTCGAAGCTCACCTCAATGCCTCTGGACCTCAGAGCCTGAGCAAACATTCTTCGCTTCAACGCCACCGGCAGCGGAGTCAACTCAGCCAACTGCCAACTGTTGGCATTCTTGCCCTCGACTGCAGAAATTTGGCTCAAACACAAAGTTTTAAGCATCTCTTCATCATCTGCCATCAGTCGTCGCATATTCTCCAGGCGCAAACCAAAATCCGCAAACTCGCTCTCTATGCGAGGAATTATCTGCGCCCTAATAAAGTTACGGGAATAGTTGAGCTGCGCATTGGACGAATCTTCACGCCAATCGAGTTTCAAATCTTTCAATAGAGACGTGATTTGCAAGCGCGAAACATCTATAAGCGGGCGACAGATCAAAAGATCGTTTTGCCAGCGAACACAAGGAATTCCACGCAGACCGGCTGCCGAGGTTCCGCGAAAAGCACGGAAGAGCATGGTTTCAATCTGATCGTTCAGATTGTGCGCAAGCGCGACAACTCGCGCGCCGACCAGACTGGCATGCTTTTCAAAGGCTGCGTAGCGGAAGTCTCGCAATGCGTTTTCACTACCTTTCATTCGAAAGGATTGAGCTTGGGCATCGTCGGCGACAGTGCTTACGAATGGCAGTGATAACCTTTCGGCAAGCTGTGCACAAAATTCCGCATCAGCATCGGATTCGTCTGCGCGCAAGCGATGATTGATATGACAGACGGTAATCGAAGAAAACAGCCCGTCTATTTGAGATGCAATCAGACTGACCAGCAGAGCGACAGAGTCGGCGCCCCCGGAAACACCCACTAATAATGGATGCTCGCAGTGCTCACTTTGCACGTCCGCGCCACCGCTGAAGATACCGCCCGGCAAAAGCGGCAGATTCTCTCGCAACGCATCCCAGCTGTAAAACTCGTCGGCTGATAAAGAAGTCCGCTGAGCGACCAGCGCGTTGGCCAGAGCCATGCGCATCGGAATTCCGGCGGCCCAATCGTATTTGGCGGCAAACTCTTTCAGTTCTAGTATTTTGGGATTTTTTGAAGCGCTCATTACTGGTTTGAAAGGTCGGTGTCCAAGCCGGGAATAAAGGTTGAAACAAAGGCGGGCATTTGGTCGTCAGAGTTTTTTGTCCAGGGTTTGCGAGCATGTCTTTCGACCGACCCGACGCCCTTACACCCAATCAGGTCAGTATTTACACCAAAGACTCGAATCTGTGTTTGAGTTATTCTAGACAGTAAATTGCGACTGAAAAACGCGAGTCTAACAGCAAATCAGATAGGCGCCCGTTAACGGAGTTAGTTTAGATGAAATTCCCAAGAGCTGCTACCTTATTCGCTTCCGCGTTATTGCTTGCGAGTATGGCAGCTCCTTATGCTCCGGCTGCGCTCGCATCGGACTGGGAAGAAGACACAACGAAGCAACCGGCTGCCGCGCCGGCTCCGGCCGAGACACCTCCGGAGCTGGAACAACCTCGCAAGAAGAAAAGAATGAAGATGCAGACCGGTCGCATCGAAGCCAACGACGGCGATTTGCAGGGACTGAAAGGCCGAGAAGGCGCCACTGACCCACTGAAAGGCAATACCGATCAAAACTCCTTACAAGGCAGCGCACAAGATGACGGGGACGCTTCTCTGACGCCCATGAAACCGACCATGCAGGGCGGCAAGCCCCTGCTCCAGGGCTCTGCCATGCAGTCAGACTTCGGCCCCAGCGGCGACCCTGACATGGACGACCAGGAGCTTCAAGTCGAATGGGACAAGTGGCGCAATAAGTTTCTCTGGGCGGTTCAATCCGGTGTTCAAGAAGCTCTCAACAACCCAGATGATGTCGACCTCCGCTTCGACCCGCGTCGAGGCATGGTGGTGGTTCGATTCCCACTGGGGACTGTAGCCTGGTTTCACTGCAAAATTTCTGCCGACAGGCACATCGTGAGCGCCAAAATCAAGCAAACGTCGGGTTTTCCCAATTTCGACCAAGCGGTAATAAATTCGATTATGGCGCTAGAAGGCTCATCCTACTTGCGTTTCCCCAGACGATCCCAAAGGCAATTTGTCACTCAAACAGCCGGAATCAAGACCTCTGACAGCCCGGAAAGACAATATTTCAAATTCGGCGATGTCGAGCGCTATCGCGTCCCAGGTCAGTAGATGAGAGTTTCCGTCGCTGGACAACCCTGGAAAAAACGCTCGAATTGATAAAGATTGGCACAGGAGGGAATCGAACCCTCGACCTGGCGGTTATGAGTCGCCCGCTCTAGCCGACTGAGCTACCGTGCCACGTATTGCTCCGAACTTTGATTATGCAAAGAATGCACACGCAGTGTCAAGGCGGGTCCGTTCCTTTAGGGGGAATAAATGGGTTAGAAATCAGTATTAAGGGAGACGGCAAGGCATGTTATTCGTGTTCGAAGTAATGTTCATGGTCGTAATGGGGCTAATCGCAATCGTTACGATCGTTACCGTCGGACGTCCTCTTGCCATTGCCTATGCTGACAAAGTTAAAACTAAGCATTTAGAAATGGATGACGAGCAGACCAAACAAATAAATCTGCGAATTGCAGCTCTGGAAGAAGAAACGCGCGAGCTGAAAAGACAACTTTTATCAATTCAAGAATCGAAAGAATTCGAATCTCGGCTGATGGAAAAGGGAAACGGCTGATTTTTCCCTGCCGGCTAGTCTCCATTTGCGCCGGCGGATAGGGCAAAAACTACCACTGCGGCGCTTAAGCGCTTCGGGACAATTTTTTTTCGAACTGTTATGGAACTCTCAGCCTCGCACCGCGTCCTCTAGACACGAAGAAACGGAAGCAACATAGACGCTCGCAATGAGCGGACTGCTAAGGAGGAAACAATGGCAGAGTGTATTACAGATAAAGATTCTTCTTATTGCTACATGACTGAAGAAGAACTCAAAGAAGCAAAAATGAATCGCGTAGCCCGATTGACCGTGGTTGCAGCAGCTGCCGCATTGCTCTTCTCGTTCGTCGCGATTTCTAATTTGAATCATGACGTCAACAAAACTTTGAACAACAAAGTAGCAGTTGTTGAAAGCAGCCTCAGTGGCGACATCGGTCCCAGATTCAAAGAAAAAGTAAGAATCGAAAATACCTATTAGACTGCCGAACAAAGCAGTGGAGACAGAGTCAATCTGTCACTACAAACAGGAAAGCGACGCAGAAATGCGTCGCTTTCTCGATAGATCTGGTATCGGGCTAAGAACCGGGCTTCTCGGACAGTGGATTTTCCAAAAGGGGAGGTTTTTCCCGCGTGGCAGTGTCTTTGCTCACTTCCATCGATTTGATTATGAAAGACGGACAGATCAAATGCGTGAAATTATCCCCTCCGCGACCCATCATCGACGCTTTCTCCTCGCCGGCGATCATGTCGATGTCTTTCAATATGCGCACTGTTATCGGCTCAAAACGAGCGCCTCGCACTATCTCTTCCTTATCAGAATCGACCCAATGTTTTACCAGAATCACCGGCTTGGGCAAAACAATCGCATCATAGGAAGTAGAGGAAAGAACAGGCACCGAATCGGGCATTTGCAGCATAGAAACAGCATTCGGATCCAGAAGCCGTTTGGCAATCAAGAAATACGGCTGTTCGGCTTCCTTGGCAAGTTCTTTGGCTCGCGCGATTAGATCTTCTCGAGTGTTCTTGCTGTCGGATGACACAAAAACAATGCTGGTCGCCCCACCATAACCATTCGAGTGCCCATTCGAATGCTGGCTGTATTTTGTCGGCGAACGATCAGTACAAAGCGCCTTCAAAACGCCTTTGGCAACAAGAATTACACGCTTGGCCCGCACCCCCTGGACATCGAAGTTATAGCCGCCGAACAAAGGAGCTCCATTGTGTTCTCGAGCATATGGATCGTCAACTACACTCAATTGCCTGGGCAGAATTTTCTTGCCTATTTTTTCTGCAAACGGCTTGGAAGACTGAGACACAGTGTCGGCGGAAAGCGAGTCGACCTGAGAGCCGAGATTGTCGCACAGCAATTGTTCTAAAAACTCAGCAGCGGCTTGGTCTTCGAAAAGCACCGGACCATCATAATCTTCCATGGTCGGCGCCGTCTGCAACATCATGACGCGTTCTGCCAGTTGCTTAGCTCCACTTTCAAACTTCTCGAAGCCCGGCAAATCGCTCTCAGTGTGCCCACCGAAAACCTCGATATCTTTGATCCGCTCCCCGTCCTTGGCCTGGGTGCTGGCTGCGATAGTCAGAAGCCAGTCTTCGGTGTCATCGACTATTCGCGCCTTTTCACTGCTGACAAAAATGCGATTGCTGACACTGGCTTTGAAATTTACGAGCGAAAGCTGAATGGACGGATACTGGCGAAAAATAGCCGACACTCTTTTTGCGCAGTCTATCCACTTAGCTTCATCTACAATCAGAGGGCGCGCTTTGCTTATGCTTACTTCCGGAACTTCCTTTGAAAAATCGTCGAACTTGTTGTCGATATTGTTGCGCTTGTAGTGATCTTTCTTCTCTTCGAGTGTTTCGACAGCGCTCTTGTAATCAAGATCTGTAGTCAGCCAGATCTTCCGGCGGATCGCATCATAATTATTGTCTATCGTAAGACCAGCAGAGGAAGTGCTGACAGGCGCCTCTCCATAAAATTTCGTGTTATCGAAATCATAATTGCCGACACGCACATTCGGCTCCAGCGAACGCCAGCGGGAGTGGTTGCGACCAGTCAAAAATCCAAGCGAAGAGGTAATTTCAAAGCGGTCCGTCTCGGTCGAATCATAGCTGATGTAATACGGCGCGGAGTGCCCATCCAGGCGCAGCCTGGTCAACGACCGCTCCATCTCATCGACCATCGCTTTCATTACCGTGTCTTCGACGGTCACGGCAAAACTCGGCTGCAGCACCAAAAGCGGTGCCAAGGCGGCAAGGCTGATTTTCTTGAGCGTTAATCCAAACATCAATGCTTCACCCCACGCTGACGGGATTCGTGCAGAGGATCGGGAAGCAGAGGCGGCTTATTGTGAGACTTAGCCTGCCGCGCCACTTCGACCGTTTTTACCAACAAGCTGGGCGATGAGGCTGATACAGGTATCCAACCAGACTCAGCACCGCACACCCCATTGAATGTTTGCACATCATTGCCTGCAGCAAGAATAAGCTCGAGAGAGGCCAGTGGAGTGCCGACAATATCGACCCCGCGCAACAGCTCATCGGGTCGTCCGTCTGGAAAAACCTTCGTCACCTTTAGCGGGTACAAACTATAGATTTGCGGATCGGATGAGCGAGTCAAAGTGGAGCCACCTTCTATGTCGTCAAAAATGAGCCCATAAGGCTTTTTCTGGCGCTTTATCTCCTTGATTAGCAAAGCCCGCAACTCTTGAGGGCTGACCTGGTTTTTCACATCAGCAACAACCATCAAGTTGCCTTGCCTTGCAACCGGTGCATGCCCCTCACGGCAACGTCCGTGCCCATTTGAATTCTTGAAGCCGCGGATAGGAGAATTGCTCATCAAGAATTTTCTGAGAATGCCCTTATCCACCAGTACAACTTTCTGAGACGGCACGCCTTCGTCGTCAAATTTGTAAAAGCCATTGAGCGTGGTTTTACCGAGCTTGGATGTGCTGGCATCATCGATTACGGATATGAATTTCGGCATTACTTGCATGCCGACTTTGTCCGTAAATGTGCGACCTTCACTTTCGTCTTTCTGGCGATGACCTTCAATTCTATGACCGAAGATTTCGTGAAAGAAGACAGCCGCTGCCCGTCCTTGCAAAATCACGGGACCGGCATAGGGCTGTGCAACAGCCGATTTACGCAACTTGTCCAGAGACTCGCCGAGTTTTTTCGCCATCGCCTTGAGAGTTGCAGCATCCGGCATTTTTTTGACGTCATCGACCTCTGCTCTATCAAGCAGCCACAAAACCATGCCATCGTTGGCGACCGTGTCGGCATACAATCTCGCATCGTAGCTGACTCTCTCGTCTTCCAGCGCTGTGCCCGTGCTGGTGACCAGATACCGCCGCAGGCGCTGCGCGGTCAAGTCGACATCGCCGGTGCGGATGAACGGAAATTCGCGAAAAACCGCGGACGCTTCTCGGACTTGAGATTCCCAGAGCAAATGATCGACATTCATCGGCTTCTTTGGAGCGTAGAACACTTGCGGTTTTTCAAGAACATAATCATCTGATCTATCGTCTTCGGCGACCAGAACATCCTTATTCGCTTTCACCTGC
Source organism: Candidatus Obscuribacterales bacterium (assembly GCA_019745505.1). Lineage (GTDB taxonomy): Bacteria > Cyanobacteriota > Vampirovibrionia > Obscuribacterales > Obscuribacteraceae > QKMZ01. Next base: position 6,896 of record JAIETE010000047.1, on the reverse strand, counting down.
GCAAACTTTCTCTGTGCCAGACGCAAAGCAGCATCGGTTTTTAGCCAGATGATGTTTCGCAATGCCATCTTGTCGTCTTCGAATGGAAGTTGCACTTCATAGCCAAAAACCGCCCGAGTAGCACCCGGATCATCCTTCGGAATCTTGTGGCTGTTATCTAGTTTGGGACTGCCAACTCGCAACTCTACATCGAGGGTTCGGCTTTTGGAGATATCGAACTTTTCCCGAACGCTGCCGTAATCACCGGACACATTAGCCACTTCCCGCTCGAACACACGATATGCAATGTAATAGATTGGCGCATCGCCGGCATTTTTCAGATGGGCCAGAGAACGCGCCATCTCTTCTTTGAGCGCTTGCATCACAACACTGTCGGTTTCCGCTGCAACCAACTGATTCTTTGCCGGAACCACCACCGGAACAAGCATCAGCACAAGCGCAGTCGAAAGAGCAGCTCTCCAATTTTTGTGCAACGATCGGAAATTGGCTTTCGGCACCTTATGCTCTAAGTTTTGCTGTCTGAGCCGACGGCGTCAGTGACTTGTGCCAGTCGACAAACCGCTTTACGCCTTCATCAAAGGTCACTTTAGGCTCATATTTCAAAACGCGTCGGGCTTTCTCTATGCTCGCGTATGTAAAAGGCACGTCGCCCGTTTGCATCGGCATCTGAATAATCTCCGCCTTCTTGCCGATGTGCTTCTCGAGCGTGTTGATCATATCTATCAAGACAACCGGCTCCGAGCGTCCGAGATTGATGATGTCGTATCCCGGCAAATCATATTCAAGCGAAGCAATGATACCATCGACGATATCACCAACAAAAGTATAATCCCGCTTGGTTGAGCCGTCGCCATACATCTCGATGGGCTGACCATTGGAAATCAATTTGCAAAACTTGTGTATGGCAAGGTCGGGACGCTGCCTCGGTCCGAATACGGTAAAGAAGCGCAAACAGACAACCTGAAGCTTGTTGGTGTGATGCGCGGAATAGCAAATCAATTCGCCTGCGGCCTTGGACGCAGCATATGGAGAAAACGGCTGATCGATGCGATCGGTCTCCTTAAAGCTCTCACCGGAGCGACCACCATAAACAGACGAGGACGAACCGAAAGCCAATCGCGCCTGCGGGCAGTGTTTTGCAATTCGATCGAGCAATTTCTGCGTTCCATTCAGATTTACATCCATGTAGTACGCAGCTTGCTCGAGCGACGGGCGAACACCGGCCATTGCGGCAAGATGAACAATTCCGTCGAAAGGACCATGGCTGAACACTTCGTCCATCTTTGCGTCATCGCGCAAATCGCCTTCCACGATTTTGTACCGTGGATGCTTCAGGTGTTCCTGAATGTTGAGTCGTTTGCGCTCCGGATTATAGTAATCATTGAAATTATCCAGAACGGTGATACTGTCGCCCGCAGACAGCAATTTGTCGATCAGGTGGCTGCCAATGAAACCGGCTCCGCCTGTCACCAAAATGTGTCGTGCCATCTGACTAACCTCAAAATTTCAACAAACGCAGATTTCGAAAGTTTAGCGCCCGTGCGCAACCGGTGCGGAACAATGCTGGACAAAAGTTTCAAACAGAGAGCGATTACCTTCGAAATCACGCTCCGGATGCCATTGAACTCCGATTACAAATTTGCGTCCTTCCAGTTCGACCGCCTCAACGATACCGTCATCCGCTCGAGCTGCGATGGACAAACCGCGCCCCGGCTTTTCGACTGCCTGGTGGTGCGAAGTGGGAACGTCGATACGCAACTTCTTGTAGATTTTCGCGATCGCGCTTTTCTCTTCTAGCACGACTTCGTGCCGCTTGAATCCGTCTTGCCAGCCGTTCTTGCTTGCATGCAATACATTCGAATCGGGCAACTCATGAATGATGTCGGTAATCAGAGTTCCGCCCAGTTCGACGTTCAAAAGTTGAGCACCGGCACAAATGCCGAGAATCGGCATAGACTGCTTCTCCAGCGCCATGCGAATCAATTTGAAATCGAAATCCTGACGCCTCTCATGAGCCAACTCAACATTGAGCTTTTTCTTAGTTTCTTCGTCCAAAGCTTCGCCATACTTGCTCGGGCAGTAATCATACCCGCCGATGAACATGAGCCCATCCAGGCGCTCGAGTGCAATCTTCAGGTCTTCGTCAGGCATCGGAGGCACCAAAAGCGGCACTCCGCCGGACAAACGCACTGCGTCGAAATAAAGAGCTTGAACGCGGGCCTCTTCAGGGGGGCCAGCCGTCACATCAACATTGATTCCAATTACCGGTTTCATGCTTGTTAGGATACAACATCAGGCCTGCAGATGCTTTGCGGCGTTAAATTACGTTTCCATAGTGGCGAACGGACCGACCTGAGAGCGAACCGTCGGCGTTAGCAAATTCTCCAGCTCACCGCCGGCCCTGCATCAAAGACTGCAAAGCCAATTCCGCCTCGTAATCCTTCGAGGTCTGCGTGACTGTCAGCAGCTCAGCGATCGCGCCATCGACGTCCCCTGCGTCTTTCAGAGCCATGCCAAGAGCCTTGTGCCGCTCGGCATTCTTGGGATCGATCTTCAAAGCCAGGCGATATTCGACAGCAGCGGACAGGTAATCGCCCTTCTTGGCATACACCCAGGCAAGATTGGAATGGGTGTCCGGGTCGTTTGGTGCCAGTGAAACTGCAATACGCGCCTCCGCCAGCGCCTCTTTCAGACGCTTCAGCTGGGCCAGCGCATAAGCCAATCCGGCGTGCCCCTCGGAATAACGAGGATCCAAATCGGTCGCGCGAATAAACTGATTGACCGCCTGGTCCCATTTGCCGAGGTTGCCGAGCGCCAAACCGCAGCGTGCGTGGACTACCGGGTCTTTGTCGTTCATCTTTAAGGCAATCTTGTACTCTTCCAGAGATTGCTCAGGTTGGCGCGAAGATGCATAACATTGGGCCATTATCAAATGAGGAATAACCGACTTGGGATCGAGTGCGATGGCTCTGCGGCACTCATCGATCGCCGAGCGGTACATATGCTTCATCCGATAACACTCGCCCAGATAGGCGTAGGCTAGGGCATTTCCGGGATTTGCTTTGAGAGTGCGACGGTACTCGATGGACGCTGCCTCGTGCCGTCCGAGCATTCTCAAGGTTTCGCCCTTGATGAAATGTACGTCCCCGGCGTTCGGACGAATAACCTCGGCCTTCTGAAATTCCTTCAGTGCCTCCTCGAAATCCGACATGGCCATGAGCACTTTGCCGGCCATGAAATGCGCTTTGTAATTGTCCGGGTCGGTTTTGATGACCGTTTCATACTCCAAAAGAGCATTCGTGAGGTCACGGCGAGCAAAAAAAGCATCGCCGTACTTCATATGTTTGTCGACCTTGCGCGCCTTGTTTATCGGCAAAGCAGCGTCTTCCGCATTGATTTGACCGACTTCCAGAGTGAGGTCGTTCAATACTTCCTCAAGCGGATTCGCAACGGTTGCCCGCGCCCCGGAATCAGCCTTACCGGCGCCTTTGCCCGATTCGCCGCCAGAGTTTTCTGCCTTGGCGGCACCCTTGGCACTCCCGCCTTTTGCCGCGCCCGGCTTGGAATCGCCGGGAGCTTGCGTATCTTCGGGATCGGCAGGCTCCTCCCCCATGAATTCCGTATCCTCTTTCTTCTGCTTCGGGGTTCCGTTAAGGTATTCGCCCAGCTTGAGAAAACGAAAAGCAAAAGACGGCTGTGGCACCTGAAAGCTGACAAAAGCCGCAATCACCGGAGCGGAGAGCGCCAGCGAAATCGCCTTGCGGGAGCACTTAGTTGTCGAACTTTTCTTTTGCAGATGCATCAGGATGAGACTTGAAGGCTCTTAATCCTGTCTATTCTAAACGTTCTTTCCGCATCTACTTGATGACAGAACGCAGTTAGGTAATGATTGCCGCGGTTTTCAAGAACCGCTATCGGCGTGACGAGACGTCCGGAACGCGGCGGCATGCCATTTCCCAGATAAATCATTTTCAATTGCTGCTTGCCGTCGATGGCGGCTTTGATTACGTTGACGTGCAAAAGGACTTCGCCGGTCGGCTCAACTGCGCTCTCTTGCTCGTTAAGGGAAAGAAGGCAATTCAGCTCCTGCAAATGCTCGAGAGTCGTAAAATCAGGATTGGCAGCCATTATCTTGCCGAAGATATGGCGGACGTGATGGCTGTCGGCGAGCGCTCGGTGATAGTCGCCATCAACAATTTCATAGTGCTGGGCAAGCGTCTTCAATTTGTAATCGACCACACCATCAACCAATGCCCGTGAGAGGCTGAGGGTGTCCAAAACCGTCAACGCCGGTACTTCTATGCCCAGGCGAGCCACGGCCACTTTCAGAAAACCTACGTCAAAGGGCGCATTGTGCGCTACGAGCACGCATGGCTTATCCCCGACGAACTCTAGAAACTTCGGAATTACATCCTTGTTGGTCGGCGAGTCTTTGACCATTTCGTCGGTGATGCCGTGAATTCGAGTTACTTCCGGAGGAATCTCGCATTCCGGATTGATCAGTTCGGAGAAGATCTCCATTTCTCCGCCCGAGAGGCGAAAACGCACTGCAGAAAGCTCAACGAGCTTGCAGGCGATGGCGGATAGCCCGGTTGTTTCAACGTCGAAAGCGATGAAATCCAAATCGCTAAGAAGTGTGCCAGTGCTTTGCTGAGACACATTGGGCGCATGGACCTTTGTAAGCGAGTCTACCACTTAGGATCACCCCGACAACGACAATATATAAGGACTCGATTGTCGCACTAGAAATGGCGCAAGGCATTTTAAATCTCTGACATTACGCCATTAATTCCTGCAAAAAATCCCAGTCCACCTATAGCAAGCAGCCAAACACATATACAACAGATACAATGTCTTTTAGCCTCGACACTCGCCTCAGCGTCAAACTCGATAAGATTGAAGTGATGCCTTCGACGCAAACAAAATGAGTGCTAGGAATGGCAGTTCGCAAAGAGTTTTCAAAAGGAATCTCAACTGCATGAAATGCGCGCACGGAAAAAACATCGCCATCACACTGCTTCTGGCTGGTGCGACCGCTCTGTGCACGAGCAATGCGTACTCATTCGGCAGTGACGAATCGGGCAATATTCACGAGCAACTTACCCAAGAAGCACTCAAGAGCACCATATGCGATGCAAACTTGAAACTAATAATGAAAGGCGTGAGTGCAGCAGACGTTGCAGGTGCTGAGGGTGCAAAAGATCCGCGACGTCACTTTAAGACAGGCGAGATTACAAAGTGCCTGGCACTGGTCGACAGAGAAAAACGCAAACTTTTGAATTTTGCACACACGGCGGACACCGATGAAAAGTCGAGAGCGAGAGTCCTCTATCTCTTCGGTCAGGTGTTGCATACTCTGCAAGACTTCTACAGCCGCTCCAACTACATTGAGCTGCGCGAACATCAATTCAAGGACGACCTTTATTCAATGGATCTTGCCGACTGGACAGACTTGCAGCAGGCAGAGTCCAAGATTGGTACCTTGCTAAAATTCGAAGGCTTCGACAAGAGCACACCTAATTCGGAAGAGGGCAAGAAATCAATTTCCGGCACCAACTATTACAGGGTTGCACGTGAGCTGGCCCTGAGAGAGACTCAACGCCAATGGAATTTGATGGAAACCCTAATCCGCAACAAGTCAGAAAAACGCGCCAATGAAGTAATCGTCGGAATTACTCAGGCGCCCTGCTCAGTCAAAGTCGCCAACGAAATTCTCAACGACGAAAAACCCGACCTGGTCCCCGATCTGTAAAAGCTTTGGGCGTGGGGGCGCATCTCGTGGTGGCGCATCTCGTGGGGGCGCATCTCATGGGGGCGCATTGCATGCGCCCTACTCTAGGACGAGTAGCATCTTTCCGCCGACACCCCCTCCGGCACAACGACTATCGCAGGCGACTTCCACAATCAGGACAATCGCTCACAGCATCCAGTCCAGTAATCATCTCCATTTCGCCGCTCAGAAAGTCGAATTTGAAAAGTTCATTACCCTGACTTGCACCAAAGCGCGCCGCCAGTTTCGCAGCCTCGATCGCCTGAAGGGCACCGAGAACAGCGGGCACCGGCGGAAATGAAGCGTCTTCATCAATCACTTTTGGAAAATCGTCGATGGCTACACGAGGAAATACGCAGCGAAGACAGGCAGAACGCCCGGGGCGCATTGTGAAAAGCTGATACCGAAATCCTTCGCCACCCACATGAACCAGCGGCTTTGCCAGGCGCATGCATGCGTCACTTGCCACCAATTTCAACTGCCAGTCGTTCATCGCATCAACGACCACATCAAACGCACCGATCAAATCTTCCGAATCGTGAGCATCAAAAGTCCGCTCCGCAACACCGACTTGCGTGCAGTGTTTTGCCCCAGCCGCTTCAAGACGCTCGGCCAGCAAATGCAAATCGTATACGCTCGAACCGGCAAGCTCGAGATGTCCGGCACCTACGCGCATCAATTGTTCCGCGCAGACAAATGCAATTTCGGTTGTTCCCAAAATCAAAATGCGCGCATTCAACAAACGCTCCTGGCAATCCTCCGTCATTCCGGGCATGGCCAGCTGCTTGCGATACTTCTTCCTTTGGTCGTCCGTCAGCGAAATTGTTGGTGCCTCTTCGAATTTCCGATGGACCCATCTTCGCATATTTGCGAGAAAACATTGTCTTGAACATCTACATCATCGCGCATAGATGACTGGCGCGCGCATACATACCGCCCGCATAATTCTCCAACAAGTCCCCACAAATACCAAAAACCCCCCTTACGGGAGGTCTCTGGCTGGCGTTGGCGGGGGAAAACTTTGTTAGCTGAACAGGTTGGCGTCTCTTGCGGAAGCAACGAGCCAGTTGATGCAACCGGGTGTTGCCAATCCGCCTGTCACACCAGCGGCTCCGAAGAGTACTTT
>JAIETE010000213.1 GCA_019745505.1 Candidatus Obscuribacterales bacterium | reverse complement strand
GCACATTGTCTTTGTCATACATAGGTAGAGGAAGCGATGGCTGACAAACACTCCCCCGGAAATCCCGGCATCGGTGCGAATTTTGCTGAGAATGGAGCAGAAAAGGCGCGATTACTGGATGCGCGCGAAAACGGCACACCCTGGAAAAAATGGGGACCATACCTTAGCGAACGCCAGTGGGGTACCGTGCGCGAAGACTACAGCGAGGACGGCAACGCCTGGGGATACTTCCCGCATGACCATGCCCGCTCGAGAGCTTACCGATGGGGAGAGGACGGCATCGGCGGCATCAGTGACGACAAACAAATACTTTGCTTCGCGCTTGGCATGTGGAACGGCAAAGACTCGATCATCAAAGAGCGCATTTTTGGTTTGACCAATGCCGAGGCAAACCACGGAGAGGACGTCAAAGAGTACTACTTCTACCTTGACAGCACTCCGACGCATTCGTACATGAAGTACTTGTACAAGTACCCGCAACACAGCTTCCCATACGACCAGCTCATCTCGAACAACGCCAGGCGAGGCAAGCTCGATTTCGAATACGAACTGATCGACACGGGGGTCTTTAACGACGACCGGTACTTCGACGTTTTCATCGAGTACGCAAAGGGCGCTCCGGATGACATGCTTGTTCGAGTTACAGTGCATAATCGTGGACCTGAAACTCACACCATCGATTTGCTGCCGACTTTCTGGTTTCGCAACACCTGGTCCTGGTCGCAAGAAGAATCAAGCGTAAAACCGCTAATCCGCGCACTCAAGAAAGATGGTCGCGAAATTGCAGTTGCGCAGCACCAAGATCCCAATCTCGCAGAACATTTCTGTGAATACCACATCTATTTTGATGGCGAAACGGAACTGTTGTTCACCGAAAATGAAACCAACAACGATCTTCTCTTCAACGAAGAAAATGCAAGTCCATTCGTCAAAGACGGCATCAACATGTATGTCGTGCACAATGAAAAACATTTGGTGAATCCGGCCAAGACCGGCACCAAAATGTCAGCCCATTACAAACTGGAAATACCGGCCGGCAAATCGAAAACAATCAAACTACGCTTCAGTCGAAACGAGCTCAGCAAGCCGATGGAAGAATTCGACACCATCATGTCCTTGCGCCTTGGCGAAGCGGACGAATTTTTCAAATCACTGGCACCGGCATCATTGACAGAGGATAAAGAGAAATTCCCCATTTTTAGAGCCGCTCTTGCTGGAATGATGTGGAACAAACAGTTCTTCTACTATGATGTGGATCAGTGGCTGCGCGAGCACAATTACTTTCCGATGTCCGGTCCGGGCGGAAAGCAAATTCGTAATTCAGCCTGGTTCCATATGTACAACGAAGACATAATTTCGATGCCTGACAAATGGGAATACCCCTGGTATGCGGCTTGGGATTTAGCGTTTCACGTCCTGCCGATCAATCTATTCGACCCGGATTTTGCAAAGACCCAGCTGGAGATGATGCTGAAAAGCTCATACCTTCACCCCAACGGTCAGATTCCAGCATATGAATGGAACTTCAGTGATGTCAATCCGCCGGTACATGCTTTTGCCACATACTGGGCATACCTGTACGACAAATTCCAACACCAGGGAATCGGTGATCGCGACTTTCTCAAGTACGCGTTCTCAAAATTGCTCGTTAACTTCACCTGGTGGATAAACAGGAAAGATCCCCGCGGGCACAACGTTTTCGAGGGCGGCTTCCTGGGGCTGGACAACATCGGAGTATTCGACAGAAGCCATGCGCTGCCAACCGGCGGCAGCCTGGAACAAGCAGACGGCACGGCTTGGATGGTTTTCTTCAGCCAGCAGATGCTGAACATTGCACTCGAACTCGCGCAGGACAATCCGCTGTACGAGAGATTCGCTCTCAAGTTCTTCGAACACACCGTATGGATCGCCAGCGCAATGGACAGGCCAGGTGTGCACCGTGATGAACTCTGGGACGAAGACGATGGATTCTTCTACGATGTTCTTCGCCTCCCCAATGGTCAAGCGCATAGACTGAAAGTTCGCTCGATGGTCGGTCTCTTGCCATTGGCATCGGTGGTGGTGGCAGAAGAAGAAGTCTGGAGAAACGTCCCCGGATTCATAGACAAAGCGCACCACTTCTTGAAACGGCAGAAAGAAATTTGCGCCAACTTGCATTTGCCTATAGAAACAGGCGTTGCAAACCGCCGTATGCTGGCGGTTTGCGATGAGAAGAAATTGCGCAAAATACTCAAGCGTATGTTCGACGAAAACGAATTCTTAAGCGACTACGGCATTCGCAGTTTGTCGAAGTATCACCAGGAAAACCCGTTCGTCATCAATCATGACGGCGTAGAGTTTCGAGTAGACTATGTTCCGGGTGAGTCGGATTCCGGCATGTTCGGCGGCAATTCAAACTGGCGCGGACCAATCTGGTTGCCTGTTAACTTCTTGCTGATTCGAGCGCTTCTAACGTACTACTGCTACTTTGGAAAAGACTTTAAAATCGAGTACCCGACCGGTTCCGGCAAGATGCACACATTGTACGAATGTGCCGACGACATCATCAATAGAATTTGCAAAATCTTCCTGAAAAATGAAAACGGCGAGCGACCAGTCTATGGCGGCACCGAAAAATTCCAGGACGATCCGCACTGGAAAGATCTGCTCCTCTTCTACGAATACTTCCAGGGCGACAATGGTGCAGGACTTGGTGCCTCACACCAGACCGGCTGGACAGGGCTAGTCGCCACCCTCTTGTACATGCAATCGATGATGGACGAAGACATGTGGCTTGACCCGCATCCAATGCATCGCCTGGCACACATGATGGAAGCAGGAAAGAAATAGGCTGAAGTCGCCAGTGGGCGTTTAGATGTTTGTGCGTCAGCTCTTATGGCTTACACCTTTTCAGCAATTCACCACTTAATGCTCGCCTTTAGGATCGTAATGAATACAAAACCAAAAGCGAAACCAGTCCAGAAGCAAGTCGAGAATCTGCAGCACTTACAAAACAACCCGACCCTCTACCAGGTCAATACGCGGGTCTGGTTGACAGAGTTGTCTAGAGAATCAGGCCGCCAAGCTACTCTCGATGACATTCCGGACAGCGTCCTTGATGGTTTTGCCGAAATGGGCTTTACCTGGGTGTACTTTCTCAGCGTCTGGCAAACAGGCGAAGCAGGAAGGCAAATTTCAATCAATCATCCGGGATGGAAGGAAGGATTTAAGGCAGACATTCCGGATTTGACTGACGATGATATTTGCGGCTCCGGTTTTGCCATCACGGACTATTCACTGCACAAGAGCTTCGGAAAGGCAGAGGCGCTAATTCGGTTGAAAGAGCGACTCAATGAGCGCGGTCTTAAACTGATGCTGGACCTGGTGCCGAACCACACCGCTATCGATCATCACTGGGTAAAGTCACATCCTGAGTACTTCGTACAAGGTAATGAGCAAAGTATTTCCAAAGCACCGCAAAATTTCCTGCGGGTCGGCGAGAAGATATTTGCGCACGGTCGCGATCCATATTTTGATGGATGGCCGGATACGTTGCAACTCAACTATGGCAACCCCGCTTTTCGTGAAGCCATGCTTGCTGAGATAAATAAGATTGCCGTCCTCTGCGACGGGCTGCGCTGCGACATGGCGATGCTCATTCTGCCAGACGTTTTCTTACGCACATGGGGCATCAACATCGAGCCCTTCTGGGCACAAGCCATCTCCAGTGTAAAAGGGAAACATCCTGGTTTTGCGTTCATGGCTGAAGTCTACTGGGACAGAGAGTGGGATTTGCAGCAGCAAGGTTTTGACTTTACTTATGACAAGCGCCTCTATGATCGTCTGCGCCAAAACGAAGCTCGGCCGGTGCGCGAACACTTCTGGGCGGCACCAGACTATCAACAACGCTCTGCCCGCTTTCTGGAAAACCACGACGAGCCACGCGCAGCCGGCATATTCGCTAGCGACCAGCACAAAGCTGCCTCAATTATCACGTTCTTTTCTCAAGGTCTGCGATTCTTTCATCAAGGGCAATTCGAAGGATATCGCAAACGCGTTTCAGTGCACGTGCAGCGCAAGCCTGAAGAAAAAACGGATCAGGACATTCAAAACTTTTACCGAGATCTGCTCGACTGTCTCAAGCTGCCAGTTGTCCATGAAGGTGAATGGAGGCTGCTCGAATGCACACGAGCCTGGGAAGATAACTGGACTTCCGAGTGCTTCATAGCATTTGCCTGGCAAAGGTCGGAAAGCCAAATCTCAGCCTGGCCAGGGAATCCTGCTGCCGGTTCGGACGCGAAAACCGATGGAAAGGCTATATACATAGTTGTGAACTATTCACCCAACCAAGCGCAATGCTTTGTCAATGTCTCCGCTCAGGGAACCGACACTGATTTGGGCTTGAGGAATTTAGACATTCGCATGTCCAGCAGCACGGATATGAAATTCCTCGAGTTCACGGGAAACGGATTTTTCGTCGACTTCCCGGCATGGGGCTATGCAGTTCTGACTTAATCGTTAATTTGGCCCATCCGTGCTCCTCTTCGCGTACACTTACTGTTTCACGACCACGACTCGGCCTTGCGAATCATAAATTGTATGAGTCTCGACGGTCCGCCTGTTGATTGGTGCGGCACCGAGCGGTGTATCGAGCGTTCTTGTAATGCGCAGCACCGAGCCATCATGCTGAGCCCTGAAGTCGGTCTGCCCAATTGTAGTAGGCATCTTATTGAATTGAGTACCGTAGCGATTCCACTGTTCTTCCTTCCAACCAACAGGAGTCAAGGTGTGTCTTCTCATCACCTCGAACCTGGTCGATGAAGAATGCTCGATTACTTCAATCAAGTTGCCATCCGCATTATACTTGTAGGCAGCCTCAGAGACGGTGCCGAAAGCCGCATCAGCATTGGTGCGCAATAACAGTCTATTGTTGCCCAATGCATTCTTATCAAAAATTGTGTGCCCATGCTCGGTCAAATTCATCTGTACAAGACGAGTTCCAGTATTGATGGACATTTTCAGATCGTTACTGTAAAGAACAATCTCACTGTATGGCGTGCTTTCTCTGGCTCTGCAGAGGTCCGTCTTCTGGGTGGTTTGGTCTGGCGTAAACTTCTCGAAAATTGCATCCAGCAGGCTGCGCTCCTGGGGTTCTGTCACGCCAACGTCCGGGGCGATTTGGGTGCACGAGTCATTCATTGGCGCGTTCTCCTACTAGAAACGAAAGGTTGGTCTGCCAGCCTGTGGACGCAACCATAGGGAAATTTATTGGCTAAGTGGGGGCAGAAAATTGGCAGATTCGTGACACGAGCTTAAGCAAGCTACTGTCGATTCAGACTCTTCCGGTCTTTTTCACATCATCCAACAATGCCAAAATCGAACGCCCATTGCGCGCGTCATTCATCTTGCGGAAGCCCCCTCCGTATATGGGGTCTTCATTCCTGGCAATGCCATTGCGATAGAAAGCGCTCTCAGGAGTGTCTATTTCAGAAAGATACCCAAAGGAAAACAACTCGCAAATACCTTCCTGGATCTCGAGCGGCATCTGGGGCATACGCTGAAGAAAACACCAGACGTGCCCGAATTCATGCGCCAAAATAGCTGCGGCGTGCTCGCGAGGCAGACCATATAGAATCACGACTTCCTTAACGATACGAGCCCTTTCCTGCCCGTTGACAGACTGTGTCTCGAGCAGGGAAATCCCTGCTTCCGTCTGCGGAGTTCCACCAGCCAATCTGTCTATTTCATCCAGGCTCGCCAGACGCAATGGCAACTTTGCGCCGTCGTCGACGATCAAGCCGAGTTTGGCCAGAACCTTCCGCACTTGCTCGAAAAGAGGCCTTGCCGCATCCAGATCGTCAATTGCTGTTTTTCTGCAGATATTGCAACACTTGCGACCATCCGCGTATTCTACGCCACCACCGGTAATGCTCTGAGAAATCAACCTGGAGCAGCTAAAGCACTTCAGAAGTTCATCGGCATGACTCTTGCAAAACTTATTCTGCCAATAGTCAGTAAAGAATTCGCCAATCAGAGGTTTTTGACACACACCACATTTCGTGGCGAACTGGTCATAATAGTCATACTCACAGAATGGCTTGCCGTCACGATGCAGAAATCCGGAACTGCCGAATGGTTTACCACAAATCGTACATACGAAATGCTGTGGATGCCACTTGCTACCGAGCGCTTCCACATACTGCCCGACGATTTCCTTTCCGCATCCCTGACAATAAATCATGCAAGAACAGCTACTCAGTCATGATTTGCTTCAATTCTTCGCCAAGCGTCAAAAGCTTTTCACGCCACATCTTCAGGTGATTCGTTCGCAACATTACTTCGCGGGCATGCTCTTTGTCCAGGACGGCAATCGCTTTCATCGCTATCGCGCTCAAGTTATTCACTTCATAATCGACGCCCGCTGCAAAAATTTCATAGGCTGCCAGAGTGCCACGTCGGTTTTGTGCAAGCATGTCGGTGAGATTGAGCGCTTCCTTGGAATTTGCATCCATGGAAAAACGCTCCGCTGGCAACGCGGTGCCGAGTGCTACCCTGATCAATATTCCGAAAAGCTTTTTCGACAGATACGAAAGCATAGAATCTAAGATAAGCTGTCCATCAACTTTCCAGACAGTCTCACCATCTTCGATAGATGCATCGATATCGATATAGCTGGAGAAGAATGACTCGCGCCCGGCGAATGAGCTCAAGTTCTCCGTCGGCACTATGTATGCATGTATCTTGGACGCCTGCGCTTGCATGACCAACGCCCATGGCTCCGTTACGAGAGTTCCCTGAAAAATCACCAGAGATTCGCTCGGCTGGCTGGCTGCCGTGGGGGTGACCGGCCGGTTGATAACAACATCTCTCTTGTCCGCAGTATCAGCATTGGCCAGCTCAAACGCATAGCGCTGGAAATCGTCGAATATTTTGTCCAGAAACGCAACGCTTGTTAGGTGGACAGGTTCGCTGTGAGTTTTTGTGACTGCTGCGGTCGGCTCTTTGTTGACGTCTGCAATCCAATGGGCTGTCTCTTCACCTGTGAATTTGCCCTGCAAACCTCCGAGAATTTTCTTCGACAGGTCATCGGAGGTCTTGCGATTGGGACCTCCCAAATTTGAATTTTCCACTCACAAATCCCCCGTCTTCTCGTTTTTCTATTATACGGTGCCGACTCCCACCAATTCCGGCTTTGCAAGCTCGTTTTAACAACAAATCCCTGACTGAATGAGGACGCAAGCGCATACCGCGGGAAGACAACAGATCTCTCAAATCGCCGAAAGCCTGCATTCCTTAGAATTCTTCAATGTTGTCAAGCGGGCGTGTCAAACTGTGCGATCGCAGCGCCGCAAACGCCGTGGACACGGGGGCTTTCAGACTTGCAGAGGGAAAACGCCCCGGCCATCGCGCAAATCGGCACTGGCTGATAGGATGGAGTTAAGCGTTTGGGGTCATACATATTTTTTTGCGCATATTGGTGTGGCAGTTGTGCGCCACAACTCTGGCGAAGCGTTGGCATTTTCACAATTGAAACGTGAGCTTCATCGTAAGCTCACGGAGGAGGGCGCATGGGTTTATTCTCTTGGCTCAGAGGAAACGCACGTGTTCGAAATTCTGTTTCGACAAAGCAAGAAGAAACAGTTTCTATTGAACCTTTTACTTTCTCAGAGGCAGAAATGTCGGGTCCATTCACAAGTGGCAACCTGGCGATGTACTTAATTCACGGAACAGACACAAGCACCACAAGTTTCCTTACGCTCGAAGAAGCACTCGAAAAGAAAAAAGTGGTGATTGAAGAGACAGGGCAAGTGAACTCTCTCAGAATCAAGAATGCAGGCGATGAGGTTGTCTTCATTCAGTCAGGCGACATAGTCAAAGGCGGAAAACAAGATCGCACTCTGCAGTACGACATGATACTCAGCTCGAAATCAGACTTCGAATCACTCAACTCATTCTGCGTCGAGAAATCTCGCTGGCACAAACGAGGACAAGAAGCCGACGACCACTTCTCGCGATCAAGCTTTTATCTCTCCTCTGCAAAACTAAGAATGGCGGCCAAAAACGGCTCGCAAAACGCCGTGTGGAACGAAGTCGGCAATCTGCAATCTCGTACCGCTCGCAGAGCAGGAGTACATATCTCAGAAATTCAAGATCAAACATCTACCGCGAGCTTGCAACTGACATTGGAAAACGAAAAGCTCCAAAAATACACAGACAAGTATGTGACGGATTTGAAGCAAGTAATGGCCGAAAAGCCTTATGTCATCGGCTGCGCATTCGCTATCAACGGACAAATGAACAGCGTAGACATATATGCTTCCACTTCTCTCTTCAGAAAAATGAGCGCAAAACTTTTACAAGCCGCTGCCGTCGAGGCATTTTCAGAGCAGGCAGAGACTGAAACTTTCGTGCCTCCGACACTCAATCAAATGATGAGCACCATGAAAGATCTTTGCAATCAGAAGGCCACTGTAGTGATGGTTAGCGGCAACGCAAAAATCGTAAAACAAGTGCTGCCAAAGAGCGTTTTGTATGAAACACAAGATCTAACTAACGAGGGTCGATGGCTGCATCGAAATTACACGGCAAAAGAACCTGCAAGTTCTGCATTCTACGAAAACATCTAAACTACAAGCTAGCAGCCCGTCGACACATGACTGACGATCTTTTCGACAAGCTTGCCCTGCTTTGCTTTTGTTGAGAGAAACAGGGTCACATCGCGGACATTGTAGTTGTTAGTCATATCCATTATCAGATCAAGCTTCCCATCGCCGTCGAGGTCACCAGCCCACAACAGCGAGGGAAATGAAGAGTCGCTCACTTCCTTGCGTTCATAAACAGTCTGCTTCACGCCTTCAGTCTCAAGAACAATCTTGTACTGATTGCGCCACTCGCTGTCCTTCTTTGTCCCACTCACTGTGAGCGTAGACTCTTTTGCACCAACGTTGAGCTTCGTTTTGAAGCCTATGTCAGGATGCTCTTTCTGATAAGTCTTGCTCGTACTGACTTTCCCTGCCTTAAGTGCGGGTACGCCGTCTAGCAAGAATAGCGGCGCAACCTTGCCAGCGGCAGTAACCTTTTTGCCGGTCTTCGGTCCGGCCGGATCGTCTGTAATTTCATCTCGAACAATTGCAATATTCACCTTTGTCGGGCGCAGCTCAAATTGACCGGCTTTGGTCGGGAAGAGACCCATCCATGTCGAGCCGGATTTGGCATGAAGTTCCTCGCCGTGATAATCCGTCACCTCAATAATGTCGGCAGCAAATGCCGCAGAGGCAACCAAAGAAAGCAAAAGGGTGGATGCCAATATTGAACAAGGTTTGAACATCATGTCTCCTTAGACCGCCGAAATGCCTAGATTGCACCAAACTTGCATGCAGATTTGATTGACAAAAGATTGAACTGCAACTAACTTAACCACTTACTCTATTACAAATTGAAATTAGGCGGAACGTTGCGCCTCAAGGAAATGAAAATGCCAGTACCTACAGAGACTAAAACAGAAAAGGGCTTCGACGAGAAGCTTCTTGATATTTACAACGGCGCAGCAACAACATTAATGATCGCCGTAGGACATCGCACCGGTCTCTTTGACAAAATGGCTGAAATCGGAGCAGCATCAAGTGAGCATCTAGCCAGGGCAGCGACGCTCAACGAAAGATACGTTCGTGAATGGCTCAACGCAATGACGGTCAGCGGCATCGTCAAATATGACGCCGACCAGAAAATCTACACTTTGCCGCCGGAGCATGCTCAATTACTCATACGCAAATCAGGAAAGGACAATCTTGCTGTTTTCGCACAGTATGTCAGCGTCATGGCGGATGTTGAAGATGAGATTGTCGACTGCTTTCACAAAGGCGGCGGCGTCCCTTACTCAGCATACAAACGCTTTCACGAAGTAATGGCGGAAGACAGTGGTCAGTCACTGGTGCCAGTATTGCTCGAAACTGTTTTGCCTCTAGTCGACGGACTTGACAGAAAGCTGGAACAAGGCATCGATGTAATGGACATTGGCTGCGGACGCGGACATGCGTTGATGCGAATGGCGAAGGCTTTTCCCAAGAGCAGATTTGTCGGATACGACCTGTGCGATGACACAGTTGCGTTTGCCTCAAAAGAAGCGAAAGAAAGAGGGCTCAACAACCTGAGTTTCGAAGTACGAGATGTTTCGGCGCTGGGCGACCTTGAGAAATTCGATTTCATTACAGCATTCGATGCAATTCACGATCAAGCACAACCTCAGATTGTTTTGAACAACATCTGCAAAGCGCTTAAATCAACCGGCACATTTTTGATGCAGGATATCGACGCATCAAGCAATGTGGAGAAAAACCTCGATCATCCGCTCGGTCCATTTTTGTATGCAGTTTCGTGCATGCATTGCATGACGGTTTCGCTGTCGCAAAATGGTGAAGGACTTGGCACAATGTGGGGACGAGAAACAGCGAAGACCTATTTAGAACGTGCTGGATTCAAGTCCGTCGAGATTCAAAAACTCAATCACGACATCCAAAACTGCATTTACGTCGCAAAAAAATAGATCAGTTGCGTGATTGATCGAATGATGCCCAGGTGGGTATGTATTGCAAAATAGGAGAAGCCGGTCGCGGCGGACGCAATGTCGTGCTGAGCAATCCATGATCTGAAAGACCGCGTGTTATGAGTGGGTTCTTAAAGAAAGGACGCACTTCCGGATTGGACATCAACCATGGAATTCCTCTGTACAAGAAACCATCCAATCTGCCGCCCATTGACTGAGTCGAGGTCGAGTCGCCGGGATTGGCGATTTTGAATCCTGCTTTCAAAAGCGGATCGAGCTCGCGCGTCTTGTCCAGGAATGTATTCCAGTCACCGGCGATGATACCGCGGAAATCCTTACCAAGCAACTCTGCCAGTACGCGCGCCTGCTCGGTGCGCACGGGTGCCGTTGCCTCAGGACCACCTCTCATCGACTTCAAGTGAACAGTCACGGCTGAGAATTTTTCACCCGAGGCAGTGTCCAACAAATCGACTCTAAATGCCGGTCTGAGATCGGGAATATTATGTACATTCGCGACTTCTTCGTAAGTGTGCGTGCCCAGCACTTTCAATCTCGGATGAATAAGAAATCCGACGGCCTGTCCGCGGCTGTTATCGCGCGAAATTTCATAGTTATATCCGTTGTCTTTGGCGACCTTTGCCAAACCATCAAGATTCGTCTCTTCGACAAACATCAGGTGATGGCGAGGAACGACGTGCTTATAGGTTTCAGCGAAATATTGAGCTTTGTCCGCAGTGAGGAATTCCATATTCCACTCACCTAGAACTATATCCCCGTTCTGTTTTGCCAGAGGCATCGGTTCCATGCTCTTTGCGACTTCCGCCGCTACAACTTTGGCGTCGGGAAGCGGGCGGGGTTTTGCTTCCTGAAAGGTCTTGAGCAGGTCCAGATTGGTGGCATCAGGATGATAGAAGCCACGCTGGACAATCTCGTTGGGACTGAGCTTAGCGAACTCTTCTGTCGTCGGATAGCTGGGTTTGTTCTCGTTGACCCAGTCGGAGTAAGACTTAGATAGAGCACGCAACTCTGTGCTGTTGCGCAGCACAACTTTGTGGAATGCTCCTTCGAGCCCGCCTTCCGGCCCGATTATGCCATTAGCACGAATGTCTGTCAGGGCTGACGACTCGCCGGGCGGCGCTGCTCCATCGCCGCTACCGTTGCTGTTGCGCCCGTTATCCAGGGCGCCGTTTCTCTGACGAGCCACAGGTTCGGCAGCAACAGACTTCGTCGAAATGCGGGTAAAACCTTCGTGCGCCAGAGGCAGAAGCGAGTTCAAAGCCATGCCCTGCACTCCTGACTGCAAAACCTCTTCGGCTGGAGCAAATTTACCGTTGGAAGCCAATTGAGAGGCTTCACTCATAACGGCACCGCCAGCAAACCCGGTCAGTGGATAAGCGGCCAGCTTTCCAGCCAGCGGCAACTGCTTGGACAAGAGATTGCCCCGGTCAAACACCAAGAAGCCAACGCCCGTTCCAATGGCGTTTCCTAGCCTTGTGTGGTTTTCGTCCGGCTTCTGCAGTCCGCCAAAAGCTGTTGCCCCAGCGATATTAGCCACCCGGCTCGAAGTCAGCATAGGACTCAGAGCCTCGCCCACACGAGTTCCTGCCAGAGCTCCGTCAGCCGCCAACATTGCCTTGCCCGCGCCTTTGCCGGCCAAATAGAAGGGCAGTACAGCCCCTACCCCGCCAGAAACACCCTGCACAAACCAACCGGCACTGTAGGGCTTCTGCTCGTCGACTGCCAGATGGCACTCGGGCAGATTCGCTGCGTCGGCGACGATATTGTACATCGCAAGAGGACCGGCATTCAGAGCCGGATTCAAGATATTGTGCTCAGCCCAGCTTGCTACGCCTTCTGAAGCGTGCGCATCTGCTGCTCTGGCTTTGGAGTCGGATGAAATGTCAGGCATGCGCAAACCGCAATGCAAGGGAGGTTAACTGCAGTGTGCGCTCATGCAAGGAACCTTTCAATGTGGCAGACACGCGTATTCATTCGTAAGAACCGCAGGCATTTATTAAATGACTCAGTTTGACGAACTTCGTCGGCACTGTCCTCCCCTGTTAAGGAATGATTGAGGGATGAAACACCTCAATGCCGTAGGGATAGGATGGATATCACGAGGTTAATTCCATGAATCCACTACGCTATATTCTTTCAACCGTCTCACGTATACCCCCGGCAGTGATACTTCTTATCATCATAGGACTGGCGGTTTTGACGTCAATGATAGTCACTGACAAAGTCAGCCAGGAAGAGAATAGACTGCAAGCCGAACAAAGCTCGAGAACAGAGTATGTGGTCATGTCAGCCGATGCGATTCCTGCCAGCACTGAAATCGACAAAACGATGATCGTTCAAAGACGTGCGCTTGAAAAAGAAATCTGGTCTGATGCAATCAAGAGCAAAGCAAATGCAGTCGGTCGCGTAACAGAAAAAGCAATTCCAGCACACTCTCAAATTCGTGAGTGCGACCTGCAGTAATTATTGGAAAATTGAAGCAGGCAAGTCAGCCAGATGCTTCGGAGCAACGCAGCCCCGAAGCCGCAAAGGCTAGCGCTACGGGCGTTTTCAGCCGTTCACGCTGTATTCACCCTGCTTCAATACAATGAACTGTAGATTACTATCATCTTCCCCGAGACATAACCCCCCCAGCCGCCGACAGCGGCTAATCCTCCGCTTGGGATACTGAATGAGCCTAACCGATTCTACGGTCCAACCGGCAAGCCAGCGTCAAGCAGTTGTCGAACGCGACGCGGAACCAAACAATACTCAACCAAGACCTGAAGTAAAACCAGAGTCAAAGACAGACACCGGCACCGACTTCGCATCCAGGATTGGTCTGACGGCAGGAACGCCGCAGGAGACTCTCCGTTTTCTGGGCGACCTGGCGCGCAATGCGAATCTCACCGGACTGCCTGAAGCTTTCGGAAGATTCGATATCGCCTTCAATGGCACAGATTTAAGTGGCATGCTCAACCCGCGCAATCGGCAGAATCAACGAGATCAAGCCGACCGCTCCGCTCTGCCGGCCGACCGAAGCGGGACGACCGAAACAGATCGTTTGCCGCCAGGCGTCAGCAAAATTGAACGCACGCGCATCTTCGGCACCGGCTCCAACAGAGACACGCAAGTCGAAATTCGCTACGGAATGGACGGCAAACCAAACTTCGTTCGCGATCATCTGGGCGAATGGAAATCGGAAGACGGCGGCAACACATGGAAAACGGGAGAGCCAAATCTACGTGTCCGGCGTGGCGAAGTCTCGATAGATAAGGATGGCAATTACTCGATCAGCAATAACGATTATGGCGTCAGGTCGAAGTACTCGCCGGACGGAAATGTGACTCGCACAATTACCAACTCGAGCGGTGAAGAATTCTCCGTCACACGCGATAAGAAAGGCATCGTCACCGGCTTCAGCGACAAGAGCGGGGAATGGACGGGCGACGGAAAAAACTGGACGAACACGAAGACGGGCGAGAAAAAATCAGGTACGGCAGCACTTACAGATTTCGGTGAATTCCGCTTCAAACCAGACCGCGGCGATGCGCAGATTGCCCGCACTCCACAGCTCGAACGCATCAATAAAATGCAAGAAGAACTCACCAGAGAATATGGTGTCAAATTCGCCAAGCCTGGAGAAAAGGTCAAGAACGAAGGTCGAGTGCCGGGCGAATCGGATGACGCGCCAATCTACGCCGGAGTGCCGACAGAAACAGAACTCAACACGTTGAAAGACGTCCTGAAAAACACCAATCACGAGAATTACAGCGGCCTGAAAATGTGGTTTATCCGAGCGGATGAAAACCAAAACCCGGATTTTGGATTCTATGTTAGTCAGTCGGGAGATAAACCGGCAACACCGCATCAATGCAATGGCTGTCACAACCCGAAGGCAGTGACTGACGCAAAGAATGGAAATATGTTCGTCCTACCGTTCGCAAGACAAGAGATGAAAGGCTTCCAGGGCTTGGAAGGAACTCTCTATCATGAGCTTGGACATCATGAGCAACGAGACAAGAATTTTCTCGGAGAGATGCTCGGTCCGAATAGCACGCCGGAAGGTAGAAAGCTGGCGGCCGAAATGGGTTGGAAGTGGCATGAGCGCACAAGACAACCTGTTCTTGAAGATAAGAATGGTGGGCTCTGGAAATTCGAGCCGGACAGAAAGGAGTTTCGCTGGGTGGCCGGCAAGCAACCAGCAGACGGCAAGCGCAGGCTGGACCAGGAGCAGATGCGCGACAGAGCAAAAGTACCATCAATCAATAACTATTTCGACTTCCCGCAAGAGCAGCACGCCGAATCACTGGCAGGCTTCCGGATGGGCGTGACAGGCAAGGAGCGGGCAGGCGGGGATCGTCGCACTCTGGCTATTGATTCTCCGCATATGTATGAGACGATCAAAAAATACGACCAGGCCCAGATCGATAAGAAGTATGGTCCGGGTCCTAATGGTGAGTCGAAAATGATCCGAGCTTTGGACGGCAGAATAATTGAAAACACGCCTGAAGCAAGGCGTGAAATTGCAGCGGCGGAATATCGCTGGAAGCTTGAGCATCTGAGCGAGCCGCACCTGCCAAGAAAACGCGATCCGGAAATACCAAGAAGATAGGCACATAGTTGTGCAGAACTTTCTACTATTTGGCGCTCTTGCTCTTTTTCGCGATTGCCGACTTGATTTCCATAACCTGCTCAAGCAGTGGTTGTGCTTTGTCATTTTCATCAAGTGCAATGTGAAGCGAGGCCAGCTCTTGAATGCGCTCGGCAGTCTTCAAACTGTTTACTCCGTGCATCCGTTTTGATACCTCAACCGAATGCTCCAACAACTTAATTGCAGTTCCGCACTGACCACGCTCATGACAAAACATGGCTAGCTTCGCGATCCGCTCATCCTGAGTTCTTGCAGAATCGCTTGATTTCGCGGACTTATCATCTTTGGACTTGTCTGAACCCAACTTGGAATTGCCGTCACTGCTTTCAACTTGACCGGCAACGGAGGCCGACGCGGTCAAACGCATGATCTCTGAGTCCAACGCGTCTGCATCATTGAACTTTCGCTGAACGTACAATACATCCTGCTGCTTTCGCAGAGACTGAAGCAATTCGACATCGTTGCCGGAATGTCGCGCTTCCAGAATCGCCAAGTTCAAAGCTTTTTCCGCATCCTCATACTTCTCATCTTCAAATGCAACAACGGCCGCCTTGTACTGCTTGACCCATGCAGGGTTCGCTCTGGCAATTTGAACTTTAACCGGTTTCTTCGTGATCGGCGCGAGATGATTAGGATGAAGAATCATCATCACAACACCGCCGACAACGCCAACGATTAGAAAGATCAAGAACGGCACCGCCAGCTTAGACTGCGGATAAATGAGTTCGCCGGCATGCGAGTGAGAGACGGCGTGACCAGTTGATGAGTATCCAGGTGTTGAAGCATCCAAATCAGTAGCTGATGGCGATTTCATTCGAGTCGGTGTAACCGCTGGGGAGCCATCCCTTAATCGCTCCAATGCTGCCTTAAACTCAGCAGCCGATTGAAAACGATCATCCGGATTCTTGTTCAATCCCCGGGTGATAATCGCTTCCATGTCACCTGAAATTCCTAATTCAGGTCTTACTTGCGACACAGGAATAGGACTCTCATCAATATGTTTTTGTACGGTTTCAAGGACGTTTTCACCAACCAGTGGCGGCACTCCTGCAAGAGCCTCATAGAGGACGCATGCAAGTGAATAAACTTCGCTGCGAACATCGGCTTTTTTGCCACGACACTGCTCCGGGCTCATGTAATATGCGGTTCCCATCATGAATCCCGAAGCCGAAAGCTGCTGCTGTTTGCCTTCACCGAAAAACTTAGCCAAACCAAAATCAAGAATCTTTATCTGATCGTTTCCATCTTTGGCAGGCGAGATCATAATGTTTTCCGCCTTCAAATCTCTGTGTATAAGCCCTTGTTCGTGAGCGTATTGAAGGGCGTCACAAATTTGCAAACCCATTCTGATTACTCGCGGCACAGGCAAATAGGTTTCTTCATCCAGCAAGTCGCCGAGTGTTTCGCCCTCGACAAAGTCCATGACCAGATACATCTTCTCTCCAACAATGCCAAAGTCATGAACAGTGACAATGTTTGGGTGACTGAGCTGACAGGCTATCTTTGCTTCATTCTGAAATCTGGCATAGGCATTCGGTTCGTTCGAGAAAGCTGCATTCAGCATCTTGATCGCGACGACTTTGTCCATCAAGATGTGCTTTCCAAGATAGACAACACCCATGCCACCACTGGCGATGGCAGAAAGAATTTCATACCGGTCGTCCAGTTTGGTGCCGATCAGTGAATCGACTTGAGGGTTATAGTTCGCTGAATCTTCCACAGAGTTATTCTACCTAGCCCAAACCCCAGCCGAAAGGCGAGCCCACAAGGTAATCATCCAGGAAAACCCACAGAAGCACCCAACGGAGGGTCCAGAAGCCGACCTGGCGTCCATCTTACATTCTCTTGACAATTCGGGGCTTACCAGTTAACACAAAATCCATATAAATCGATGGGTATATAAACCTGGTGTGGCGTTTTCACGGAACTTTGCGGTTCCGAAGGGATTGATATGTCTGACGAAACCACGAAGAAGCCGGAAAAGGGTGATGTTTCGAAGCCGCGAGAGCAAACGGAGAGAAACAAAGTCACCGAAACCGCCAAGGATGGGGATCAGACCGAGAAATTCAGAGCCATCCGCAGGGGACTGGCAAAAGGCGAGATGGCTTTCTCTTTTGCCAGCGTAAGAGCTGCCTCAGGCGCAAAATTCGAGCTGGTCGACGGCGAAAAGCAAGTTGCTGCTGCGACCCCAAATGTCCGGACGGCCGAGAAGCCGGTCGACATGGCGCAGGCTTTGCGCGACGCGGAGGCTATTCGCAAAGCGACCGGCAATGACAACTGGGTAGCCCGCTGGGCAGACCGCGACGCCATCAACAAAATTCTGGAAGGCAAGACCGAAGCCGAAAGAAAGGCCATCGACGGCATCTACAAAGAGAAATATGGAAAGGGTCTGGAGCAAGAAATGCGTGGTTTTCAGACCGGCAGCGACCTGGAAAAATTCCTCAATATTCTGCACCGAAAAGACAACAACCCAGAGAATACGGCAGCTCGCCGCATTCACGAAGACCTTGTGGAAAATCGCAACTGGATCCAGGGCAGAAGTTCCGCACAGATCGAAAAGGACGTGCGCGACCTTCTTTCCACCCGCAACGCAGATCAAATAGCAAAGGTGGACGCCGAGTATCGCAAGACATATGGTGTTTCTTTGCAAGACGCCATCATGAAAGACGACAAATTTTCGCAAGCTACGAAAGATATGGTTGCCATTTATCTCAAGGGCAATGACAGACGCACCGACGCAGACACGGCAAAACTCATCGGCATAGCACTGAAAGAAGAAGACAGTGATTTGTTCGCCGAGTCGATGCGCGATGCCTCTCCTGCGGCACGAAAAGCATTTCTCGACAATGGTGGGGAGCAAAAGGTCAAAGACGCGTTTGGGCACTGGTATTCAAACTCCGATGTCTCGCATGCAATGGACTACGCTCGCGAAGGCAAGCTCTCGGCAGCAACACAGATCAAAGACAATACCGGCATTGCCTTCGACAATGAGAAAGGTGTAGAACTCGCGATCAACCGCATGACGGATCGCGAACGCAAGCTTTATATAGACGGCAAAGCTCTATCTGAAGGCAAACCTGTTGCCGGCTTGGACGAAGGAGGACGCAAAGAGGCTCGAGACTACTACACAACCGTCCATGACGCCCTGAAGGGCACGGCCAATGAAACGGAGATGGTCCAATACGAAGACATGATTGCGCACAAGAATGGTGGCTCACTAGTTGCATCATTGGCGCGCCACAGAGGGACAATATACAACTCCGGCATCGAAGACATAACAAACGACGTGCGCAATATGACGCAGTCACAATTCGAAGAGGCGAAGAGAAATCCAGCCCAGCGCGCAGCTTTGGAGCAGATGCTCACCAGTCTGAACAAGGACGAGAACGAACGCAAGCAAGTGCTTGCTGTTTACGACAAAATGGTGGCAGCTCCGGACTTCGCAAAGGCGCAGGAAGCAGGAAAAGTAAGCGTCTCGGAAGAAATCGAGTCGAGCCGGCATTGGTATGGAACAGACTCGCAGCGTCTGGTGACTTCAATTTCCAACATGTCTTTGAGCGATCAAAATCGATATCGTACTGATGAATCATTCAGAAAACAGATCGACGATTCAGTGAAAGATTCACTGAGAAACCCGGATCAGCTAGACGCAGCGCAACGAATGTTGAGCCAAGTAAGAGCTGGAAAAGCACCGGACTCAGACGTGATCGCACTCCTTAAGATGAGCCCGAATTGGCAAGGCGAGAAGACCGGCGAAATTGCTCGCAGAATCGATACTCTTCTCAGCAGAGATCCCGAACTGCGCGAGAGATTAACAAACCCCAAAACGGAAGCAGATAGAAAACTAGCTCAAGAATTCAAGCAAACCGCGCAAGATACATTCAGAGAAGACTATGAAACCTTCGGCAAGCCTCTGGTGGAAGGAGGGCATTTACCGCTGGAGCGTAAGGTTGCGCTCAACCAGGGGATCTTCACCAACGCATACAAAGAAGCCTTTCAAGACTTGCAAAATGCCAGCCCGCAAGAAAAGCAAAAATTGCGCGACGACCCGGCATACAGAGAGCGCGTAATCGGATGGATGGACGACAACCGCAAGCAAATCGCGCTTGCTACCATCAACCAAACAGCCCTTCAACCCGAAGACAATATTCGTGCCGCTATTGTCGGCTGGGGAGGATCTTCGGACATAGTGGCGGAGTTAAACAGTATAAAGCCTGGAGATCTGGAGCGAGTCAAAGCCGACTACGCTGCAAAATACGGCAGCAGTCTTGCCGGCGACCTGATGGAAAAACTGGCAGGACAAGACCAGGACGTAGCAGAGCGCGTGCTCGCCATGAATCTGTCGGTAGAAGAACGCACCAATATCGCACGAACCCAAACCCAGAATGCGCGAAGCGGAATTGGCGCAACACTCTCTGATAGCGTATTCCGCAGCGGAACAGGCGAACAAGCCGACGACGCCATGGAGCAGACGAACAGGGCAATCTCAGAACAAAACGGACTAAATGCAGCGATCTCGGCAAGCAATGAATTCGC
Source organism: Candidatus Obscuribacterales bacterium (assembly GCA_019745505.1). Taxonomy (GTDB): domain Bacteria; phylum Cyanobacteriota; class Vampirovibrionia; order Obscuribacterales; family Obscuribacteraceae; genus QKMZ01. The sequence continues at coordinate 3,418 of JAIETE010000213.1, read as the reverse complement.
CAGCAAATTGTCTCCGGAAGAGATGCAAGCACTGCAGCAAAGATTGGCAGCCCAGGTCAATGAAGCTATCGGATTTCAAAATAAAGCAACGGAGAATGCGGTGGAATCAAAGAAGGCAGCGGCAAACTATGTCGCCGACGGTGCCATTATTACGGCTGCTATCGGAAGTATGATTATTACAGGCGGAGCAGATGCACCGCTTGTACTTGGACTCGCATTTGCAGGAGCCGGAATCAAAGTAGGAGCTAATGCAGCCATCCAGGGCAACAACTACGAATTCAGCCTCGGACAGGTCGGATACGACGCAGGCATCGGCTCTCTGACCGCAGCTACGTCCGTAATAGGACCGGGGCAGATTGCCGCGGTCTTCGGCATCGGCAAAGCCGCGGCCACAAGAGCTGCTGGTATTGCTCTCCAAGAAACCGGTGAGCAAATCCTTGTTCAGGGAGGCAAACAGGCGATTGAAGCCGGAACACGGGAGATAGTGCAAAACACACTGGCCAGCGGCGCAAAGTCTCTCAATCTTGCAGACTTCACAGCCCTGGCCAATCGAGTTGTATCACCGGAACTTACCGGCGCGGCAAGAGAGCAAGCAGTCAAACAACTGGCGGAGAACTTGCAAAAGAATGTATCCGAACAGTTAGCCAGCGGCATTGTACGTCACGCTACTCACATAGGACTGAACGCAGGTGGTGGCGCAGCTGGTGGCGGTATTACAGGAGCAGGCGAAGGCGCAGCTGAATGGGATTCGCGAAAGTCGGTTTCGGAAAACCTCATGCACATGGCCCAAAGAAGCGGCGAACTGGCGCTGGGAGGTGCCGTCATTGGTGGTGCACTGAGTACAGCAACCACAGGACTTGGTCGTGCGCGTGAGGCATTGCGCGGTGCTCCCGAAGCTGAAGGCGTCGCACCAAACCCAAGAATCGAAAGAAGGCAGAAGCCGGATAGTGCAGGCAGAGCTGAAACACCGGCTCGAGCCGAAACGCCAACCCAACCGGAAACTGCACCGCAAGCAGAAACTCCAGCCAGGTCTGAAGGGTCTCAAAGACCGGATGCGCCGGAATCGCAGGTCAAGGCACCAAATGATAGAGAGACAAGAAGAGCCGGTTTCGAGAGAAACGTAAACGAAAGAGGTCAAGTTCTCGACAGCAAGGGAAACATCCTGGAAAACGAGTGGCCTCGGGTAAAAGAGCAAAACGTGGAGGCAGTGCGCACCCAAGTCCGCGCAGAGCTGGCGCAAGTCAAAGCATCCAGCGGTGAGAGCGTACTTTCTAAATTGGAAAAATCCGGTTTGTCTGCCGAGCAACAGCAGCGTGTTCTCGATTCGCTTGGCGAGGTCAGAGAACATTATGCTCGCACATTCGCTAGCGATATAGACCAGCCGGTAAATTGGATTCACACACAAGGCGAGCTGGGAAGAGTGATCGATTCTGCCAGAGCCGCCGGCTTGACACCACAGCAGACAGAAGATGCTCTGCTTGCATCAATGTTCTCAGACTCAATCAAAACCAAAGCCAACTTCACCACGCACCATGTTGACGGCGAACTTGCAGCAGAGCATATTCTGAGAAACAAGCTCGGTGGAGAATTTACTCAAGAACGGCTGGACGGCATCTTGCATGCCATCCGCGAACACCAGATTGCCCCTCCTGCTTTCATGGCAATGATCTATGGTGGCGCTATCAGAAGAAGCTTCGGACGAGCACTCACGGACGAAGAGAATGGTGTACTCAGCTCTCTTCTCAAGAAGATGTCGGAGCCCTTTAAGTCTTCCACTGTAGATGGTCCGGGGGGCGGCAAGGTGCTGGCGCTTTCCGATGCAGAACGAGCGATGCTGAAGAGAACCGGCGCGGAAGAGTGGTATGTCCCCAGCGAAGGTACTCCCTGGTATAAGATGTCGCGAGCTCTCATTGATGGCGACGGCATCGACAATTACGCAACGCCTGGCGGTTTGAGTAAGATCATTCAAATACGCGGACCGGAGACAGGACCATTTTTCAAAGACGGAAATTTCAGATTCGAGAATCCGGAGCGAGCCCCCGGTGCACCGCCCAATTCATCTCAAGAATCCTGGAGAGACAGCTTCACTGATTTTGCAAACGTTGCGTCGCCCGATGGACTCAAAATTGCGCGTGCGGCTGCTTTCGACGCAGAAGAATCAGCACTCAAAGCACAAGCCAGAGTCGACACTTGGCTGCGCGAAAGGTTGGGCATACCGGCAAATCAAGAACTGCCCGTGATACCAGGTTGGACCGGCAAGCCGCAACTGGATGCAGCGGGCAAACCACTCATTGGTCCGAACGGAAGAATCGTTGTTAAGCCAGACAACTTAAAATACCCCGACTACGAACAGAGGTGGTGGGATATTCATATGAAGCCGGTTGGCGCACGCACACCTGAAGAAAAGGCATTCTACGAAGATCCGGTCAACCGATATCGCGGTCTAAGCGAACAGCAAATTCGAGAATTCAAATTGGCGCAAGAAATTAGAGATCGCTACGCAGCAGAATTGAGAAAGGAGCAACGCGTCGCCGGCGACGCGGCACCGGACTATCGACCGGTGGTGCAATAACATCAGGCGAGTTCCTACTATCAACTACTGAGGTAAGTCATATGCAATCCACCCCAAAACCTAAGACTCTCAACGAGATGCTCAAGAAGCAAAACGAGATGCAGTACGCTGCGATGGCACATGCACAAGCTGGGCAGCCCCTTCCCGATGACTTCGCACAAGAATATGCAGATTTGGAAAAAGAAATCGAAGAATTGAAATCAAAGAAAGAGAAGTAAATCTGATGAGAGAATTTCTAAAGTCGTTCCTAAAAGGCAAAACTATAAAATGCGCACTGCTGCTGCCGGCAGCGCTCAATTTGCAGATATTTGTGCACGCAACACCAGCCGATGCAAAACCATTCCAACCCGCAGATTACCCTGAAAGCAGTGCAAAGACCTACACGTTTGCTTTGCCAAACAGCAAGGTCTCCGTTGAAGCTTTGCAAGTGAAGCGTTTAAACGAAAAACACTCGAATCCACGCTACTGCCGCGCTTGGGTTACTATCTCTAAAAATGGCAAGAAAGTCGCAGGCGAGTACTTCGAGGACATCAACGGTCTTGGCGGCGCTTGCGGACTGTACTTTCCAGACAAGCCGATATCAGAGAACTATCGTGCCATTGTAAAACTCGGCGACTATGACGGTCGACTGATGCTGGTGAACAATGACGGAAAGTCCTGGAACATTCCAGGTGGAAGTTTCTTCACCAGCAAAGACAAGAAGCTTTTGTTCAGCACACATGAATGTGACGCGCCCGCCGGAATTGCTGTCTTTGACCTTCAAAAAGGCGCAACCGTTTTTCAATGGAACGAGAAAGCGAAGGATCCTCCTCCAATCGTTAATAACTGGTATTTCGATGGAGCAAA
>JAIETE010000326.1 GCA_019745505.1 Candidatus Obscuribacterales bacterium | reverse complement strand
CGAAGACAATATTGTTCAGGACTGCATTGCTGCCTGAATCTTCATTTGCTTTGTCAGGCATTGCTCTTCAATTCCAGAACTCGATCGTGCAATAAATGCCGAATCTCGTCTACAGACAGGTCTTGCAATTCATTCGCTTCCAAAGGGCGTCCAATGGCAATTCGTATGGACGCCGGACGTGGAGCTCTTTTCTCCCGGGGCCAGGCCTCATAGCCGCCTGAAATTGCAAATGGAACAATCGCGCACTGTGCTTCCTTTTGCAGCCTCGCTACGCCCGGCTGAAACTCTCCGATGCTGCCGTCACGGGTCAATTTGCCTTCCGGAAAGATAAGCACGCTCTCGCCACGGGATAGGCACGCCTGTGCCGATTTTAGCGCGTCCAGTCCATGCCCTCGCTTGAGTGGAATTGCACCGAGTGTAGCCGCCATTTGCCCAACCACCGGCCACTTCATTGCCTCGTCCATAATCAAAAAGCGAGTGCGCCTCTCGAAAATCGCCCCCACGATCAGAGGATCCAACCAACCCGTGTGGTTGCCTGCTAAAATGACGGTCCTTTTCCTGCCCCATTCCTTGACACCAGATGCGGTAGCATCATCCGGATGAGACTTATCGATGACTTGAAAGTGGAAAAACACTTTCAGCAGCGCTCTGGCAAACAAGCGGCAAAGCAAAAATAGAAGATCGTTCCAGACAAAAGCCATCAGCAGAGCGAAAACCAGCGCTGTGATGGAAAGCACTCTCAGTGCGGGAAGCAGTGAAACCGAAGGCAAGATGCGTTCCATGTATATGGCTGCAAACAGCAGCGGCAAAAGCTGCAGCCCCGCTCTCAGACCGAGCGCTCTGCCTCGATATTGACGCGGAAAGATACTCTGGCAAAGCGTGTCCAACAAGGATTGCGATTTGCTTGCCGTATAGCCGAGAGCAAATACTCCCAGTTGCGCGACGATCAATTTGCCCGTCGATGCCGTCACCACTGCCGCCACCGAAGAAACCGCAAGAACAATAGCCAGACCTTCGGTCAGCTTTGTCAGCCCCCCACTTCTAACAGTGTGGTTGGCCGCCAGTCCGCCGCACATCAAGCCTAAAGAGAGCGCCGGCAAAAGTTCGGTCATCAATGGCAGACTGAGGCGATGACCTTGCCAGGCGAAGAGCGTAAGGCAAACAAAGAATGCCAGAGAGAAAGTTCCCACTCCGGCGCTGACAAACAGCGTCTTTGCCGCTCTTTTGTGCCGTTTCAAATACTGCCAGAATGACATCTGCGGCGGGGTATCTTTGCGCCTGTAAGCTGCCGCGCAAATGTCTTCGACTTTGCTGCCTGCCAGATAGGCAAGCACGTAGAGTACGACGCAGACTCGCAAGAGAGTCCAGGGAAATTCTGTGCCGGTTGCCAGCCAGAGCAAAGAGGATGACATTATTGCCGCTGCCAGACTCGCCCAGAATAAAGAATTCAGTCTGACCAGGGGAGCCAGAGCGTTTTCCTTTTCATTGCCGTCCGTGGAGAGCTTCACCACCTTTGGTGTCACTTTCAAACGGCAGATGTCGAATACAGCCGATGCGGAGCTGAGCGCTACCATCAGCATTCCTACTATGAGGCAACGCTGCACTTCATCCAGTATCTGCGGAAGCGTCATGGACAGGCCAAGCAAAATGGCGGCGCGAAAGAGCAGCGAGCGATTGAGCAGGCGAAAGGGACTGAATTTGTCTGCCAAAATGCCTGCCGGGAAAGAAAAGAGAATGCAAGGAACAAGCAGGAGGCACGAGGAAAGACCGAGCAATTCGCCTTGCGGTCCGAAGAGAATGATTACCGAAAAGAGGCTGAGCATCGCCAGCTTGTCGGCCGTCTGGGACAAGAAGTTGGCGGCGACGAAAGCGCGTCTGGCCGTTCTTTCATCGCTCGCCAGATATAAATGCGAATCCATGTTCAAAACTGCCAAATTCGGGCTTTCGACCGATCTTGCCTCATTAGCGCCGCGATTTGACTCATAACCGGTTGAACTAAGCAGTTTTTACCCTCATCTGTTGATCGCATATAAAACAGCTATCCGGCGTGTTGTTGCTGTTTCGTCATGCTGATCAATCTTACTTTCCTACCGGCACCTGTCGTCAAATGAAACAACAATCAGAGGATTCGGTTTTTGGCTGAAAGCGGATGTTGCAGCCAAAAAATGACTTCTTGTTAACAGCAGGCGAACATTGGAAGAACGTGAGACAATCAACTTTCTATAGGCTTGCGAGACTATGAAAATGGCGCCTGTTGCTGCACGCATCTTACTAACGACGCTCTTTGCTTTATCGACTGCTTTGTCTGCTGCCTGTCTGGCCCAGGACTCGCAGCCGGCGTCCGAGTCCAAAGAAGCCGCAACGCGGCAAACTGATGCGGATTCTTCCAAAGGCAGCTCACAGCCGGAAGGTGAAAGCGGCGCTGCCAGTAATGAGACTTCTGACGAGACTGCGGCAAAGCCTCAGCAAGTCCTCAAAGAGAAGGCGCCTGACAATTCGGCGAAAACGAAGGGTAAGAGCAAGCCGATCCGCCGCGGAACTCCGCCGTGTCTCTCCTGGGTGGATTCCGAACAGCCTGTTCGCGCTGTTCTGCTCTGCGTACATGGTCTGGGGCTGCACAACGGAACTTACGATGCTTTTGGCAAGCGCCTCTCGAAGCTTGGTTACGCGGTCTACGCCATTGACGTGAGGGGATTCGGCTCCTGGATGGCGGCTCAGGGCAGAGAGAAAGTCGATTTCGACGGCTGCATGGAAGACGTGAGAAGCACTCTTAAGGTTGTTCATCGTGCTCATCCCGGTTTGCCGGTTTTCATCCTGGGCGAATCGATGGGAGGAGCAATTGCTCTAAGAGCCTGTGCACAGTTTCCGGAACTGGTCGACGGCTTGATTTCATCGGTGCCGGCCGGTGACCGTTTCAAACAGGGTCAAACAAAATTGACCGTTGCTTTTCATTTGATTGCCGATCCCAATACGCCTTTTGATATCGGAACATCGGTTATCAAGCAGGCGACCGTAAAACCGGAGCTTAGAGATTCCTGGGGCAACAATCCGTTGTCACGCTTGAAAGTGTCTGCAAACGAGCTGATTCAATTTCAAAATTTCATGAATCAGAACCACAAATTTGCAGTTCTCATAAAAGATCGTCCGGTACTTTTTGTGCAAGGTTGCGATGACAAACTTGTTCGTCCGGAAGGAACAGTAGAGCTTTACAACCGGCTGGCAACCAAAGATCGACAAATTGAGTTGATACCGAAAGCTGAGCACCTAATTTTCGAAGAAGCGCAGTTTACCGATAGGGAGGTGGAGATTGTCAACAGATGGCTGACTTCACATCTCGGTTCGACCAAGGGCGCGTCCCAATCATCCGGCGGCTCCGACGAGCAAAGTAATGCGGGCGGCGATAAGAAGATTGGCGCGAATTAGTCGACAGGTCTAGACGGTATCCCGAAAAAGACAAGACAATATAAGTCTTCATTTGAGGTTATGGCGCTATGTTGCGTAAGAGTTCCAAGTTAATCAGTGCAGTATGTGCATCAGTTCTTCTGACTGGAATGCTGTATTTGCGAGCGTCGGCTGTTCCCGTTCCCACTGCCAGTCCTTACACGCGCTGTATGACGCAGGGGAAAGCCTGTGCTTCCAGAGGCGATTTGAAAAACGCGATCACCCACTTTCAAATTGCCGTCAAAGAAAACCCGAATAGCTGCGAGGCTCACCTCTTGCTGGGGCAGAGCTACTGCAAAGTAAAGCAATACGTCAAGGCTAAGGATGAGTTGAGGCGTGCGATCAGGCTTGGCAAAGGCAACAAGAATGCTCAGATGGCCAATCAGTCCCTGATGCAATTGCCGAAAAATATACTCAGCCCGAAAACAGGTTCGGATACTCGCATGATCGCGTCTATGCTGGGCCTTTCGCGAGTCCGCGGAGCAGATGGCGAAACCAAGCCTACAGTCATCGACTTTTATGCTTCATGGTGCCAACCTTGCAAGCAGACGAATACTGCGTTGGACAAGCTCAAAGAGTCTTACGGCGATCGTGTTTCGTTCATGCGCGTCGATGTCGACGATCCTGATAATGAGCGCATTATCGACCAATACGAAGTGAGCCCGATTCCTACCCTCGTCTTTCTCAATACGGAAGGTGAAGTAGTATCGTTCACCATCGGATTTTCCGGTGAAAAGGGCATTGACGACGGCATCAAGAAAATACTGACTAAGGGCTAAAGAGTGGCCAAGCAAACGACCGAAATCGAACAGGACAATTACTGGTTGGAGGCAAGAAAGAGCCCTCGCAGCTCTGGGCTGGCCTTCGGCGATTCCAAAAATCTCCCGCTGGAAAGCAGATATCAAAAGTGCGACATAGCCGGAGTTTCAGTCCTTAGAATCGATGCCTGGCCCAAGGGGCAAAAGGGTGTTCCGTTTTCATTCGCTCTAGATATTGATGCGGAAGAAGACGGCGGAGCCGGTGGTTTTGACACTGCAGCCGATACCGAGAACTTTGCATTCTTTTCTTCCGGTGAGGCAGGACGGCTGGAATGGGAAAAGACTTCTGCAGATGCAGTCAACGAAATATTTCCATTCGACTTGAAGTTTCAGCACACGGCCGAAAGTCGTTTCGACTTCATTTTTCAGCTGCCCGATGACACCAGATGCTATGGTCTGGGCGAAAGACTCTCCGGACTGAACCGTCGTGGAGCAGTGCACACGCTCATCAATACCGACAATTCCAAACATCTGCCTTCAATGGATGCAATGTACAAGTCCTTGCCGCTGCTCTTCCTTTGGCACCAGGGACAGTGGCATGCCGCGTTTTTGGACTCACCTGCTTGCCAGAAGTGGGATTTAGACTCCGGCATGAGCGGCGAGGCCTTCGTCACTCTGTTGAGCCGCCGGGGCTGGCAACTCTACTTATTCGGGCAGGCTCCGCTGAAAGATCTGGTGGCTGCTTATACGGTCCTCACCGGCAGATCAAAATTGCCGCCGCACTGGGCTCTGGGCCATCAGCAATCTCGCTGGAGCTATCCTGACGAGAAAACCGTACGCGGAATTGCTCATGAGTTCCGCAGCCGCGCTATTCCCTGCGATACGATCGTCCTGGACATTGATTACATGGATGACTACCGTGTCTTCACGACCTCGGATGAGCGTTTTCCGAACATGAAGCAGCTGATCCTCGATCTTGCTCAGGACAAGTTCAAGGTGATCACCATTGTTGATCCGGGCGTAAAGAAAGACCCCAAATATTCTGTTTTCAATGACGGCAAAAAGCAGGATTGTTTCGTCAAGAAAGCGGACGGCAAACTGTACACAGGCAAGGTTTGGCCTGGTGTTTCCGCCTTTCCTGATTTCCTGAGACCGGAAGTCAGACGTTGGTGGGGCGCTCAACATGGCTTTTACACCGACCTGGGAGTAAAAGGCATCTGGACCGATATGAATGAGCCCGCCATATTCGATGCCAACGAGCCGTTGCATGGAATAACAGATGAATTGCCGAAAGAGAAAGACCAGCTTTTCATTCAGGTGGCTCCCGAAGGAGAGGTTGGGCACATGGAAGTGCGCAATCTTTACGGCATGCAGATGAGCCGTTCTACCTGGCAGGCGCTCAAGGCTCTTCGTCCCAAAGAGCGTCCTTTTGTTCTTACTCGAGCCGGCTACGCCGGAGTACAGAGATATTCCGCTGTCTGGCTCGGTGACAATAATTCCTGGTGGGAACATTTGCAGATGAGCATTCCTATGCTCGTCAGTGTGGGATTGTGCGGAGTTCCGTTTGCAGGCGTCGATATAGGTGGTTTCGCATTTGATACCACCGGCGAACTGCTCGCTCGCTGGTATTCGGCCGGGCTTTTCTATCCGTTCTTCAGAAATCACTGCGCTTTGAGCGGTCGCTTGCAGGAGCCGTGGCATTTTGGCGAAAGAGTCGAAAAAGCCGTCCGCAAGTTCATCGAATATCATTACCGGCTCTTGCCGTACTTGCAGGGGCTCTTTTTCGAGCATATGATCAACGGCTCGCCAATCATGCGCCCTCTGGCGTTTCATGCTGAAAACGACGAACATGCTCTGGATATAGACGATCAGTTTTTCTTCGGCAAGGATATTCTTGTTGCTCCTATCGTTCACCGGGCAAAGCGTTCTCGCCCCGTCTATCTGCCCGAGGGCAACTGGTATCGCTTTGAAGGAGGTGCCGACGCCAAGCCCTATGAAGGCGGCCGCACCTATGAGGTTTCTTTTGCATTCGATGAAGTGCCTGCATTTGTCCGAGAAGGCAGCATCATTCCCCTGGCCGAACTCAGAATGACGGCAGAAGAAACCACAACGGCGCCGGTCACTTTTGTCGTGTTCGGAGACAAGGCAGAGGGCAGTTACTTGGAAGAGGACGGCATAAGCTTCGACTACGAATCCGGTCAGTTCAATCTTTTCCAGATGCAGTTTCGCCAGAATGAATTGACGGATCAACCCCTGTCTTTAGGTTATGGAATTAGTGGGCGGGAATTCTTCTACACGCTCAAGGATGTCAGCCCTGAGGCTGAAAAGCGCCAATTCAAGTTGTCCTACTGAGCCGGTGCAATTAGATTGTTAAGAGGTCTTAACAAGCCAAGAGCCAAAATAGGCTAGACTTTACGCTTCCCTCGCTGTGTAGATGCGCAAGAAGAACAACATGAATTCGTGGAACGCAACTTCAGCTTCTCAAAAGCTGCCAATGTCCCAGGGCGAATACAAGAATGTCGCTGAAATTCTTGCTTCTCAGGCAGAAGTTCAGCCGCAAAAGGTAGCGGTGCGCTACCAGGGTGCGAGCTACTCATATGGTCGGCTGTATGCGACCAGCCTCGACATCGTTTCGGTCCTTTTCCGAGTGGGTGTCGTGGCGGCCGACAAAGTCGCCGTAATTTTTCCCAATCACCCCGATTTCATCTCTGCTTTCTTCGCCGTGAGTTCTCTGGGGGCAACCGTAGTTCCTATCAATCCGCTTTTGAAAGCCGACGAGATCAAGCACATCTTGTCCGACTCGGAAGCTAAAGTGCTGATCGTTCACGAATCGACAGCCGCCGAAGTCGCTGATGCGGTCGAAGATTTACCCAATCTAGAGCATGTATTTGTCCTTACTTATGGAGACAAGGGCGGTTATACAGCGGTACAACTCGGAGAGAAAGCCTCTGCTCGCGTCAAAATGACTCAGCTTTGCATGTCCTATGTTTCAGAGTCGGCGAGCAGCTCCAGCTTCTTCGGCAAGATTTCTAAAGTCAATCCGGAAATCGACCTGGCTGTGCTGGTTTATACATCCGGAACTACCGGCAAACCTAAAGGAGCTATGCTCACACACAGGAATTTGCTGGGAGCTGTTACCGCGGCGCATGCTGCTTTTCCAGTCCACTCAGAGGATCGCTTGTTAGGCGCACTGCCTCTATGCCACATTTATGGATTGACCGTCGTCATGCTGGGAACGCTCCACAAGGGCGGTTCGCTCGCTCTCATCGAGAAATTCGACGTTGTGCCGGCTTTGCAAACTATTCAAGATGAGAAGGTAACGGTTCTGCCGGCGGTGCCGACTATGTACCAGTACATGATCATGCAACTGGAAAAGCAGACTTACGATCTTTCCTCATTGAGACTTTGCCTTGCCGGTGGAGCGCCTTTATCCAAGACAATTTTCGAGTCTCTGGCCCGCTTCGTGAAAGCTCCGCTCGTGGAAGGATATGGGCTTACTGAAGTTAGCTGCGTGGCCACTCTCAATCCTGTGAACGGAACCAATGTTCATGGATCTGTCGGACCGGCCATTCCTACTGTTTCTATCGGCATCTTCGATAAAGACGGAAATCAATTGCCGCCCGGTATCGACAATGTCGGTGAAATCGCCATCAAGGGGCCCAATGTCATGCGCGGTTACTACCGTGCTCCGGAAAAATCGGCTGAAGTCTTGAAGGATGGTTGGTTCTTTACCGGAGATCTGGGCTATCTCGATTCCGATCATTATCTGTGGATTGTCGGTCGCGCTAAGGAACTGATTATTCGCGGCGGTCAAAACATCTACCCTCGCGAAGTCGAAGCTGTGATTGCGAAGTTGAAAGGCGTAGTCGACGTGGCTGTAATTGGCGTTCCCGAGCCGATCATGGGTGAGAGAGTCAAAGCCGTAGTAGTGGTGGACAAGGGTGCCTCGGTCACTGAAGAGCTAGTGAAAGAATTTTGTCAGAAGCGCCTGGCTGACTATAAAGTCCCTCGAGTAGTCGAGTTTATCGACAAAATGCCTCGCAATTCGACCGGCAAAATATTGAAGTCTCAATTGATTCAAAAGTAAAAGCGGTCGGATTCTGGAAAAAAATCACTCTCCACGGGGAGAATCACACTAAAGTGTGATCTGTATCTGGTTTAAGTCTGCAACCTCTCGTCCTGTTTGCGTTTCGAGCTGCGTCTCTTTCGGGAGCGCTGAGAAAGCCAGAATTAGGCACTTGACTATTTTTGATAAGATAGGATTAAGTTTGGGACAAGCTGCTAGTCTCAAATCGGACTCCCGTCCGACCTGCGCTTCAATCTCGCCATCTCGTGGACAAGCTCTTGCCCGCAAGAAGTCATTTGTCGCTTAGGAGTGGTTATCCTTCCTGTCACTTCAGCAGGGTTTCATTTTTTTACCCCGGGTAACTATACTTATCTGGGACAGGTTTTCGCTTCTTCTTGATATAGGAGTCCATGCGCCATGCAATCGCCGACCCGGCAAGACACCGTCAGCGTCTTCATCGCTGAAGACCATGAGATCACGAGAGTCGGTTTGAGGTTGACACTGGAGCAGATAACGGGCTTCAAGGTAGTCGGAGAAGCCAATGACGGTCGGATTGCCGTAGACAGCGTGGTCAGCGTGAAACCTGACGTCGTCTTGATGGATATCGGCTTGCCGACCATGGACGGCATTGAGGCGACCAAGAAGGTCAAGGAGCTGGCGCCCGACAGCAAAGTTATCATGCTCACTTCGCATGACAGCGACCGGGATGTTTTCGCTGCTCTGGCCGCTGGTGCCGATGGCTACTGTCTCAAGGAAGTCTCCGGAAATCAGCTGGCAATGGCGATTCGTTGCGTTGCTGATGGAGCCGCTTGGCTCGATCCAGGTGTAGCCAGCCGCGTGCTGAAGGCTTGTGCCGTGGGTGGTATTGTTCCGCAGTCGTCATCCAACGTTTCTCAAAAGCCTCAGTCTAATTCCCCGCAGACCTTATCTCAAAGAGAGCTTGATGTCTTGAAGCTGGTTGTCGACGGCTTGAGCAATCAGGAAATCGCCGACAAGCTTGTAGTCAGCGTTGAGACTGTGAAGACGCATATGCGTCACATCATGGAAAAGATGGCTGTGTCCGATAGAACGCAAGCCGCTGTCAAAGCGATGCGCGAAGGTTTGGTATAAAAAATACGGCTTCAGCGCGTGTGCATGGTTCGGGCCATTTGCTGCAGACGGAAAATGCGCTCCTGAGTCGGAGGGTGCGTCGACATCAAATTGACGAGCCAGTTTTGCGGAAACGGGTTGGCGATATAGAGCGAAGCATAGGCAGGATTCGCATCTGTCATCGGTCGAACCTGGGCCCCGCGCTCGATCTTGGCAAGAGCATCCGCCAGCTCGAGTGGTTTGCCGCACATTTCGGCGCCGGTCGCATCCGCTTCATATTCGCGAGATCTGGAAATTGCCAGGTTGATTAACGTTGCTGCAATCGGCGCAAGAATGGCTGCAACCAGCATTACCAGCGGATTGGGCCCCTCGTCATCGCGTGAGCCGCCGATGAAATAGATACCGTTTTGAGCGATCATCGTGACTACGCCGGCGAGAACGGCAGCGATAGTGGTGAGGAGCACGTCGCGGTTTTTGACATGCCCTAACTCGTGCGCCAAGACACCTTCCAGCTCGCTTTCCGAGAGCATCTTGAGAATTCCCGCCGTGACCGCCACTGCCGAATGCTCTGGGTCGCGGCCGGTTGCGAATGCATTGGGCGAGTCGGTAGGAATCAAATAGATTGGTGGAACCGGGATACCGGCTTTGTTCGCTAATTTTTCGACAATTTCGTACAGCACCGGCGCCTGCTCACGGGCGATCGGCTGTGCTCCATGTGCTGCCAGAGCGATCTTGTCGGAGAACCAATAACTGCCGACATTCATTACCAGGGCAAATACAAAGGCAATAATCATGCCGGATTTGCCTCCAAATATACCTCCCACCACTACAATCAAAGCGGTGAGAACGCCCATGAAAACAAGTGTCTTCAATGTGTTGACGAAATGCATAGTTGGTTACCCGTTGCCCCTGTCTGACTTATCTACATTCACTTTAGGCAGTCGAAAAGTAAATTTCTCAGTTAATAGCGATTTCTTAAACATCTTGTACTTGTCCGCCACTATAATCGTCAACTTGTCGAAAGACTTGCCGAGTGAAGGATAGTAAGATGGCTGAAACACGCAAAGAAAGAGACTCTATGGGCGAGATGGAAGTTCCTGCCGATGCCTACTATGGAGCCAGTACCCAGCGAGCGGTGATCAACTTTCCAATCAGCGATCTGCGATTCTCACGCACTTTTATCCGGGCGCTGGGCCTTATTAAAAGGTACGCCGCAGAAGTGAATCTCGAATGTGGAGATCTCGCAGAGAAGAATGCCAAGGCGATTTCACAAGCCGCGCAGGAAATCTCAGAAGGCAAATATGACAAGCACTTTGTTGTCGACGTTTTTCAAACCGGTTCCGGTACATCGACAAATATGAATGCAAACGAAGTGATCGCCAATCGCGCTATGGAAATCCTTGGTGGCAAACTTGGCGACAGGCATCTCGTCCATCCAAACGATCACGTCAATTTTGGAATGTCATCGAATGATTGCATTCCTACTGCGATTCACATTGCGGCATTGATTGATATCAAGGAAAAGTTGAAGCCCGCGCTGGAGGAATTGGAAGCAAGTCTCAAGAAGAAAAGTGATGAGTTTATGCCTGTGATTAAGACAGGAAGGACTCACTTGCAGGACGCCACTCCTATTCGCCTGGGGCAAGAGTTTCTCGGTTATGCCGGACAATTAGAACGCGCCATCGAACGTTTAGACTATTCCGTTTCTAGACTGTCTGAAGTCGCTCTCGGTGGCACCGCGGTTGGTACCGGTATAAATAGCCGCCCCGAGTTTCCTTCAAAAGTGTTGAAAAAGATATCAAACGAGATCGGCATCGAACTCAAAGAATCGGACAATCACTTTCAAGCGCAAAGTACATTGGACGAAGTTGTTGATTGCTCCGGTCAGCTCAAAACAATTGCCGTCAGTTTGATCAAAATTGCCAATGACATTCGTTGGCTGGGATGCGGCCCACGCGCTGGAATTGCTGAAATTGCACTGCCTGAAGTGCAACCAGGTTCCTCGATCATGCCAGGCAAGGTCAACCCGGTCATCGCAGAATCTCTGACAATGGTTTGCGCTCAAGTTATAGGCAACGATGCCACTATTAGCCTTGCCGGTGCATCTGGAAATTTTGAGCTGAACGTCATGATGCCTGTCGCCGCCTACAATCTCTTGCAATCGATAAACCTGTTGGCGAGCGCAAGCTCCAATTTCAGCAAGCAGTGCATCAGTGGACTAACCGCAACAGACAAAGGTCCACATTTGGTAGAACAAGGACTGGCACTCTGCACCGCACTTGTTCCGGCGGTCGGATACGACGCCGCTGCCAACATATCGAAAGTCGCATTCAAAACCGGAAAGACTGTACGTGAAGTTGCCCTTCAAGAGACAAAACTCTCGAAGGAAGAAGTCGATGCACTCCTCGACCCATTCAAAATGACAGCTCCTGGCCTTGGCTAGAAATGAACTCCACAAATGCCTTACAGAAGGAATAGAGAAATGAAGTTTGATCTGAATAGCAGAAACCTTGTATTGTTCTCAGCACCATTGATTCTGGTTGCTTCAGGATGTCCAGCGTTTTCTCAAACTCCCATCGCTGCTCCTCCGGCAAAGGCTGAAGCCCCAGCGAAGCCGACTCAACCTGCCGCTATCGATCCGTCTAAACTCACACTTCCCCCGCCTGAAGAATGTCTTCGTCGAGTGCTTGGTTTTGAACCTACTTTGTTGAAGTTGAAAGAAACGTGCAAGAGTACGATAAATGCGATCATACCTGACGCTATTGAGTATGAGAAAACATTGCCGCCAATTGAGAAGGTGATCGCTGACAAAGATGCGAAGAATTTGAGGAACTATGGTGGTTTGAGCGAAGCTTTTTATTTCAATGACAATGCCGTAAAGGGTGCGCAGCTGTTTTCAAAGTTCGAATCGAATGCTCCCGAAATCTTAGGTGCACATGATACTTTTCTCGGGCTGGTTAAAGGTGACATTGGGCTCTATTACTTCTTCCAGAGTGACTTGGGAACGGCGGAGAAGTATATTCTCGATGCGGTGTCGAAGTTGGAGCCATACATAACCGCGGCCAACTCTAATAATGTTTTGAGTTCTTACATGGCGTTGGCGATTATCTACGATAAGTCCGGCAAGAATGACAAGGCTCTAGAGTATGCGACAAAGGCTGTCAATCTTTCTATAAAGCAAAGGCAGGCGCCAGTAAATTAGTTCAATAGTGGGTGACACTCAATTGCGACAAAGCCGGCCAAATAGAAGGTTCTCGGTTTCGTCAATCCTCTTTGTTTTCCGCTGTTTTCGATTGGATTCGTAAGCACTCAATCGTAACGATGCGTCTCGACTTGATCATCACCGCCGGCAGGCGTAGGTGCGCTCGCTCTTTTGCCCACATAGTCGAATGTGTACTCGATGTCCACAGTCGGCGGCGACCCTGCACCCAGTTTCGGCAGTGGACTGACGGCCGAAATTGTCTTGAGCGCTGAGTCGTCACATGCTTTGTTGCCTGACGACTTTGCGATTCTAGCGTTGGAAGTTTTTCCTGATTTATCAACGCTGAAGTGAACCACGACCTTCATTGGTTTCAGCCCTGAAGGAGGCTTCCAAGCGGTTCTGATTTTGTGCTGTATCGATGCCATGTATCGTGATCCGTCGAACGGTTCCGGCTCCGCTGTTTCTGCTGCGTCTGCAGCAGGAGCTTCCTCGGATTCTTCTGCTTGTTCATATTCTTGCTTGGTAATAGATGAGTGAGGACGTTTTGATGCGCCAAGAAAGCTGAGAGTTACGCAACCTCCAAAGAGAGTCAAACAAATCACGACAGCGACTAGACCTGTCGACTGGCGTATAAAGCGCGTCGAATTACGTCTTTTTGCGGATTCAATCTGCTTGATGATGTTCTGATTTTGCGTAGCTTCCGCAATAGCGGTGAGGAAAAGCTCTTCACCGCAGATAAGAGTGTCTCCGGTTTGACGAGCTTGCAGGACAATCTTATCCTCGGCTGACCCACCCACTCGAATATCCCATTCTTCAAGGGGAACAGCAATCGGTTCGTTGCCGTTTTCCTCCATGTAGATGATTATCATGTCGTCTTGGAAGGAGACGGTCACAGGAATAGAATCGCCCGTGCCGCGCTCATAGAGGCGCGCCAGGAAATTCACTTGCCGGTCTCCCAACTGTCTGCTGCCCATTCATCCCCACAAGAACGTGCTCATTGAGATATTCCCAGATCGAAGCAAAGGTCATACGTTTAAGGATCTATTTATCTGTTTGACTTCCTAATAGCACGGGTAAGTGGGACGAGTCACCCGGGAGCAAATATATGCAATATGACGTTTTGCACGAGGGATCCAATGCTGTTCTTTTGGTCTCTCTGAAACGCGGAGAGAGTTTGAGAGCCGAGTCGGGCGCGATGGTCGCGAAGTCTCCCAAGCTGCACATTAGTGGCAAAATGTGGGGCGGATTTTTTGGTGCAATGAAAAGGTCGGTGCTGGGAGGTGAGACACTCTTTTTTCAGGAGATATTGGCTGAAGAGGGAAGTGGTGATGTAATCTTGGCGCCCAGTCTGATTGGTGACGTGAAGGTCATTTCTCTTCACGATGGTCAGGACTATTACGTGCAAAATGGCTGTTTGTTAGCTGCTCTCGAGCATGTAGAGATGGATACGAAGGCGCAAAAACTCACGGCCGGTCTATTCTCGGGAGCAGGTTTCTTCGTTCTTCACCTCAAGGGAAGCGGACACTTTGCGATCAGCGCTTTTGGTGCCATCATGGAAATTCCGATCCCAGCCGGTCAGGAGTACATTGTCGACAACGGGCATGTTGTCGCCTGGTCGGGGGACACGGAGTATCACATGGTTAAGGCTGGAAAAACCTGGTTTGGCAGCATGACCAGCGGCGAAGGTCTGGCTTGCAAATTCCAGGGACCGGGAAAAGTCTGGATCCAAACGCGCAATCCGCGCTCGTTCGGCGCCTGGGTCGGACAATTCGTCAGAACCAGGGGTGGATTGTTCTCTCTCATTGGATAAGGCCGCGTGGACAGTTTTCAGGCACGGTTTTATGATTCTTCCGGCAGCTCGCCCGATCTGGTGCAAGTGCAAGTAGCAAGCGGCAAGATAATTGTAGCTGGTACTGCATTCGGTATTGCTTTCGAAGACCTGAAATTACAAGTCGGTGGACATGACGGCGACAGATTCAAACTAATCTGCGAGCAAAAGAATGTTGCGATTGTTTCGGAAGATCGCCGACTGCTGACGGCAATCGCTAATGCTGCGGGTGGGACTGAATTAGGTAAACAAGCCGCTCAAGCTGAACATCGCATAGTTAAGCGAGGCACGTATAACGCACGATACTGGTCGATTGTTGTCGGTTCCATTTGTGCGCTGGCGATTGCCGGTTATCTTCTCCTTGATCCTTTGTCGGCGGCAGTTGCCACCAAAATCGATCCATCGTTTGAGATAAAGCTTGGAGAAATGCTGGCCAGAACGGAGAAGTTAGACAAAACGTCAGAAAGTTATAAGCGCGTTGCAAGAATAGGAAATCAGCTTGTTTCAAAACTGGAGAAGTCGCCCTATAAGTTTCAGTTCTTCGTGAAAAAGGATAGAGAGATTAATGCTTGCGCTTATCCGGGGGGAATTCTAATCGTCAATTCAGCGCTCATAGATAAGGCCGATGACGATGAAGAGTTAGCCGGCGTCATCGCGCACGAAATAGGTCATGTGATTCATCGGCATACTTTGAAGCAGGCGCTGCACAATTGCGGATTGATTACCTGCCTGAGCATTATTTCCGGTGGTGTCGGTACTGGTGCCGATACTGAAAAATTGGAAGCCGCATTGGCTCTGGCACAAAAATTGGAGTCTTTGAATTTCAGCCGTTCGCAAGAGACTGATGCTGATATTACCGGTTTGGAATTGGAAGTAAAGTCCGGTTTCAGAGGCGACGGTTTGATTCAGTTTTTCAGGAGACTGGAAAAACAAGAAAGTACATTAGGAAAAGGTGGTGCGGTCGTGTTTGCGCTGCTGTCCACTCATCCGATGAGTGCTGAACGAGCCGCACGTATTGAAGAGGAATTGAAGCGTTTGAAAAAATTGCATGCCGATTGACATTTCGGCCTTGTGGGGAATATCAACGCACTACCATGACCGAGCACTTTGCATGGCGGACTATCTTTTCGGCGTTCGTACCCAATAATGCTCCCCAGATGCTTGAATGCCCGGTATCGCCGATAACAAGCAGGTCAATATCGTGGGTTTTAACATAATCGACCATTGCCGCAGTTGATGAGCCCGCGACAATTTCTGTCGTTGCAGTTATGCCAGCTTCTTCAGCCATAATGCTGGCTTTATTCTGCGCTTTTTCCAATTTTTCTCTGGAGGTCTTATCTGTTGCTAGAACCTCACTGGCACTGTATGACGCGTCAGCAGTTTCTTGAATTGAGACAATGTGCAGTTCGGCCTTTTTGACCGAAGCAAATTGCAAAGCTTCGCCAAATGCTTTCCAGGAACTGGCGGAATCGTCTAGTCCGACAGCTACCACATAAATGCGTGCATTATTATCTGTCACTTCTCGTCTCCATCATCCACCCTTCTTTCATGTAGCTTTCCGTTCTCCCACAAGTCTATCGCTTCAACGGCCTTTTCGAAGCGCTCGAAGCAGTTTTCCATGCTCACTTTTGCACCTATGTCTTCTAGAGTTCTCCTTATATGTGGTTGCATGCCGACAAAGAGAACCTTAATTCCTCTTCTCTCCCACTTTTCCATTGCCGACTCAAGGGCGAAGGCGCCTGTTTGATCGACCAGTGGAACGTTTAATAGGCGAATAATCACATATTTTGCCGAATGCAATTTGTCAACCGATTCTGTTAGATTTTTGGCTTCGCCGAAGAAGAGCGGACCATTCAAAACATACGAAAAGGTACTTCTTCTAACTGATTCCGGAATGTGCTCGGTAAGCTCGTTGAGTTCTTCCAGGGTCTCGAGATCGCCGAAGGATGAAACTCTTGCATCTGTTAGTTGTTTGACGAACAGGAACGAAGCAAGCGCCACGCCAGCGAGCACCGCAACAATCAGATCTACGAAGATAGTCAGTCCCAGGACCATTAGCATTACAAATGCATCTGACTTAGGTGTTCGTCGCAGGCTGCGCAACACTCTCCAATCCATTATGTTGAAGCCCACTGTGATGAGAATCGCCGCCAATGCGGCAAGCGGTATCTCGGCTGCGGATTTACCAAAGAAGAGAAGCACGGCAAGCAAAATTATGCCGTGCATTGCTCCGGAAAGCTTAGTTCGTCCGCCTGATTTGACATTAACCATAGAGCGCATAGTGGCGCCGGCGCCAGGCAAGCCACCGAACAATCCGGCTACCATGTTGCCAACTCCTTGACCGATCAATTCTTTGTCGCTTTCGTGTCTTCTTCCCGTTACCTTGTCCAGTACAAGCGAAGTCAGCAGTGAGTCAATTGCTCCTAGAAAGGCTAGCGTGAGACCATTCTGGAGAACTACGTGTAAGTCGTTCCACGTAGCAGCCGGGAGTTTCGGCTGTGGAAAACCTGCTGGAATTTCACCAATTTTGGGAACATCCATATTCAGGCAATGAGTCAAAACAGTTGCAGCCACCAGAGCAATCAGAGAGGCTGGAAGCTTTCTTGTCAAAAGCGGCAATAGATGTATGATCGCTAGGGTCAAAAGACCAATGATTAGTGCATCTTTGTTCCAGTTCTGCTGTATTGTGGGAAGCGAGTTCAGTGCGCTGACTACATTGCCTGATACCGGTAAACCAAATAGAGGGCTGATTTCGATGCATATTATGATCGCTCCGATCCCGGTCATGAATCCGGATATTACCGGGTAAGGCATGTATCCGATCAATTGCCCGGCTTTGAAATATCCCATGCTGATTTGAATGATGCCACCAAGAATAGTGGCGGCGAAGACCAGTTCCGGTCGACCGGGATTGGTACTATATATTGCTGCGGCGACAACCGTCATAGGCCCCGTGGGTCCTGAGCACTGTCCGGCGGTACCGCCCAGTAGAGCGGCGAAAATTCCGCAGGCTATCGCACCATAAATACCGGCTTGAGCACCCAGTTCTGAGGCAACTCCGAAGGCCAGGCAAAGCGGCAGAGCCACAATCGCAGCCATCAAGCCACCGGTTATGTCTCCAATCGGATTCTTAAAGAGCTGATTGCTATCCTTCGCTTGTTCGGTCATCTTTAGCCTGTAATTTGATGGTTCTGCTCGTATAAAGACGCCATCTCAGTCCAAACTATATAGGTGAAGCTGTGTTTCGAAGGCTGAAGGCGTGACCATTACATCTCCTGAAAACGGATCGTCATATGTCAGCAACAAAAACAAATTCAATGAAATAACAAGGCTAACTATCGCTACCATGGTTGCCTGCGTTCGGCCGCTTTCTGCAGAAAAGAAATAGGTGAAAAATATAGTCGCAGCCCCGCCCAAACCGAGCACAAACCACAATTCAAGAGGCAGTCCGGCGTGAAGTGCTTCAATGCGAAGTCTCCGATTTTCGCCTATCGAAGACATGGCGCTGAGAAGCTCTGACTGCGCATTACTCTGCCTTTCGTTAGTCGGCTCAAAGGTCGTGCACGCAGACCATAATTTTCGATACACATTCCATGTTTCTATGCTGTCTTGTTTGCGAGCTAACTTAGGCCATTCGTCTTCTATCACTTTGTGTGCGTATTCCTCGCAAAGGCTTCTCAAAGCATCTCGTTGCGTCTCAGAGATTCCATCAGCCAGTCTGTAGACGTTGCCTAAAGCCGATGCTTCTTGCTGTACAGTCATTCTTGCTTGGCTAAACCTTTGCATTGCATCAGCGACCATAAAGCCCAACAGCACGGCAAAGAGCATGGCCACAAACTGCGAATACGGATCGGTTATATCGTGCTGCAGCTTCAGTTCTGACGTCTTTATGATTCGACGCGCGATATAGAGTCCTGTTATGGACACTATGACCATACAAGATACAAGCAATAATCCAATCTGAAGAGTCACAAGCCTAAACCTGGCCGGTCGAACACTGCATAACTATAGTTCATTGTGTGAAATTGCTGAACCGAAGAAGCTTGCATTTTGCTTTCAGTTGAATTGTGTCGGTGCTTTTCCAGTGTGAAGTCACCGGATGAAGCCCGTGAAAAGTGTCCCGTTTTTCGAAATCTTCGCGAAACATACATGCGATAAGTTAAAGAAATTAGTTTGGACCAATTAGTTGAGGCGCTAAGTCGGGGTAACGTTTAGCCCGTCTGTGATGATAGCGATTACGCCGTCCTATAGAATTGCTTTAAACCTGAGTTTCGTATGAAAATACAGCACAATAAAAAAGTCTTGCGTATCTCGATTCTTTGCGTTGGCGCGGTTTTAGGCATATTGCTAACCGCGGTGCTCAACAATATTCTTTGCAAAGATCAAAATTCGGAATTCTTGGCTATTTTTATTTCGATCTTTTCAGGTCTTCTTACTTTCTGGCTGTCCATCTGCGTAGTGATAGTTCTGGAAGGTTATTCGGGTGTATGAATCTGGGCCCGTTTCGGAATCCGCACAGTGCTAACCGACGGAAAGCATCATCGAATCTTATGCTTTGCCGGAATTGAAAAAATCAGATTGATGACATCGACTCTCCTTATAGCGTAGGTTTTTGCGGTCTCCATGATAATCCTTCGCTTTTCATTGCACACAGGAGCATATTGATACTTGTGAGGATTGCCTGCAATTTCTTTCAGGATGCCTAATCTGACGAAATTATGAAGTGCCGATTCCATTGCACTAGGACTCGAGTAGAGAATGCGGGCAAGCCTGCCGGGGTCAACCGCTTCTTCTAAGTTCATTAAAGCAATCAGGAGATCCAGCTGCCAAACGGACTGGATGTGATCTCTTAGAAAATTTCTTACTTCAAAGGATATTTCCTGCATAATTCTGACCTACAGATCAAGCTGGGTGGCAGCTTTAACAACAAGCACAACGTCATTTCGCGATACGCATGTTCTTTCTTGTTGCGTGTTTTAGTTTGATGGACAGTGGAACTACCTTGTCAGCAGTTTCTTGGCTGCCTCCGAATTTATGCCACCAGCTTGTTAATGAATTTGAGAGAACACTCTGCTTTAGATTGTCCATCCGCTCCTTTCTACTCTTCGGTGACACAGTGAGGGCATATTTGACTTGCCCTGAAATCGTTTCTGGTTTGAGATTCGGAAGCGTAAGCACATGTTCGTTAAGCTCATGCCAAGCACCTGTTCTTGCAGAGAGGACAAGCACACCGTTTTTGGAGCACAGCACAAATTCCTTGGCTGTAAGATTGAGACCATCATAGACCGCTGTCACAAGCATTACAGATGCACGCTTGTACAACCAGGCGAGTACATTTGGTGAAACTGGCGTATCGATCCAAATTATTGGTTGCCAATTTTTGCTTGCCCATCGGGTATTAATAGAATCGCAAAGAAATTTGCATTGTTGCCAGTATTCATCGAATGCGGATAGGCCAGATCTGGTTTTTTGGCAAATCTGTAAAAAGGTTATTTTTCCAATCTGATCCGAATTGACCGAGAAAAAATGATCTATCGCTTGTAATCGGTGAAAAACGCCTTTGGTGTAGTCGGCTCTGTCGACGGAAAGCACGAACGGTTTTCTCGATAACTGCAATATGTTTGAGTCTCGGCGGCAGACGCTTTCTTCCTTAAGTTTTTCCAGCCAAAAGTCGCTGTCTATGCCTAGCGGATGGGCTACAACCTGTGTGGTTATCCCATTTGCTCGACTGATTTGCCCTCTTTGAAAATCGACTTTGAATCCGGGTAAATAATGGTCTGCAAAACTCAGGAAATTGAATGCATATTCTTCGATATGAAATCCAATTTTCTCTGCCGCCAAAAGTCCGGTCGCTACCTCAATCAGCGGTTCGATGTGTGCGTCTTCAAATCGTCTTGGCCACGGAATATGCCAAAATACGTCTACTGAACTGCCGGAATACTCGCTGAGTAACTGAGGGGTCAAAGCTAACTGATAGTCGTTGACAAAAGCCTTTTGTGATTCCGTGTTTTGCGGGGCATTTAGCACGTTCCATGCGAAGGTTTTGTTCATCTGCTGGTACATTAGCTTGTCCGCTTCGCTAAAAGTTGCGTACTGAGGCAGTTCATGTAACACGGGCCAGAGAAAATCATTACAGTAGCGATAGTGACCTTCGATGGTGTTGAAAGGAATTTGACAGACTTCTTCCGTCGAGTTAATCTTGCCTGTCTTTTTCCTTAGTCGAGATCCGTGCAGAAACCACCACTGCTGTGCATCATATGTCTGCTCGATAACACGAGATAGCGTGGCTGAAACACCGCCCGGTGTCGATGGACCTCTGTAGGATAGGATGTTCATTGTTTACCTCGCATACCGCGAATTCGGTAAGATGCTCACGCGGTAAGCCTTTTGCGTGCCTCCGACTATGAAATTAGTCTAGACTTCGAAAATTTCGCGAAAATTTCGTTCGGCGTCTTTGCTCAAAAACCGGTTACGATAGTGAAAGAGGCCATTTGAGATGAAAATTCTGCTGGCAGAAGACGATAATTTTTTGGCTGATGGGTTGTCCATGGTTCTGAAGGACAACGGCTATGCTGTTGACGTAGAGGCGGATGGAGCGAGCGTGTCCATGGCTGTCTCCACCACCGCGTATGATCTGTTGATTCTTGATTTGGGTTTGCCCAATCTCGACGGATTGGACGTTTTAAAACAGATTCGATTAAAAGGTGAGACAATCCCTATCCTTATACTTACCGCTCGCGATGCGCTTCAAGACCGCGTGAAAGGATTGGATCTTGGTGCAAACGACTATCTGACGAAGCCTTTTGAATTACCTGAATTGGAAGCTAGGATACGCGCGTTGATTCGTAAGGATAGCTGGTCGAACAAGATTGAGATAAATTTGGGTTCGCTTACCTTCAATACGGTTGACCGAGTGGCATACATAGACGGCAAGACAGTAGACCTAACCGCCAGAGAATTAGCTGTACTGGAGATTTTACTGCAGAAAGTTGGAACTTCAATGGACAAGCAGCGCATCACTAGTCTGATTTCTTCATGGGACCAAGAGGTTACTGAGAATGCGGTCGGGATAGTAATTCATCGCTTGCGCAAGAAACTGGAAGAAGCGAATATTGCAATAATAACTTCACGGGGGCTCGGATACCGTCTTGAAGCAACCTCATGAAACTTCTCTGCGATACCAGCTCCTCTGCTGGTTGTTGTTGCCGCTGTTGGCCATTTGGGTCTGTACTGTGTTTGGAGCATATTTTCTTGCCGAGCACTTCGCCAACAAGACTTTTGACAGGGAATTACTGAATTCGGCCGATTCGGTGATTGCGCGTCTGCGCTCAGATCCCGTAAAAATTTGGGTGGACATGCCGCCTGCGGCACAAGCGATTTTGCGGCACAACTATAGAGATAAAATCTATTACCAAGTTCTGAAACCGGATGGAACTCGTATTTCCGGCGATGCAGTCTTGCCTAAGCCGATTCGTCCTTTTGATTCGCCAACGCCGTCATTTCGATATGCGAAGCTGAGTGGTCAAGATGTCCGAATCGTCAGAGTCAAGGCGAATTTGTCTGGTCACGAAGATCAAGTAGTGCTTGTCCAGGTCGCACAGACACTTAATGCTCTTCATGAGATGAGCCAGCAGATTATTCTAAGTATCATCGTTCCTCAGATCGCGATGATTTTTCTTGGTGCTATCAGCGTTTCTTTTGGGATTTCTCGTGGACTTATTCCGCTTTCGGTTATTGAAAAGGCGCTGTCAAAGCGTTCTCAGTTTGACTTGACACCGCTCGAGTCGAACCGCACGCCTGCTGAAATTAAACCGCTAGTAAATGCAATCAATACTCTTCTAGAGCAATTGCGAGATGATATAGCACAGCAGCAGCGATTTGTTGCCAATGCTGCACATCAATTCAGAACTCCCCTAGCCGGTCTCAAGACCTATATTTACGGAGCTAAGCGCTTGCCTGCTGATCCGCGGATGAGTGAGATGCTCGATAAAATCGAATCCGGCGTTGACAGACTAACTCACCTGGCAAATAAATTGCTTACACTCGCCAAAGCCGAGCCGCAGCGTGAGGACTATCAACAAATTGTTGATTTGAACTTCGTAGCCTCTGAGATGACGGCTGATTTTGTATCTGAGGCATTGCCGAAAGGTATGGATATAACCTTTGTCAGTTCTGATAAACCTGCATTAGTGTACGGAGAATTGCAGGATCTAGCGGAATTGACTTCGAATCTTATTGAAAACGCCGTTTTATACACCCAAGCAGGAGGCAACGTTACTGTACGAATCAGTAATGGTGACGCTGTTCGTCTCATGGTTCAGGACAACGGACCGGGTATTCCTATGCACGAGAAGGAAAAGGTCTTTGAGCGTTTTTATCGAGTTCTGGGGTCTTCTTCGCCTGGCAGCGGATTAGGTCTACCCATCGTCAAGGAAATTGCTTCAGCTCATAAGGCAACTGTAGAAATTACCGACTCATTTGAAAACAAAGGAACCACAGTTACAGTTACCTTTCCTTGTGCTCCAAAATCTTCAGAAATGCATAGGACAAAAAGCTCCTCGGATAATTGATGTTCGAATATAGACACCATTGTTGTTCCGGTTTTCACTCGCCTTTAGCAAATTATGAGAAGGTTTTGCAAGCGGCTTTGGAATTTCTTCTATTTCTGATGCTGTTTTGCACCTTGCTCCTTAACGCTGCAATTCAGCTGAAATTGAGTTTTTTTGGAGATAGGCCTTCTTCCCTTGTAGAACCAGAGCGAATCCAAATTCTGTTGTGAGGAAGCACATGCAATCTGCTCTTTGCATATGTTTCTTATTGGAGGGAATATGCGAATATTGTTGGTCGAAGATGACACGTTTTTAGCGAACGGCTTATCCCTCGTTCTGAAAGACAGTGGTTTTTACGTAGACCGTGTTGAAGACGGGTTGGACGCCGATTTGTACTTGAGCACGACTCCATGT
>JAIETE010000265.1 GCA_019745505.1 Candidatus Obscuribacterales bacterium | reverse complement strand
GCCAAGCCCTGGCCCCTTCGACCAGCTTCGCTGATTCCTCAGCCCTGTCCTGATGTCTGGCCCCAAAGTAAATCTCGCGAATACCGGCGCGTTTGGCCGCTGCCGCAATAGCAGTACCCACTCTTCCGGGACCAATTATTGCCAGAGAGTGAATATCGCTCATCAACGTGCGACGACGTTGTCTATCAAGCGGACATTCTTGAGCTTTGCCGCAAGCAGTATGACCGTCGGCAACTCGAACTGTGCGATTGGCTGAAATGTCTCTCCATGCCTTGCTTCAAGATACTGCAGGTCGACACCTTCCAGAGCTCGCAAGTCGCTGCGCCCCTTCTCCAAAGCGGCTTCCAGACTAAGTTCGCCAGACTGGGCGGCTTCCTTGACCCAATTGAGAGTCCTGTGAAGAAGCGGCGCAAATTTCCTCTCCTCCTCGGAAAGATACACATTGCGGCTGCTCAGAGCCAATCCGTCCTTTTCACGAACGGTCGCAACAGGAGTTACTTGAATCGGCAAATTGAGATCGTGAACAAGACGCTTCACCACCTGCAATTGCTGATAGTCTTTCTCACCGAAAAATGCTGCTTCCGGAAGCACAATATTGAAAAGTTTTGCCACCACAGTGGCGACACCGACAAAAAATCCAGGGCGAAAATGTCCTTCGAGACAATCGGCAAGCTCTGAGGGCGGTACGACCCTGGTTACCGACTCACGTCCTTCCGGATACATCTCCTTTTCGTTGGGGTAAAAGACCGCGTCAACCCCTTCCTGACTCATCAATTGGAGGTCACGGTCGAATGTGCGGGGATATTTGCCGAAATCTTCGTGAGGGGCG
This sequence comes from Candidatus Obscuribacterales bacterium, assembly GCA_019745505.1. GTDB lineage: Bacteria > Cyanobacteriota > Vampirovibrionia > Obscuribacterales > Obscuribacteraceae > QKMZ01. The sequence continues at coordinate 22,896 of JAIETE010000265.1, read as the reverse complement.
AATTGCAGAGGATTGACGAAGATCGAAGCGATCACGCGGTCGCATTCTTTGCGCGCTGCTCGCATAAGCGACAAATGCCCCTCATGCAGCGCACCCATCGTCGGCACAAAACCCACTCTTTCTCCAGCGACGGTAGCCGCGCGCCGCCACAGGCGCACCGCATCAACACTGTCGAGCACTTGTGTTTTCAGTGGCGTCATAGCATTTTCCAAGACCAAGCCCACCTCTCGGCAACGCCGGAAAGCTCCCTTACCAAGTCAGTTATTGTCCTTTACCAGGCGTCGTTTGGAAAGAGTTTTCAACGAAGCTTTTCTGCAACAGCTTTTGCAAGTCCCGCGGGCGGAACTTGCAAGAGCTCGAAGAGAAGTGGAACGGCCAGAAAAATTATCGGAGTGATGGGCTGTCATCACTCCCACAGTCAATCTAAAGCCTACTTATGATGAAAGTGTGACTAAAGTTTGGCATCGAGCATTTTGCCGGACACAAACAAAAAGCCGGCATTTAGCCGGCTCTTACGTGTCAAGGGCGAAAAACCCCTCGGGCGCCTTAGATTCGCGTCAGGAAGCCCGTACGCGAGCTCTCTTACGTTTGCGGGACGTCACATCGATAGGACGATGCTTAGGCACTTTGCCGCTGCGTGCTTGCACAAGCTGGCGCTTCATCGATGCTCGATAAAGCTGATAGTGAGTAGCAACATTCATGCGGGTGACAAGCTTGAACTTGTGCATGGTTTTGATAATCAACCAGGAAAGGTCGAATTCCCAGGGCATCATGCCGGTCCTGGCAGAACCGGGCGAAGCATGGTGATTGTTGTGCCAGCCTTCTCCCATCGCCAAAATTCCAACCCACCAGACATTTACGCTGTCGTCATCACCAGCATAGAGCTTGTAACCGAGCGACGGCAGGTGGCAAATCACATTGAGCATCAGCGGAATGGACAACACTGCAAAGCCTGCAAGCAGACTGGCAAGCGCGACCTGCCAACCGAAAAGTGCCCAGAGAATACCTCTGAAACCAAATCCGATGGCGAAAGACAGGGCGTGGCCCATGGGCAGATTGCCGCCGCATTCCAAAAATCTGTAAATCGGATCTTTGAACAAATCCTTGCACTGTGTGTGCGGATCTAGATGCGGCAAGTATTCCTTTTCGGACAACCAACCGGTAAAGGAGTACATCAGTCCGTTACGCGGTGAATGGGGATCCTTTTCGGTATCCGTCCAACGATGGTGGGCGCGGTGGATTGTCGCCCACCAGATCGGCGAGCCTTCGAAAGCCAAAAGCCCTAGAAAAACCCAGAAATACTCGACCGGCTTCGGGCACGTGAATGCACGGTGCGACAGAAGGCGGTGATAGCCAATTGTGATTCCACAGGCGTGGAGCACATAACTGACTAGGAAAACTGTGATGAATTCAACCATTTAAGACCTCAATACCGATTTTTCAGCGATACAGCGCTGACTCTGGACGACCTCTACGAATGTCCTGGCTCTTTTCATCCTGGGAGACGTATTTGTCGACCCATTTGTCGGTCATGAGAAGGTCCAGCAATTGCTCAAGCGTTTCAGGCACTTCAGCGACTTGCAGAACCCTGCGTCCGTCGTTTTCCGGACCAGGGTACTGGTTCCACACAAGCCGGTCTGCTTCCATGCCTCGCCTGTTGTAGTAATTAAGCAAAGCCAAACCAACCTCTTTAGACACCTGAGCCTTATCCTTCACCTGCCAATCGCGAAGAATAGTCCGCCCAATGCCTATCAAATAATAGGCTCTTTCCTTTTCATATTTCGGCTCATCGATGAAATAAGCCCAAGTAGTTTCGTCAACGTTGTCAAGGTACGGCTCGCAACGTATCTGGAAAAGGCGCCCTGTTCCTGATGTCAGGGATGTCGGACCGAAGCCGGAGTTCATCAAATGAATCTCCATAACTCGCAACAAGTGAGCATTGAAACTGACGCCCTTCTTGTCAGCCTGAAGCTGGAGGCGCTTTCTATACTCATCGGGGATGCGGAGGCTTATATTTGAAGTCTTTTCAGCCATTTGTAGTTGCTTGATTACAAATTGTACTCATGCCACTATAGCACTCTCTGGCTGCCAACGCGCAAGCAATTGCGAAAAAGACATATAACTAATGAAGTAAGAAAGTATATCGATAGAGATACTCGTTTTCCATGGGTAAATCTAATTTGAGAGAACAGAAAAAGGTTTGACTTCAATGCCTAAAGACCGTATTCGGCGAGCGGCTACTCTTTTAGCCTTCGCCTCTTTACTTTTCAACTCCGTTGTCCCTCCCGTCTGGTGCGAGGAGGAGTCGACCAACTCGAGCGCGCCGAAAACCACCCAGACCACAAATAGTGCAACCGCCGAACCGCAAGAGAGCAAGCGCTCTGCGAGCAAACACGAGCGCGGTGCCGCCCCGATCAATGTAAAACAGCTGTCCAAACAGATTTTGGATGCCTACGGCGGCTACGCCAGAATGAAAGAACTTGACGTTATGGCATTCAAGAGCGTCGGCGATCTGAAACAGTTCTCCACAATATCGGGAGCTTGCAACACTTTTGAGACGGAGACCATCTCTAAAGGAGAGATGATGCGCTCCAAGATCGAGCTCATGGGACAACCGATGGTCACCGGATACGATGGCAAACAATGCTGGATCCAACAAGGTGAGCATGTTTTTCCGGCCGACGAAACCACGACGCAACGTATCGTAGAAGAAGTCAAACACGGCATGGTGCTGCTGCTCAAACTTGGCGAACCGAATGCAAGAATCGAGGCGGCTGATCGCATCGAAGTGAACGGACGTCCTTGCACCGGGCTGAAGATATATGCCGAAGACGGCAAACCATCGACGTTTTACGCTGATGATGAAACTCACTTGATCCTGCGCAGCGATTATGTCGGCACGGACCTGGAACAAGGCGTTACCTCCACGAAAATTTGCGAGTATAAGGACAATCGCCCGATCATGGGCTCGGTCATGCCTTATCACATCACCGAATACAGCAACGAGAAGAAATCGGCAGAGACCGACATCAAATCCATTGCCAAAGTCGACATCGATGATTCGATCTTCAGCATACCGACGGAAAAGCCCATCGCCCGACTGAAAAAGGGTCCGGTGACAATTCCTTTCGAATATCTATCCAACGAAATTGTTGTGCGAGTCACGATCAACGACAGTCAAACTTTGAGATTTCTCGTCGACACGGGTGCGACTCAAAGCATTCTGGATCAGGACGTAGCTGGAACCCTGGGCAAATTCAAACCTTCGAATATTTCCATGACTACGGGCGCCGGCAGCGTGGCCATGAATTACATGAATCTCGACAAAGTCACACTCGGGGATGTCGTCTTGAACAACGTTCCGGTAGCCGTGACAAGCCTGGCAAGCTTCGATCATTTGATAGGAGCACGTCCGGCCGGATTGATCGGCGCCAATATTTTGAAGAGATTTTTGATTACCTTCGATTACGAGAAAAAAACTATCACACTCAGAGATCCCTCTGAATCAATAGATTTGACTGATGTCGAGATAGTAAAGACGAAACCGGCCCTTGGTATTTCCGGTCTGGCCGTCGATGGTGTCTTGGATGGTGCGGTGCCGGTGACCTGCCTGGTGGATACAGGTGCGGCATTCAATAACATTTCCGAAGGGGTCGTAAAATCGATATTGCCGAGTTCTCTCCTGCCCATGGGCGACGTGTTAGGGCTGGACGGCAGGCGCATCAAAACAAGCTCCGTGCGCTTCAAAAATATCAAACTGGGGACACTCTCGGTCAACAATCCTGTCTTTTCGGTAGCATCGCAAAACGCTGCCGTGCCCGCCGGAATTTTTTCGGGAGGCACTAAATTAGCGGTTCTCGGCAATCCATTTTGGAGCCGTTACCGAATGACTGTTGATTACAGAGGACAAAGGCTGCTTTTGGAAACGACTCCGGAGAAGCGCAAAGCAAACGAATTGTCGGCACGGCTCGATGCCATTCAACAGCAACAACTAAACCATCCCGACACCGCATCCAGTACCACCAATATCAAGTCGTTTTTGCGAGTCGCCGAAGACGCGAAAGAGTCAGGGTTTCCTACAATAGAATCTCTGGCCATGGCACTTTCCGCTTCTACGGAATGGGATGTCGCCGCCGCCAAGAAAGACAATGAAGGGCAAGAAATTGCGCTTAAGAGATTCGAAGATGCGATGAAACTGGCCGAAGGTTCACGCGATGCCCGCGTGCAGGCGATGGTAGCTTCAATTATGAGCATGTCCCGGTTAAAACACGCAAAATCCCAAGAAGACTTCGTCGCTTCCAGAAAAACGCTGGGTACTGCGGCAAAACTGGGTCCGACAGAGCCACTGGTGATGGTGGCAGCAGGACTGATTCTCGTCCAGCTGAATCACAACGATATGGCGGAAAAAGTTTTCAACCAAGCGCTCACTCTAGAACCGACCAATTGGCATGGACTATGGGCCAAATACCGCCTGGCCACAACCTCAGGACAAACCGAAACGGCAAGGCTGGTAGCCGAGCAGCTGCGCCATTACTATCCGCAGGCAGACGAAGTCAAAGCGCTGAGCTTGAAAAAACCTCCGGGCAAACAAACAAATCCGGCAGCGGCTCAGGCAAAGAGCAATATCAGAACCAATACAGAACAGAAAACACCAGCTGCGAAAGCAAAAACCAACGCAGCACCGGTGAAAAAAGCGCCGCTGCGAGAATTCGTCACACGCTAACCAAAAACCGGCATGCGAAGGAAGAAATCAATTCACTGAAAGCACTAGGCGTTGGCTGTTTCGGGCTGCACAACCTTCAAGACCTGGAAGGGCAGACTGCCGATTTCCCTTTCCTCGACTTCCAGAGTAACTCTGTATGAGCCTTCCGAAGGGAAGATCAAACCGGTGAATGCGCTCATCACTTTGTGAGTGCTTTCGCCGTTGGCAAGCGGCTCCACTTGTGCCACGGGAGAAGCAGTGATGACAGTGCCGCGCGCATCAAGAACTTTGAACTGATATCTAAACTGGCTGCTGGAAGCGGAGAGTTGCGCAAATGCGTACAGCAGAGGAATAAGAGTAGGGAAAGATTGCGAGCTGATGCCATTATGAATATTGATCAGCGAAATAGCATCGCGGCGCAGCACATCCTGCAAAACGCGCTCGCAGAGTAAAATACCGAGTAGCTGGGGAGTGTTGCTCATAATAGTCACCTTTTATGCTCGTAAACTTGGAACGAACCAGCCCATTACCGGATGAACGCTCCTCCAAAAACAGAAGACAGATTATAGCGGCATAAGGGTGAAGTCTGAGGAATCAGACCGAGAACGTAAAGCAGGTATGCACGTGTTAGATCCAGAACGCATGACTTTCCTCGATTGGTTCCTGCTTGTTTTCGGGCTGGTTCTGGCTGTTTTCTTTGTGTGCAGATGGCTGGACATCAATTATCCGACAGCAGTTTTCTAAACAGCCACTCAGATGTGCCGCCGCTTATCAAGCGCTAAACAGCTGGCGCGGCTGGCCGGTCGCTGCTGCAAAAAAGTTTGCGCGACCCATGATCAAGTTTCACGAAATCACTAAAAGCCCATGACTACAGGGTTTTCCAGACAGTCTTAACTCGCGTTTAGTTTAAACAAAAGCATTTTCTAATACTCTTGAATTCAAGAACAAGTGTTGGCTAGGTTCTTCAAGTTTCCATTTATTCCCAATCTCCACCTGATCGAAATTCAGATCAAGCCTCTGAACTAAGTAGCAATAGAGCTGCGCGCCATCAATGAGCTTTCAAAGAGCTTATGGAGGGCGCGCGTTTTGTTGCGTGAATGCATTCCTGCATTCCAACTAACTGAACTGAACGGAGAAATCCAGTATGAGCACAAATGAAGAGCATATGTCGAATGCTGGTAAAGGCCCCCGCAGTACTGACTGTCATGGTCCGTATCTGATCGGTATCACTTCGGTGATGGGTGCCGGCAAATCGACGCTGGGTAAGACGCTCGCTTCGCTTGGTGTGACCGTGTTCGACACTGACCACATCGCGCACGAGCTGCTCAGCACCCCGAATCCCGCGTATGACCAGGTTCTCGCTTGCTTCGGCAGCGACCTGGTCGACGCTCCTGGCGGTCCCATCAATCGCAAGAAGTTGGCCGCTATCGTTTTCGCACAAGACAAGCCGGATGCCCGCAAGCAGCTGGAAGCCATTCTCCACCCGGAGATTCGTCGCGCTACTCGCGCCCGGGCCAAGGCTGCCAAATCGCAGAAGGTAGCTGTTCTTGTGCCGCTGCTCAACGAGTCGAACTTGACTGGCGACTACCACGAAACGTGGTGCCTGATCATCGACCCTGAGCTGCAAATCAAGCGCATCGTCGCAGACGCTACGCGCAACGGCATCACCGAAGCGGAAGCTCGCGCACGCATCGCCGTGCAGATGCCGCAAGACCAGAAAGTCGCACTGGCAGACCGGGTTATCGACAACTCGGGCACGCTGGAAGACCTGCGCGCACAGGCAATCGAATGCCTGAGATTGGCTACCGAAGCCGACCGCGTGCGCAGCGAGAACTGCAAGGCTGGCGACGATTGCGGGTGCGGCGATGAGCCGACCCCGGTGCCCAACCCCAATCCGACCCCGAACCCCGACCCTCCGCAAGCGCCTCCCGCCGACCCCAAGCCCGAACCGCAGCCGCCTACCAAGGACGGCTGTGACAGCGGGATGAACGACGACCAGCGCGATGCCGAATTCCACCGAATTCTGGAAACGTTCGGAAAGATCGGCACGGAGGAAGCGCTTTCGCGCATGGGCAACGTGGGCTCGACGGAGCACAAAGAGGCGGAAGCCAAACTGACGATGACCGTCAACTCCGGTGGCAAAGCCACGGACGGCAGTGACTGCCCGCCCCGCGAGCATGAGCTCACGGTTGACGTGAAGATGTCGGTGAAGCGCAAGCCTGGGAAGCAGGAGCCGGACGATTGCGGCTGCACATGCCACTGCGGAAAAGCTTGCAAGCGCAGCTGCGCATGCAAGCCGGACTGCGGTTGCGATTGCAAGAATCCGCCGCCGCCTCCGCCCCCTCCGCCGCCGCCGCCTCCTCCTCCTCCTCCTCCTCCGCCTCCTCCGCCCCCTCCGCCTCCACCGCCGCCTCCGCCTCCTCCGGGACCGGACAAGCCGAAGGGCAAGAAGGGCCTGCTGGCGATACTGGTTTTTATCTTCGCCGTGCTTGCGATCCTCGCAATTGGTAGGCTGTGGCCTGGCAAGGACGGCAGTGACAATGGCGGCGGCACCACAGTGCCTCCCATTATCGGTACCGAACCGCCGGTGGTGACACCGACGGTTCCTACCGCACCTTGCGCGGTCATCTCGACCAGCACAACGAAGACGGAGCCTGCATTGATCGCACCACACTTGCAAAATGCAGTGCGGTGGCGCGTCTACAGCTGGACCGTGGTAACGCATTCGTGCGGCATCACGGTGAACGGCACGACGGCCGGCGGTGATTTGATCAACCGCATGGAATTCAGCTCCAACCAGCGCTTCCTCTACCAGCTCATCGTGTCCGTCGAAAACGGCGGTCGCAATATCATCGTCAACCGTTACGAGCCGAACGGCTTCCCGGGCGGGCGGACGATTTACACAGCCAATTCCGCCTTGACCAAAATCGAGCGGATTCGCCAACTCGATGAGCATCAGCGTCCGATTATCGACGCTGCTTTCAGCTACTCGTCGACGGGCAAACTCATCCAGGTCGAAATTCTCACCCTGAGCGTCAACAACGGCACAGTGGTGAGCAGGCAGACTCTCGGACCGGGCGCAGCCACGGACGACGTGCTGAAGCGGTACTTCTTCCTCTACGGAGAAGTGGCCGGCTAGCAGCTGTGTCAAACAAATCCCAGTAGGACAGGCAGTAACTGCCTGTCCTATCTGTCTGAAAATCAGAAAGAGGAGTTTACCCAATGCCTCAAAAGCAGTTCCATAAGCCTCACGGCGAACCGATCGTCAAGCTGGAGAATGGAGCCATCAAGGTGGCTCGCCAGTTCCACGCGCCAACGGACGACTATCACGAGGAGAAGCAGATCGACTTCCTCGGCAAGGTCGATCACTCTCTGGCCATCAAGAAAAAGAAGAAGTACAAGAAGCTGCTCGAGAAGAAGGAGATCGAGCTGAACGAGCTCGTTCGCCAGCTCAACGACATCGGACGCAGCGTCATCGTCGCCTTCCAGGGTCGCGACGGCGCCGGCAAGTCGGGAGCGACGGCTCGAATCGTGCAGGCTCTCGGCTTCGACATGTCCATATTCCAGGGCGTGGCGATCAAGAAGCCCACCGAAGAAGAGCTCGCCCACCCGTATCTCTGGCGCTTCTTCCGCAACGACCGCATGCCTGCCCGCGGGCAGATGCGCGTCTTCGACCGCAGCTGGGCCGAGCGCGTGCTCGTCGAGCGGGTCAAGGAGCTGGCGCCCGAAAAGGCGATCAAGAAGTCCTACACTGAAATCCGCACCTTCGAGTGGCTGCTCGAGCAGCAGGGATGCATCGTCATCAAGCTCTGGCTCGACATCACGAAGGACGAGCAGTGGAACCGCCTGGAAGACCGCCGCAAGCACAAGCAGTGGAAGTTCACGCCGGACGACCTGGAAGCGCGTGAGCACTGGGACGACTACACCACTGCCGCCAACGACATGTTCCTGCGCACGGGCACCGACTATGCCCCCTGGTACATCATCTCCAGTGAGGACAAGCGGTACAGCCGCGTCACCGTGCTGGACATCATCAACAGCGAGCTGCGTGCAGCTATCGCCAAAGCTCCGAAGCCGTCCAAGGACAAGGACAAGAAGCAGAAGAAGAAGTGAGCTCCGGCTCCTTCGGCGCGTTGCCGAACAGCAAGCGCTCTTACTGACTCCTTCGGCCCAACGAACTCGGAGCCCGCATTGGAGCGGGCTTCAGACTATATCGGGAGAAAAACCCTATGCCTAGCGTCACCGTTAGCAGCGTGGCCGGTAAAAAGTACCAGCAAAAGATCAGCAACGGCAATCACTCTGTGGTCAGCGATGTTTCGACGACCTCAGGTGGTGACGACAGCGGTCTCGACCCGAAGCAACTTGCTTTGGGTGCGCTCGGTGCTTGCACCGCCATGACGATCATTTCACGCGCAAGCAAGATTTTGCCTGCCACCAACAAGCCGCGATGGGACGTGCAGTCGGTCAAGGTCACCGTGACCGAGACCAAGCAGACCGACCCCGCGGATGCCACGAAGAAGATTTCCGTCATCTCCGAAGACATCGAGGTGACCGGCAATCTCACTCAGCAGGAGCTGGACGACATCAAGGCCACTGCCAAACAGTGCCCGGTCTACCAGCTCTTTGTCGGCGACAAGCAGATCGACTGCGTCGTGACGAAGAAGTAAGCAACGGTCGCCGTTGCTCCGCTGGTGCGGAGGTACAAGCTGACGTTCTCGTCGGTTTGTACCTCCGCCCAGTATCTGCCTCAAAACTTAGAAGCGGCGTAAAAGCGTGAGGCACGAATGACGCCGCCTTCCTGAGCGCTCATGTAATCGACGACTACAGGTTGTGTGCAATGACCAGATTTTTTGCTGACGTCTGAGGAGGACAGCAATCTCCTCTCGTTTGTAAGTGCCAGCTCCACGTATCGATGCCGCCGAGGAGTTGCACCATCCATGGTGCGACTCGACAGAGCGGCAAACGGGGAGCCGGCAAGGAAAAAAACATGACGCCCTCCAACAACAACAAAGATCTGACCGCCTACGCAAGGCGGCTGGTCGTACTGTTTGGATTGGTCTATTTCTGCCAGGGCTTCGCGCAACACGTCGGACTCGTCTCTCAGCCTCTGCAGTTCTTCTTCAAGCAGGCTCTGGGACTGAATCCGGCGCAGGTGACCGAATACCTGGCCGTTCTCACTATTCCGTGGACGATCAAACCGCTCTACGGGCTGGTGAGTGACTTCATCCCCCTCTTTGGCTACCGGCGCAAGACGTGGCTTCTGATCACGAATGCGCTTGCAGCTTCCGGCTTTCTCTGGCTGTTTGGCCTGGACAACCCGGCAACTATCGTCACGGCGCTGATGCTCACTGCATTCGGCACCGCCGCCTCCGACGTCATCATCGACGCGGTCATGGTGGAAAATGGCAAGAAAACCGGCATGACCGCCAAATTCCAGAGCGTCCAGTGGCTCTGGATCAACATCGCGTCGGTCGGCACATCGCTTCTCGGTGGCTGGCTGTGCACCATCTTCGAGCCGGGAACGGCTCTGCATGTGGCAGCGATCGTAACGCTCTGCGCACCGCTTTCAGTAATGGCAGCCAGCTGGCTCATCGTCCGCGAGGAGAAGAGCGCAGTCAACATGGCTGAAATGAAAGCGACCACGAAGAGCCTCTTCGCCGGATTCCGCTCCAAGACGCTGTGGGCGGTGATCGCCTTCCTGGCGTTCTGGTATTTCAGCCCGAGCTTCGGCAGCCCCTGGTATTACCACCAGACCGACACGCTGAAGTTCTCCCAGGCCTTCATCGGCATTCTGGGCGCGGTCGGCTCCGCAGGTCAGGTGATTGGCGCCATTCTCTATGGTCGCTATTTCGCCAAGCGCTCCCTCAAACAGCAGCTCGCATTCAGCATCGTCACCGGCACAATCGGTACGCTCGCCTACCTGCTGCTGCTCACTCCGAGCGATTACAGCCAGGCCATCGCCATCGGCATCAACCTCGTGTTCGGTGCTGCTGCGATGATCGCCACGCTGTCGACCCTGACTCTGGCTGCTCAGGCTTGCCCTCCCAAGGCCGAAGGTTTCACCTTCGCCGCGCTGATGTCCGTCACCAACGGCTTCACCCAGATTTCCGCCATCATCGGTGCGCGACTGTACGTGGATGTCTTCCATTCACTGACCCCGCTCATCTTCATCTCGGCGGGATTCACGTTTGCCTGCTTCCTGCTGCTGCCCATCTTGAGCGGCGTGAAGGAAACGACTGACGACGACGCCCAGGGCCCACCGGCTGGTCCGACCGACGGGGATAAGAAGTAACCAACTGCTGAGAGAAGCGACGGCATCCAAGCTGTCGCTTCGCCTCAGTTACCGGGTAACCGGCTCGCGGTGGGGAGGAATGGGAAAGTTAACTCTTTCCCTTTTCTCTTCCATCGCTTTTTTTTCATTCTCCCACTATCTTCTATAGCTGCCTCTCCCAAAAAAGGAGTACGCAAGGAGGAAGGGGGCATTTGCGCCCTCTTCCTCCCGCATCAACGGCAGTCGACAAAATTCACATTGCTCTGTTTACGGCCGCAAGCGAGAGTCGAGGAAATCCTGATCGAGGATTTTGACTATTTTATTGCGCAAATCGAGTGCTTCGTTCTGCAAACCTTCGATTCGCAAGGACAACTGAATGACCTCGGCACGTTCTGCCTCACCGCCATTCTCAATCATCTCGATTTCGGCTATGCGGCGTCCCAGCGCCTGCTTCTCGCCGTTCTCACCTTCAATTTCTTGGATACGCTGATGCGCCTCCAGGACTTGAGATGAAACAGCCAGACGAGCGCTCAGGAAGCCCACTAGCTTGTCGCCGTAAGCGCAAGCATTGAAGCCGACCATTCCGAACGTGCGCGGATGAACGATGCGATAGTCCAGTCCGGGAGTAAAGAGCATCACCCAGTTCTCGTCTTTGATCCCGGAAGTCTCAGACGGTTTGCCGATCACAACTGTCAATTGCGGCAAGGTTTTTGCCGCACGCTGCATACGCAAAGCGGCATCGGGGCAGATCTTCTTGTCGCCTTCGACAAACACCAGGGTGGGACGATTGACGACAATTCCGGTTAAGACACCGCCGAAATCACGACCGGTGAGAGCGGGCGACAGATACGCGTCCGCTTGCAGACCTTGCCCCATCGCACCAGTTGCGGTGCAAGCGGTAATCACTGCGGCGAAGAATGCGGCTGCATTGGATTTCGTCATGAGGTGTTCCTTCTTGTGTGGTTTACGCGCGCAAGCGCCTCGGGCGTTCAACCACCCACTTACGGGCAGCTGCTGCCGGCAGTACGATGACTACCAGGCTGAAAACGCCGGCAACGACAAGATTCGAAACAAGATCGATGAATTCCAGAACACCAATCGGATGCTCCATTGAAACATAGGATTCGGATTTGGTGAGGCAAACGAGCGGCGGTTTGATTGCCGCCCGTTTGCTTTCTGCGTGACCACATGCTCCGCTTGCTTTGAGACAGACTTACGCGCTACGCGGAAGGCGGTCGCGCACGAATCGAATCACCAAGAGCGTCGGGAACGTCACGAGAGACGCATATCCGGCTGCTTGAGAGACGAGACTGATAACGAGATCGAGTGTCATTTTCAACTCCTTGTTCAAACGTTATGGCGACGAGCTTATCAGGCCTGCCGCCGGGTTTTCAGCGCCCCCACATCGATGGTCACCTTCAAGGCCGTCTTCGATTCGACAACGCCGAGAAGTTGTGCTTGCAGGATGTGCAAAACCGCCTCCATGTCGCGCCTGGCGATATGGTAGCTGTCGGACACGATACTGAAGCTGACTGCGATCCTGTGAGCGCGCAACTTGCGAACTTCGTAGTCCGACAGCTTGCGCCCGAAAGCGCGCACATCGAAATACGTGTTCGGATTTCCCGCAAGAAAGCGATCTTCGTCCCCACGATCCAGGTAATGCAGGTCGCTGTTAGAGACCTGAGCATCAGCACTGTTGCGCTGGTCAATGACCAATTTGCGAGAATACATATTGCCACCATCGACGATACCGTTGACACGGGCGCCGAGGATCTGGCACATGCGTTCGATGTCCTTGCGCATAACGAAGAAGGACTGACTTGCGAGCGCGAACATGGCATGGATGCCATGCTTCTTCAGCTTTTCCGCTTCATGGCGGTAGAACTTCCGGCTGAACCAGGCAACCTCGAAAACCTGCGCTTCACTCTCGTGATGCGCGGCTGTCGGGGCAAGCTGGGCCAAAACCGGAAACGTCACCAAATCTCCCATGGACATCTCCCTCTGGGATTTGAGTGAATTTTCCAACAGTGGGCTGGAAGGTCGCGCCAAAGCGCGACCCGCCATATCCATCAGTCGTCGCCTCCGTAGTAGCGACGCCAGTACTTGTCGTCGTCCGGGTCGTGCTTCGGGTCGTAACCCGGCTCACCAGGACCCGGCACATGCGCGAAGATCGGCGCACTGGAAGCCGGACGGACAGCCGCCAGTTTGGGCGGCTTGCCGGCCCGCTCCACAAAGGCGCCTGCAATGATGGCGACCGCGGTGACCCCGCAGAAGATCATCACACCCAGCCCGCGTCCGCCCAGAAAGCCATCGATGACGACGGCAGCCAGAGCGGCAACCAGGGCCGACCAGAGTAGATACTTGGCCTTAACGGTTTTCATAGAAATTCTCCCAACTCAAGCAGAGCCGGCATCGTGAGCGCGTTGCCAGCGATCAAGCAAGCCCTGCCATCGAGGTGTCAAATCCGCAGGCAGAAGTCGAGCAATCGACAACCCCACCTGCAAATCGCTCAACTCCGGGTTTTCCGCCCAGAGAATCGGTTCGCCAAATTGAACATGCCACTGCCCCTGGTAACACCAGACGGCACAAGGCACACACGGCACATCGAGAGAGCGCGCGAAAACACCGGCATTGGGGCGAACACGCTCGAAAGTCACATTCGCCAGTCCTTCAGGAAAGACGAGCGTGGGGCGCTCTTTTGCTACCCGTTTCCAGGTGCGCAGAGAGTCGATCGAGACAGTCTTGTTGCCCAGCGGAATATTGACGATGTTGTGCTTCCACTTCTCGAGAACCCAGAGCACGGCGGCACGGATCCAGCGAGCAATGAAAAAGCGCTTCTTGCCGTTGTCGGCACGTTGCCCGATGACAATGGCGATGTCATCGACGACTTCCGGCCGGCCGCGCCGCACCGCTGCCAGGACGGCAGCGACGACAAACGGGGTCCAGGAGCCGTGGAAGTGGTTGACTGCCAGAGTAAACGATCCCGTCTGTGGAATCAGCTCGGCACCGACCACGTCGACCTTGCCGAAGAGTCTCTCATACAGCCGAGCCATGAAGCCGGCGCTGCGACGAAAGACGGTGGCGATCAGCAAGCAGACGATAAAAGCCAACTTGCGAAAAGGCGTCTTACTTGCGTAGGCTGATACGGCTCGAGCCGCCGTTTTTGCCACAGTCGCACTGTCCGCGCTGGCGGCATTCGCGCCGTTGGCAGCGCGGGATGTCAGCGAGATCGTCATCGGTTGCATCGTTGGCATTGCGCTGTCCCTTCTTGCGGCGGTGATGAATAGCGGCAGCACCGGCAGCGGCACCGCCAATCAGACCAGCGTCGCGAGTGCGACGGTCGCTCGAAGAGCCGGACGTGCCTTCGGAGCTGTCAGTGAAAACATCCGCGGAACTGCTCATCTCCGTGGCGTCCGAAGAATTCAGCTCGCTGCAATTGCATTCGGAGCAATTGGCATCGGAACAGTCGGATCCGCCACAGTCGGAGTCAGACCCACCGCAATCGCAATCCAGTCCGTCGATACGCGGGGAGGGCGCCCCGCCGAGAAACGAACGGATGAGGTCGAAAATTACCTTCATCAGGTTTTCTCCTGTTCGTGTTGTGGAAGGAGGAGAAGCAGCCTGGCGCTTCTCTCCGAGACGACACTTCCCCAATCTGCTGCACCCGGTAGTTACTGTTACTTTCCGGCTTTTGCACGCGCCTGTTCTCCCATACAGCGATCGAACGCCGGACCAAGTGCTTGAAACTTGGGGTTGATGCTGATTTTGGAAGACTTAGCCGGGTACCTGAACGAGAGATGGGGATGTGAAATAGATAGGCTTTAAAACTAAGCGCATGAAGCACTCAGAAGATATGAGAGTTACAGTTTTTTCTTCTTTACAACGTAACAGTGCTTTTAATGTACGGCCAGCTCCACCAACCCAGCTCTTGACATAAAGTCGCTCAGCCGGACTTTTCAGACATTTCATTCAATACTGGCGAAGGAATCGGCCACTTCATATGGCCTTATTTGCACTTCGCCAGTTAGCGCGAGAAAGCACTTCAACGAAATAAAGACGCTTCTAATCTGCCCGCCACAGGTCCGCCACAGATCGACCCGGCTTGCACCACAAGCCGTCTCTAAATTAGACGGCACAGACAGCCACCGGGCTTGCGGTTTTATGCACAAAGTGCACTGGAGTTTGAAATGAAACGCGACATCTGCAGACTCAATAAGGGCGACTCGAAAACTTACTCATCGTTTCTGGCTTTTCTCTGTGTTACCGCAATTCTCATTGCCTCACCCGCCCAGGCTCAGTACACCACCGTTTCACAAGACTCACTCGATCCCTTTGCCGACAATCACGGACGATTCGCCAGTTCTTACGAAGGCAACACCGGCACCCAAACTCTTCACCTGCCGGACGGACTGGCGCCCCAATTGCAAGGAGCCACAAATGGAACAATCGCGCCCCAGGGAGCCGATGCAACCTTCATCACCGGCATCAACACCGCCGGAAGAGTAAGAGTAAACAATCTCTCCAACCTGGAAGCATTGCTCAACATACTGGCTAACGGCATGGAAATTCTTGGCATTGCCTGGGGTGGACCCACTCTCATCTACGGCTTCATGAAGATGGCGGCCGGCAGCAAGGATTCGGTGAAAGGCATCATTCAAGGCTGCTGCGGAGTGACAGGCGGTCTGGCCACACCGGGGCTGATCAACTGGCTGGTGGCCTCGGCTCGCGACGCAAATCTCTTCAGCTAGGCTCGACCGGTTAAAGCAAAGCGTTGCATCAGAACAGTTGGAAAAACTACCTTTCACAGTGAGGCAGCTATGAATATGAGCGCATTCGCAACAAGCAAAATCCTTGCCAAAGCAGTTCTAGTCGCATCACTGGTAGTGGCATCGGCAGCGGCTCCCGCGCTTGCGCAGTACATGGTAATAGATGGCGTCAGCGCCAGTCCCGACGCTTTTAGAGAGACGGTTTGCTGCCAGACTATATATGTCCAGGACTATAGCAATTTCAGCGGCGTCTGCGATTCAGAAACAAAAGGCGAGCTCAATAGCACGGCAATAATCAATGGTCTCTTCGACAGCTACCTAGGAGTGTTTGGCGCCTTCATCGGAATTCCGGCTATCATCATTGCGGCCCTGCGTCTTTTTGTAAGCAAACAGCAGCAGCCGCAGCGCAAACAGACAAGAAAGAGCTTGGATCTGCCGCCCGCTCCGGCAGCATCATCTTTCTATCGCCCGCTTCCGGCGCGCAATTGACAAACGGCATTCACTACAGATTGCGAATGTCATTCTCAATCCAGTCGAGAAGACGATTTACAATCATCTCTCCCTTTTGGGCAGTAGCAAGAGTCGGATCGCCCCATGCTCCCGTAGGAGAATAAACAGCATCGGAATTCGACGACTTCTGCTCATCTCGCGTCAGCGGTCCTGGTTTGTCTCCATGATAATCGGGCTCGGCTCGCGACATCCGCACCACCTCCGGTATCAGATACAGCATCATCGATGTTTCCACCTCATCGGCATGCCCACCTCCAGCCTGCTCGCATAGACCAGAAGAAGCGGATTCAATCGCAGCTTTGAAATCCGTAAATGAAAATCGCAAGTCTGGAATTTCCGCAACCAGAATTTCCTTTGCTTTGAATAAGACCTTGGCAGTGGATACTCCCGTGTTGAGTACGTAAAACTTGCGGCAACCATAATTCGCAAGGCTTTTGCAAGTTTCAACCACAACGGCGACAGCCGTCTGAAATGACAGCGACACCGACCCGGGATACTCGACAAAGGCAGGATAATACGAACTGTGCATGATCGGCAAAACAATGAAATCCAGGCGCTCGCCAAGCTTCCGGGTGAGGTGCTCGACCATAATTTTGTCGTTGTTGAGCGGCAAATGCTTACCATGCTCTTTCAACGCGGCGCCAAGCGGAATGACAATCGGCGCATTCCTTGTCAAATGTTGCTCAGCTTCAGGCCAGGTCAAATTTTCCAACGAGCAAATAGGCATCGCTAAACTGATACTCCCAATCACCGCAATTCATGCCGCTTTCCGAAGGCAGAACGAAATTCTCTTGCCACGCCTTCTGCCTTACAATTACAACAGTCGCTTTACATGCCAATGGTCAAGAGAGGACATTTCCGCCTGCTCGTATGATAATTGCTTCCCCGGCACCAAACCAGAAGCAAGTTACGTCATGGAAATCAAAATCACCGTCGCCTCCAAAATGGCAGTCATAAAAACACTGAGCGCATTGATCGCGTTGTCGTTTTTAGCAGGCTGCGAAAGCCCCGAGCAGCAAGCGAAAGAACGCGCGGAAACAATGAGGAAGATGGCCATCCAAGTGACAAAACATTTGCTTGATAGAGACCCGACGACTCTTTCAGAGTCAACCAATTTCCTGCGCGGGCAAGAATTGACCGATGATTGCATCGCCAAACTCTCGAAGCTGGAAGTCATTCCAAACGCCGGTCTGGATGTCATCAAAGAAAAAACAATCGCCGAAGACGAAAAGCGCAAAAATGTCGTCGAAGTCACCTCTGCAACGGCAATGGTGCCGATCGATAAATCGACCACTCCCTTCAAGGTGAGCGGCAAGAACATCATCAAAGTCGAAGGCAAACCGGACAAAGTTATACCGTTTTCACTGACGATGAATCTGAAACTGACGCCTGAGATGCAAGGTTATCCGCGAGTCACTGATGTGAACGGTCTAACCCATGAAGACATTTACGGCGGACCCGAGCCGAAAATGACCAAAGAAGCTAAGGGTAAAAAACGCCGCGGACACTGAGTCTAAGCGCCGAATTTTCGTTTTCCTTAACAAGACCTAGCGCAAACGACTGTCCATGCGCTTCTCAGCTGCAGCTGAAAGTGCGCTAAAGAAAAGTTCGCCCAGCTCGCCAAGCGCAGCGAAGCAGCTAAATACAACTTTACGACATATCAAGAGATGTTCATTGAGCTGTAGAGGCTCTCTGGATAGGTTCTAAGAGTTCGTTTTTTTCTCTCACCTCTAGAACCAGTTCAACTCCAAGCCTCTGTCCTGTACTCCCTCTGTAGCTTTTTCCGCCTGCTGTTCGGGTGGCTGAGGGAGCACGTGCTTCGAGTTTGAGGTTGAGATGAAATTCCGAAGGACGCTTCAATAGTTTTCCCCCCGGTCGTGCCAATGCTAAGCAACCGGCACTCTAGCCTTTAGGAGAAGATATGGCCCAAAGCCAAAGTCCGAAACAAACGCAACGATTCCATTTGAGCATCGTCGCCGTCATCCTCGTCATGAGCGCTGTCACCCTGGTGGCGTTTTCGCCCAATCTGGTCAGCCTCGCCCAACAGTCGCGCGTTCAGGTGTCCCAACCGCTGGTCACCTCCAGCCTCACCCGGCTCAGCACTTCCACGCAAACGACCGAACGCCTGGCTGCTGTCACGTGGATCGGCAAGCACGTCACGACGCCGTCGACAAACGAGCTCAACACTCTGTCGACAGCGCTGCAGACGGACAGTGACCCGACTGTGCGCGCTTCTGTCGCGACTGCCCTCAAGCAGATCGCCATCAATCAGAAGCAGAATCCGCAAGCGGTCGGCCATGCTCGCAACGTCGAGCCGCAGTTGCTCGAGATTCTCGAGTCTGCGTACAGCAAGGAGAAGAATGCCTCCGTGCGCCGCTGCATCGTGGAAGCTGCCTCGCAGCTCTCCTATCCGGAAGCGGCTTACTTCATCAGCCGCGCCAAACAGGACAGCGACCCCAGCGTGAGCGAGGCCGCCAAGCAAGCGGAGCACTACCGCGACCTGTCGACGCCTGCGGTTTTCCAGCCGCCCTTGAAGTAAGGACGGCATTCGACCAAGAAGACAAACCGGCAAGCCCTAGGGCAAAGGACAAGAATGACGGAAAAGAAAAGCGAAGCCGCAGGGACTCCTGACCTGCTCGGGTTGCTGCTCGCATCTCTGACCGCGCAGGAGCACGCAGCAAATTTTGCGCATGCCCAGCTCGGTCTGTGCGACAGCCATCAGAACCATGCATCTTGTACTTCACCTGCTGAATTATCCAGACAGGCATCCGATCTCGCCGTGAGCGCCCGGGAAACCGCCGCAAATGCGTCCACGGCATACAGTGTTCGGGGTCGGCAATTGGACTATGCGCACGCGCAAGCCGGCGCTCTGGTTCAAATGACCGAGCGGTACATCACGCAAGCGCGCCAGCGCCGCGAAATCCTCCAGCGGACGCAGCAATCTGCCGTCGGCTACGTGGATGCAGAAGCCGGTTTGAGGGCGGACAGTGCCGCCAATCAACTGGCTGCCTGTATCGTCGCGCTCGAATCCTTCATTCTGGCCGTTCGCGCTGTAGCGCATCAATCGATCGCGGTCGTCGCCGGCGCCATGGGTTCCGCGGACTGAACGACGCACCGTGAGCGCTGAGCCGACGGCATAAACAGGCAGGCGGGGTTGCGCTTCCTCGACCGGTGCGAAAGCATTAGGTCCGGAAGTCGCAGCCTCGCCTGTTCTTTTTTATCGCATACTACTACTGCTTTTAGTATCTCAGGTGAAAAAAGCAAGCAGCAGGAGAAGATGGTCGTGAAAAGCTGCATTCCGCAACTTCAACGACCACCAAAACCTGCCGCCTGCAAACCTGTCAACGCAAAGCGTCCGGTTAAGCAAAGCGAGAATCGGCGATCACGGAGGGCAGCCGCCGACTCAGCAATGCTCAGCTCTTCGAGGCGTCGCCTTCGTGGGCGCGACCCTGAGCATCGTTCTTCGCGAGAGACGTACGGGCGGCCGGCGTCGCAGCCAGACCTTCCATGATCTGCTGGCGGAATGCACCGACACCGTCCGGCGTCACGGGCACGAAGATGACCTTGTCGCCTGCCTTGCCGCCGAGCTGCGAAAGCGTCTCGAAGTACTGCGTCATCATGAGCATGTTCATGAGGGTCTCCTCACTCACGCCCGGATACGCGGACTTCAGCTCTTCCACCGACTGCTTGGCGCCGTTGATGATGGCCAGACGCTGAGCAGCGATACCTTCACCCTTGAGGCGATCGGCTTCGGCCTGAGCCTCAGCGTTCTTCACGCGCAGGGTCTTCTCGGCTTCACCGCGAGCATTGGCGGCCTGCGCCTCACGCTGAGCGGCGTTGATCTCGTTCATCGCAGCCTTGACCTTGGCGTCGGGCTCGATTTCGGTGACCAGGACCTTGCCGATTTCGTAGCCGAAAGCGGTCATGTCGTGCGTCAGTTCGTTGCGAACGGCGGAGGCGATGTGGTCCTTGCTGTCGAAGATCTCGTCCAGCGTCAGCTTCGGCACCTGCGAGCGCACGACGTCGAACACGAAGGTCTCAATCTGCTGCTTCGGCGTGGCGAGCTTGTAGTACGAGTCGGCTTCGCGACCTTCCAGGACGTTGTAGTTGACCGTGCAACTCACGCGCACAGAAACCTTGTCCTTGGTGATCGAGTCGACGGCGATGGTGTGCTGCTCGACCTGCAGGCTGAGCGTGGCACGCACGGTGTCGATGAAGGGAATCTTCGCGTTCAGACCGGCGCCGGCGGTGCGTTGGTACTTGCCGAAGCGCTCGATGATCTTGACGGTGCGGTTGCTCACCGAGAACAGCGAACTGATAGCCGCGGAGAGCAGGATGATGCCGCCGAGCACGATGAGAGAGATGGTGACGATACTTCCGATTCCGAGTTCCATAAGAATCTCCTGGATACGTTGGTTTTGACAAGCGATGGCGCAGGCTTGCCTTCTGGAAAGCGCGATGATGCGCTGTGCCATTTAGGAATGCGCCTATTCCAAGCTTCTCGAAGTCCGCTACACCGCCAGTAGTATCACCCAGAAAACGCGAGCAGTCTCAACCGTTGGAAAACGGTGGAAGGTGAGCTGAAAGCGTGGATTGAAGAATGGGAGAACTGTTTGGCTTTGTGCAGAAACGGAGTGAAGAAGCGCCATAAGATAGGAGCTTGAGAGTGCTCAAACCAAATCGAGAACAAAAACAAAGTTACAGGCGCGCGGATCGACAACCGGTTTTATTGACAACACAAACGTCGGTTTACTGACATCAAGAGAAGGCGCAGGGAGTCAAAGCCTTTTCATCACCTTGACAAAAATCTTTTTGGGCGACCTGCAAAACACCCAGCAGCAGCGGTTTTTCGCATTCAGTCACCGGAGCGAAAGTTGTCATTAAGCCACAACTAATATTTTAGTTCTGAAACTTGGCAGAATCCGGACTCGCTCAAATTCGGCAAATACCGCACTGGCTGAGCTTTCCAAGACAGGCGCCCAGCACATTGCGCAGCTCGCTCACCTTGTCAACCAGGGGTTAACCTAACCTGGTCACAAACTGAAAGTCTCTTCCAGACGGGAATCTGCCCAGCTTATCCTCGGCTAAGCAGGAGAAGCTTTCCTCTCTCAGCTCGCTGAGGTGGTTTTTATTCTTGACATTACTTGAAGAGTCAGGAGCTCACTGGATAGGCTGCTTTTGTCGCTTCTTATTTCCTTGTCTGAGTCCGAATCACCTTTTCTCACCGCCCGCGCTCTTACTTTCCGCACCATTTTCTCCATGCGCTCAGCGCATCGATGATGCATGGATAGCTGATTGTGAGCAAAATGCACCGGGCGGTGCTGGCGACAGATTCGTTCTTGGACAATCCCTCGACGGTGACAAACCGTCCGGACAATATCCGCTCGCTCTCGCGCAACGCGTGATTGAGCGGAGAACACGACCAGGAGAATTCAACGTATGTGCGTTTCACTGCACCCGGCACACTTCTCGGACACGATCGTCGGCGCTTTCGTTGGGGCTGACGGACGCCGTTACCTCGCCTATCAGAACACCGCTGCCAATCTCGCCTCCGGCGCGCCCGCAGCGGCGACTCCGAAGGCGACCACCACCCGCAAGCCCGTTCGCCGCGGCACCCGCCGCAGCGGCAACTGGTCTTTCGAGGAAGCGGTGACCCCCAAGGCGACAGGCAAGACTGCTGCCGCCTCCACAGGCAACGCGATGATCCTGCCGATTCCCGACGCCGTCGGAAACATCGAGGTCATCGATACCACCTCGTGCCCCAACTTCCTGAAAGACATCCGCTCCGCGCTCACGCCTCGCACGCGAGGTGGTCTGCGCCGCGGCGGCTCCTTCGGTGCCGACTCCAAGTCGGTTCGCATCATCGAGTTCGACGTCTACACCATCGTCATCGCCAAGAGCGCCAAGGATCTCGCCAAGGCGATCAAGAGCGATGCCATCTCCGAAGACCGTCGTCCAGCTCTGAACGACGAGATCTTCAAGGCCTACGCCAAGTGGTACCCGAACTGGGCGATCGCGGTGTGCTGCTTCAGCAACACCGACGCTCAGCGCGCCAAGCCGCTGCTCTTCTCGTATGAGCCGACCAAGCAGGACGACAAGGACTACCTGTTCGTCCCCACGCTGGACGCTCACGACGGCAAGGCTCCCGACCTGAACGCCAAGGTCGACGTCGATCACACGATCTTCGTCGCCACGCCGGACATGTCGAACAACCACGGCATGACCGTGTTCTACTCCGACCCCGCCATCGAACTCGGCGTCGCCGAGCTGCTCCCGCGCAAGGTGATGGGCAAGGTCGTGACCGGTTCGTTCCGCAACGGCGACGTCGTCTTCAAGTGCAGTGACTTGGAAGCCGGCGTCGTGCGCGGCTTGCGTGCGCTGCCTCCGGGCGCGCCGCAGGTTGCCACCAAGGAATTCATCTAAGCGAAAGCGTGAGCAATCGCCTAGATAATTCCGCCAAAGCCTGAAGGATTAAGGTAAATCTGAAAGAACAGAGGTCCTCAAAACCCTCTGTTCTTTCTTTTTAAACCCGCTCTATTCATGAATATAGTATGACAACGTTCGATTTTCTGAATTGAAATCAGGTTGGAGTTTTCAGAGGAGGAAAACGTTAGCAAACGAGCTGCGTTTTCTCGAAATGCTGTGTA
>JAIETE010000306.1 GCA_019745505.1 Candidatus Obscuribacterales bacterium | reverse complement strand
AATGAACGTGTCGAAATAGTAATTGAGCGCGGTGAAACTTTTTGGCATTTGAGCGAAAGGAAATACGAAGGAAAACATCCTATCGCCGCCATTTTTCAAGTAAATGGACTGAAGCCGTCCGTTGTCTATGAGAACGGGCTGCGCAGGCTTCTCGATCCGATTTATTTCGCTGGTAGCTCCTATGTTTTGCCTGCTTGGTCGGAAGTAGAAGAATTGGAACGTGAATTCTACAAGCAGATGGACGAAACTCATCCTCAGCTGGAAGTTGCAGATGATTCCGGTATGTACTCGTCAGAAACAGCCGATGATAAGAAGCGTTCGTTCGTAACAATTAACTGGGATGAAACACTATATGCGGTGGCACAAGAGAAGTACGGTGCTGATATTCCGCTGGAGGCAATCTACGAAATCAATCAAATGATGCCTGTAGTGGTAAGCGGTCCGGATGGCAGGGCGGCCAAGGAACCTGTCTATCCGGGC
This sequence comes from Candidatus Obscuribacterales bacterium, assembly GCA_019745505.1. Taxonomy (GTDB): domain Bacteria; phylum Cyanobacteriota; class Vampirovibrionia; order Obscuribacterales; family Obscuribacteraceae; genus QKMZ01. The sequence goes on along the minus strand of JAIETE010000306.1, from coordinate 23,614 downwards.
GGAAAAACTTACTGGTTGCCGTCACGAAAGGAAGTTGGCGCTCTTACGGAAAAGTACAAAGAGCGCGTAAAACAGCTATTGGAGTAATATGCCACTGTGATTGGTGGCGATAACGGTTTTTGCCTGCAGGAAAATTCTTTCTTTCAGGGACTTGCCAAATCTTTGTCTTTACCCTTTGTTGACAGGTCTACGTCACTTCACTATGATGCGTTTAGTCTCAGTCTTGGACAGAAATTCAAAAAGTTTTGTCCTACAGAATTGAGTATTCGGGGTTCCCACTCGAGATGGCCACGTATACCTATGAGCCTGGGGCGCAAGTCCATACAAACAGGAAGTAGGAAACGGTAAACCGTTTAGGAGGTTCCCCACCTGGAACATTCCGGGTCAAAACTCATTCTTGTTCGGGGCTGGGACCATCTATTATTCCGGGACTTCTATGTGAAGTACCCGTGCCAACAGAAGACAAAGACAGTGAATCTCAAGTTGGACGGCAGACAGGAGACGATTCTTCTGGGCGAGCTGTTCGGAAAGACTATAAATGATTCTTGTGTGATTGCATTGGAAGGGCCGCTCGGCGCCGGGAAAACGACCTTTGTAAAAGGTCTGGCACAGGGTTTGGGCGTAAAAGAGGTCGTGCAAAGCCCTACCTTTACTATGCTGAATGAATACCATTCCGGCAGGCTTCCTCTTTACCATCTCGATCTATATCGTTTGAGCGAGTCAAGTGAGAGTGAGCGTCAAGCGCTCGGAGATCAGCTTGTTCTGGAGCTGGATGAGTTCATCAATCGGAAGATGGTATGCGTCGTTGAGTGGAGTGAACTGTTCAAACTCATCAAAATAGAAGGGCAGGATATCTCCTATCTAGATGAGTTGGACCATCTGACTATTAGATTCGCGTACGAAAGACCGGGCGAGATCTCAAGTGAGGCATGCAGTGAACATGAGAAATCGGAAGAAGACCTCGGCAGAGAGGCTTTCTTCGCTGGTTGTGGGGCAGTAAACAAGCGCGTTTTGGACGAGGTTGTCGGGAAGTTTGCTGAACAGCGAAAGTGAGCAAAATTTTCGCTTTGCAAAAGATGGGTTTTATCCCGCTCCTCTGATTTCTCTAAAATGTAGCCTGTGACTGGAAAAGATTCGTGTTCACCTTTCAAAAATTGGGGTACCTTTCGGTTGGGCCGATTTTTAGAGGGGGGTTGACGACCGTGTTATAGTACCCCCTTGTCCGCATATCTTGACAGGTTGAAGTTCCGAGGTGCCGCGTTTCAAATGGCGAAATTTCTAGTTATTGTTGAGTCTCCGCCCAAAGCCAAGACGATTTCCAAAATCCTGGGGAAAGATTTCCAGGTAAAGGCCAGCGTTGGACATGTGCGCGATCTGCCGCGCAACAAGCTAGGCGTCAATGTACGCAAGAATTTTGAGCCTTTATATGAGATTCTGAAAGAGAAAGAGCCGATTGTAAAAGAGCTCAAAGAGGCGGCGGACGAAGCGGATCAAGTCTATCTCGCGCCCGACCCTGACCGCGAAGGTGAAGCTATTGCCTGGCATTTGTCAGAGATTCTGGAATTGCCTAATAAGAAAGTACATCGCATCGAGTTCAACGAAATCACCAAAGATGCCATCCTGGCGGCGATTAAGTCGCCACGCAAGATTGACAAGCGCCTTGTCGATGCTCAACAAGCGCGCCGCGTTCTTGACAGATTGGTAGGTTACAAAATCAGTCCGCTGCTCTGGAGAAAGGTCAACGGCCGTTCTGCAGGACGAGTTCAGTCAGTAGCAGTGCGCCTCATCTGTGAGCGCGAAGCAGAGATTGAAAGCTTTGACGCGAAAGAATATTGGTCGATCAAGGCCGAGCTGTCGCGTTCGAGATCCAAGCAATCGTTTATCGCGCCTTTATATAAGTACGAGGGCAAACGTGTAATTGCCGCTTCGGAAAAGTCGGCAGCCAATACAATGATCATCGACAGCGAAAAAGCTGCCAGCAAAATACTGAAAGTAATTGAAAGCGAAGAATTCAAAGTCAGCTCGCTGACTGAGAAAACCAGCCAAAGACAACCGTCTCCGCCTTTCATCACCTCTACCTTGCAGCGCGAAGCTTCCACCGTACTTGGCTACGCTGTGAAGAAGACCATGCAAGTTGCTCAGACTTTGTATGAAGGCGTGGAGCTGGGCGCAGCCGGTGCGACCGGTCTCATCACTTATATGAGAACCGACTCGACTCGTGTTGCAGAGTCGGCACAAGAAGAAGCGCTCGAATACATCAAAAACCGCTATGGCAAGGAGTATTGCCCGGATAAGCCTAGGGTATATACGCGCAAAGCGAAGAATGTTCAGGATGCTCACGAAGCGATTCGTCCTACCTATCCTGAGAATTCACCTGAATCCATCAAGCAGCATCTGAGCAATGACCAGTTCAAGCTATATAAATTGATCTGGGAAAGATTCATGGCCAGCCAAATGTCGGCAGCCGAACTGCTCACCAGAACTGCTGAGATTTCAGCCGGTGATGCTGTTTTCCGTGCATCAGCAACGGAAACCAAGTTCGCCGGATTCACCATCGTCTACAACCGTCCCACAAAGCCGGCTGTTTCGGAAACGGATGGAGAAAATTCCGAAGAAGGCGAAATGAGCGGTGAGACTCAAAGTCTTCCGGAGCTCACTAAAGGGGAATCTCTCAAACTCAAAGAAGTTAAGCCTAATCAGCACTTCACGCAGCCGCCGCCGCGCTTCTCTGAAGCCAGTCTCGTAAAGACACTGGAAGAAGAGGGAATCGGCAGACCGTCCACTTATGCTGCCACGGTTACAACGATCGTCGATCGCAAATACGTCGAGCGAGTCAATAAGACGCTGGTTCCGACAAAGCTCGGAAAAGCCGTCAACTTGCTGCTCGTCGAGCATTTCGGCAGTATCGTCGATGTGAAATTCACAGCCGACATGGAGCAAAAACTCGACCGGATCGAAGAAGATCAAGTCGACTGGCACGGCATGTTGAAGGAGTTCTATCAGCCTTTCGGTGAAACGCTGAAGAAGGCCGAAGAGAACATGAACAAGGTAATCATTCTTTCCGATCAGCGCTGTACAGCCTGCGGAGAGCAGATGGCTATCCGTTCTTCGCGTTTCGGTCAATTCTTGGGTTGCATAAAGTACCCCGAGTGCACGACCAAGATCGCGCTCACAAAAGAAGGCACTCCTGTTCCGGAAGACAGACCTTCGGAAGAGAAGTGCACGACTTGCGGCGCCAGCATGCTGATCCGATATGGTCGCTATGGCGATTACTTGGCTTGTTCCAAGGAAGAGTGCACCGAGCAAAGACCGATTCTCAAACTGACTGGCGTCAAATGCCCGCGCGCTGAGTGCGGTGGCGACATTGTCGAGAAGAAGTCGCGTCGTGGAAAAATCTTCTACGGTTGCAGCATGTATTCCAAGAATCAGTGCACATCGGCTTACTGGTATCCGCCGGTAATCTCGGGTGGACCGAACAATTCGAATAAATGCCCGCAGTGCGGCACTATGCTGGTCTACAAGACCTTGAAGCGTGGCGATCAAGTCGCTTGCTCAAACAAAGAGTGCACCTTTGCTCAACCGATAACGGGCGAAGAGAAGCACGCATAGGCACTTCGTGGGGTCGCATTGCATGCGACCGAATTGATGGGCACTTCGTGGGGTCGCATTGCATGCGACCGAATTGATGGGCACTTCGTGGGGTCGCATTGCATGCGACCGATTTGATGGGCGCGTGCAACGCGCCCCCACGCTGATGAGCTTTCGCATGGTAACCTCAGGGATACCGGATGACATCCAGGTTCCGAATAGATCTTGGAAGTTGTAGAGAACTTCCAGCGACCCGTGCGACGGTCAAGTATGCGTTGTATAGCGAAATAATCCTAAAGGGTTGCGCGTTAGGACCAGCCACGCCTCATGATTAATGTGGCTGGATTGCATGGTTCTTGAAAAGGCAAAGTCCCAATTAATCACGTTTTTGGGAACAAACGCCTGGTCTTGACCTTCTTGCAAGTCTAATTAAGCCACTCGGAAACGGGAAGGACTACAACCCTGATCCCGTGCTGATGTTAGAATAAGGTCACTTAAAACGTCCATCAAAAAACATACTACGGACGCTAATTAGCGGAGTTCAGGAGGCTCGACCCGCCATGTTTGAAAGGTTTACCGAGAAGGCCATCAAGGTCATCATGCTTGCTCAAGAGGAAGCACGAAGACTGGGTCACAATTTCGTCGGTACCGAGCAGATTTTGCTCGGATTGATCGGAGAGGGAACGGGTATTGCGGCGAAGACGCTCAAATCCATGGGCGTCAATCTGAAAGACGCTCGCGTCGAAGTCGAAAAAATCATCGGACGCGGCTCCGGTTTCGTTGCCGTCGAGATTCCGTTTACTCCGCGCGCCAAACGAGTCCTGGAATTGTCCTGGGACGAAGCCCGTCAACTCGGACACAACTACATCGGCACTGAGCACCTCCTGTTGGGTCTCATTCGTGAAGGTGAGGGTGTTGCCGCCCGAGTGCTGGAAAACCTCGGTGTAGACCTCACCAAGGTCCGCTCACACGTTATTAGATTGCTCGGTGAGTCCGGTGCAGCTACTGCCAGCGGCGGTACTTCCACCTCGACCGGCAGATCGAAGACCCCCACTCTGGACGAGTTTGGTCTCAACCTCACTCAAGCAGCGTCGGAGAATAGACTCGATCCCGTTGTTGGTCGTGAAAAGGAAATCGAGCGCGTCATCCAAATCCTTGGACGCCGTACCAAAAACAACCCGGTTCTCATTGGTGAGCCTGGTGTTGGTAAAACAGCTATTGCAGAAGGTCTGGCCATCCGCATCGTCAATGCCGACGTTCCGGACATCCTTTCCGAGAAGAAAATCGTCATGCTCGACATCGGTCTTCTCGTTGCCGGTACGAAGTACCGCGGCGAATTCGAAGAGCGCTTGAAGAAGATCATGGATGAAATTCGCGCTGCCGGCAACGTAATGCTGGTCATCGACGAATTGCACACTCTCATCGGCGCCGGCGCTGCAGAAGGCGCAATCGACGCTGCAAACATCTTGAAGCCGGCGCTTGCACGTGGGGAACTCCAGTGCATAGGCGCCACCACAATGGACGAATACCGCAAGCACATTGAACGCGATGCTGCTCTGGAGCGCAGATTCCAGCCGGTTATCATCGATCCTCCCTCGGTCGAAGAAACCATCGAAATCCTGCGCGGTCTTCGTCAAAAGTATGAAGAGCACCACAGACTGGTCATCTCCGATGAAGCAATCGAACAAGCATCGAAGCTCTCGGATCGCTATATCAGCGACCGCTATCTGCCGGATAAAGCTATCGACTTGATCGACGAAGCCTCCTCGCGTGTACGTCTGCGCGCCTCGTCATTGCCGCCCGAAGGCAAAGAAGTAGAGCGCGAACTGAGAAAAGTACGCCGCGACAAAGAAATGGCAATTCGCAACCAGGAGTTCGAAAAAGCTGCTTCATTGCGCGAACAAGAAACCAAACTCAGCGAGAAAATTCGCGAGATTCAAGCTGCATGGAAAGCCAAGCAAGAAACTGAAAAGCCTGTCGTGACCGCTGAAGAAGTGGCTTACGTAGTCAGTTCTTGGACCGGCATTCCGCTCTTGAAACTGACCGAAGGCGAGTCCGAAAAACTGCTGCATATGTCCGATGTTCTGCACCAACGCGTTATCGGTCAAGACGAAGCCGTTACCGCTGTTTGCAAAGCGATCAGACGCGCTCGTGTCGGTTTGAAAAACCCGATGCGACCAATCGGTTCATTCATCTTCTCCGGTCCTACCGGTGTAGGTAAGACCGAATTGGCCAAGGCGCTCGCCGGCTATTTCTTCGGCTCCGAAGATGCGCTCATCCGTATCGACATGTCGGAGTTCATGGAGCACCACACCACTTCCAAGTTGATCGGCTCTCCTCCGGGATACGTCGGCTACCAGGAAGGCGGTCAGCTCACCGAAGCAGTACGTCGCAAACCTTATTCGGTCGTACTTTTCGACGAAATCGAAAAAGCGCACCCGGACGTATTCAACGTCTTGCTGCAAATTCTCGATGACGGTCGTTTGTCCGACAGTAAAGGCAGAACGGTCGACTTCAAGAACACGATCATCATTATGACGTCCAACGTCGGTGCTCAGTTTATCGACAAGACCTCGCTCACCTTGGGCTTCCAAGCCAAAGCCGCTGAAGGTCAACTGGAAGAGAAATATAAGAAGATCAAAGACCTGGTAATGGACGCCATGAAGAAGACGTTCAGACCGGAATTCTTGAACCGTATCGATGAAATCATCGTATTCCAACAGCTCACCCGCGAAGAAATCCGTCAGATTGTGGACATCATGTCTGCCGATCTCGGTGCTCGCATCAAGGCTCAAGGAATGGAGCTCATCGTCAACGACGAGTCCAAGGACTTGATCGCCAAAGAGGGCTATAACCCTGCTTATGGTGCACGTCCTCTGCGTCGCGCCATTCAACGATTGCTCGAAGACAACCTGGCCGAGCAAGTCTTGCAAGGTCGCTTCAAAGAAGGTGACGTTATCGAGGCTATGATCGAAGGCGATGCCATCAAGTTCGAGAAGAACGAGAAGAAATCGGTGAAGCCGGAGAAAGCCGAAAAAGCAGAAAAAGCTGAAAAGGCTGAGAAGGCTGAGAAAGCGGAAAAGCCTGAAAAAGGTGAGAAAGCTGAGAAGGCCGATAAGGAAGATAAGTCTGAAGAAGCAAAAGCTTCTAAGGGCTAAATGAAGCGTCGGGCCTCTGTGGCTCAACGTAAATACTCGGACTGCAAGTCCGTAAGTGAAATTCGCGAAAAGCTCTCCTCGGAGGGCTTTTCGATTTTTTCATGGCAGGATAGTCCAGGCGCTTACTATAGCCCGCATAGCCATCCTCACGATGAATACATTGTTGTGCATTCAGGAGAAATCGTATTTTTCATCGACGAGGAAGAGCTGATTGTCACCGCCGGCGATGCTCTGGATCTGCCTGCCGGAACGGTTCATGCCGCAGAGAATCGTTGTGAAAAGCCGGTCAAATACATGATTTGCACAAGGTGATTGCGAGTAGTTATTTGAGCTTTTTGAGCACAAGTGATTTGTTTTTTTGAGAATTCGTGGAAAAAACAATATCCGCAAATGGTTTGCCTTTAACTGAAACCGTCACCCTGCCGTTGTCCGAAAGAAGTTTGATGTCCTCGTCATCGAAGAGAAGCGCATCCGGCGCTCTGTACTCGACGAGTCTTTTGCCGACTTCGACTAATCCGATATTAGTGCGATGCATGCCCGAACCCCATGAGCAGGCATAAACGAGTTCCTGCTTGCCGTCATGGTTTACATCTGCGGCAATGACCGAATACACTCCACTGCCTCCGAAGGAAGTTCCTAACGAGAGACATTCGCTGCCTCTAACTGTATATGTGGGCATCGATGAGTTTGATTCCGGCGTTTTGTAGACCTTGAGAATGTCTTTGAATGCGGCGGGAGTAATGTCTTTAGCCGTCGTCGGGTCAAAAGGAAGTTTGCCATCCATGTTTTTTTCTCGATTACCCTTTTGTTCTGAGGCACAGGCCGCTGAAATGCAAGGGGCGATGACTGCTAAAAGTACCAGCAGCAGTGAAAACGCGGCAAACTTGTTCATGGAAGCGTCCTGTAACTAATGTCTGTTTCTTGTCGTCCATTGAAAGACATGATTTCGCATTTTACTTGGTTTTGCCAATTCGTTTCCTGCGCACAAAAAGTACTATTGCTGCGAGCATGACACAGCCTCCGGCAATCGAGCCATACAGCCAGTAGTTGGGTCTTTTCGCAGCCAGTGCTCGGTCCAATGGCGCTGTCTGGCTGCGAGCCAGTGCTTCCTCGCCTGTTTCAACATAGAGTTTTGCTTTCTCCGCCATGACGATCGACTTGTTTTCCGAATTGAGAGTTTCTGCCTTAGTCAAATCGTCCAGGGCATCTTTGTACCGCTTCAAAGCTCTGAGACAGACTCCACGCGCCAGGTATGCGTCATCATCGTCTGGCTTGAGTTCGATGACGCGAGTATAGTCTTCCAGGGCGCCTTCGTGATTACCATTTCTATTGCGAGCCAGGGCACGAATTAGGTAAGATCCCGGGTCTTTGGGGTTGCGTTTGATAATTTCGTCGAAGTCGTCCATCGCTTCTTTTGTTTTTCCGAGTTTCAGATAAGCATTACCTCGTTGCTGATACTTCGTCCAGTCGTCAGGATTCTGTCGTATCGCTTCGGTGAAATCTTTGATGGACAGGTCATCCTTGCCGCTTTCACTGATAAACTCGGCGCGCAAGGAAAGTGCTTTTGTATCGGTTGGGTCCAATTTCAGGGCTTCGCAAAGGTCTTCGATAGCCTCGCGCATATTGCCGAGTTCGCAGTTCGATTGCGCGCGCAGGTAGTAAATGTCTTGCATCGTTATTGGTGATTCGTCGATGCGGATGCCCTGGTCGCGCAGTCTGCCGGTTTCACATATGAATCGGTAAGCGGCTAGGCGAGGGCGAGCATTGATTATAGCGGTGAGATCTCGCACTGCTTCCCTGTTTTGTCCCAACTGCTGGTAAACGTCGGCGCGAAAGTAGTAGAGGTACCAGGCATCCGGCGCGCATCTGATGGCGTTGGAAAAATCGGCCGCCGCGTTCCAAAAATCGCGCTTGTTGGAGTTAACGACCCCTCGGAAAAACCACATGTCGGGGTTTTTAGGCATGTTTTTTATCGCCTTATCGACGGTGTCGATTGCTTCGTTGAGGCGTGCCCATTCTCTGTGTTTAATAGCTTTGTTCAATATTTCATAAGTCTGAAGTACGTTCAAATCCTGCTCGACAAGATCCGGCCTGCCGATCATTTTGCAAGCCCGCACTCGATTATCCAGAGCCCACACCAGAGAAGGCTCGAAGGCGTTGGACCTGTAATATTTGATCGCTTTTTGCGAGTCTTCCAGTCCCTCTTTCAGGCGTCCGGTCTGGAAATAGCAGAATTCTCGAAAAGTGTATGCTTGTGCGTTTTCGGGATTCAGTTCGATTGCCTTTGTGCATGCTTCGATGGCTTGAGGAAATTGATCCTGCATCATGTATGCGCGTCCGAGAAACGTCCAGGCGTCGCTGTCTTTTGGATCTTCTTGAACTGCCTTTTGGAAAATTGCGATGCTCTCGGCAAATTGCCGGTGGCTGAACTTCTCCAGTCCTTTCTCAAAGGTTGTGTAGGCTCGCCCACAGGCATCATTAGCACAGACGGTGATCGCTAAAGAAAGAGCAAATATTCCGGCGAGAAACGAGTCATGTAGCTTGCGGGATGCCGGTCTTCTCATGGTCTGAACTTATTGGAGTCTATTTTGTGGAACCGATAAAGCCAGCGTGGACTGCCGCCCATAGCCTCAAGCGTCAGCTTATCAGGTCTTTTGTAGACGGCGGTGGAACTGAGCGGAGAGAGTGTTTCGCGCAATATTCCGGCGATGACAGGATAGGCTAGTCGGTGTCCGAGTTCGCCGCTGACCAGGTCTGTCACATCGACAAAGATTGTTTTTTCGCCGAACTCTTTGCCCAGCTTGGGATTCTGATTGATCCAGCGAATCACGTCATTATCCGAGTTAATGGCATTGGAGAGCAAAAGGGTGCTGGCATCGAGGGTGAGTCGAGACCAAAACGATGAGCTGAGAAACTCCGATTTGTCTGCACGCACATTGGGTGGGTCGATGGGGCGGCCCAGCCTGGGCTGACCATGCAGAAGTTGGGAAGTGATTAATGGTGCATCTCTGTCAGAGACGATTATCGTCACGCTTCTGTCTGCTGCAGATTCGATATCGCTTTTTCTCGACTCGGCCATGTGGTAGTCCACATCTGCGCCAGAAAGGATAAGGTTGCGGAATGAGGGAGTATCATTGCGGTGTTGAATGCAGTATTGAATGACCGGGCGATTGCCCATGCTGTGCGCCACCATATCTAGTGGCGAGGCGGGATCTTTGGCAGCTTTTATCGTGTCGAGAAATTCGAAAAATGCCGCTGTGCTCCATTCCAAATTGGCTTCATCGGCTGCATATTCCGCTTTGCTGTTGAGCGAGGGCCAGCTGAAGCAAATCGGCAACACAGCAACATCGCTGCGCAAATCAAACTGGTAGGCAATCATGGCGGCGTCTTTCAGTGATTTGTCGAAACTCTCATCGTAGCCGTGAATGAAAACCATGATCGGTCCGCGCCAATTTTTTACTTTTACCAGAAAGTCCGGCAGGCTCAGCCTGTCAAACCGTCGTATCGGTGCAGCTTGCCATTCACGATCGGTTGTTTCCATGTTGAGCTTGAATTGCTGAAAATTGCCTGAAGCCGGCAGGGACGCCGCCGAGTTGGGGCGTTCTATCTGGGCTGCTCCGAAGTCCAGCGAGCCTCCTCCTATATCCAGGTTTCTCTTGGCGGCATAATTAGGCTTGAATGAATTGCCTTCATTGGCACGCGTGGTCGCGTAGAAGACCTCGAAGTTGCGAGACCTGACCATATCTTGTGGGGTAGGTGATCGGCGGCGCTCATCGCCCTGAATTTGTCTGTGTAGATTGGCGTCATTCTGCTCGGATTGGGCTGCTTTCTCTTGAGCCTGCAGCGCTTGCGAGGTTCCGGCCATTGCCATGGCGATACTCAAAGGCATGAGAAGAGCGCGGCATATGTGAGTTCGTAGATTCATAGAGGCTTTTCTGAGGGGGTCCTGCAACACTTTACCCTCTGGGAGGTGTTTAATGACCGGCTATTGAATTTTTGAGGCGCTGCATCTCACCGGCGGCTTCCCTCATCAATTTTTCGCTCTTAGTGGCGCTGTAGAGGTCTCTTTTCTTGCTCAAAACTGTGATCAGCCAGTCTTTGAGAGGTGGTGTCGTTGAATTGGCCACCTTTTGTGCTTCGTTGAGGACCTTTTCTGCATTACGGTAGTCTTGCAGGTTGAGGCATAAGTCGGCCAGGGAATTGAGAAAGTTGCAGTCTAGTACCGGGTCTGCAGTTCGCAAGACGTCAATGCTGGCAACAGATTGATCTTTCAGCATTTTTGCATCCTCAGGCTTTTTATTGAGTATCAATTGCGCCAGTTGAATTCGGCACATGCGCAGATAGTGAATGGCGTATTGATCCTTCATTTCTTCGCCGCCATGCAATTTTTCCGCCAGGTTGATGACCTCACGATAAGCTTTTTCCGCTTTGTCTTTCTTATTGGCGTCTTGGTAGAAGTTTGCCAGCTGCAGAATTGTGCTCAATTCCGGTGTGCGCGGCTTTTCGGTGGTCTCTCGACAGTACTGTACGGCGCGCAATCTGAGCTTTTCCGCTTCGGTGTAATTTCCTTGTCTGGTGACTGCCAGCGCGATGAAATTCGAGATGCCGGCGGCTCCGAAATTTGCTTTTCGTGTTACATCCAGGTGAGCTTTTAAGGCTTTTCTTCCATAGATTTCCGCTTCTTTGAAGCGTTTGCGATCCATCTCTATCAAAGCAAGCTCGTAATAAGTATCCGGAAATTCGGTGAGCCTCCTGTCGGCCGGCAATTTTTGGCAATAATTCAGGGCTTTCAGTCCCATTTCGTAAGCTTCGTCGTAACGCTTAAGCTCTCGAGCTACCTTGCTGAAAACCCGGTAGCAGCCGAATTTTTGATCCGGATTTCCGGAGATTTCCCAGAGTTTTTGTGCTTCAAGCATGCATTTTCGTGCTGCTTGCAGGTCGCCCAGCGTTCGCAAGCACTCCGCTTTGGTAGTGCAGGCATAAGCAAGATTTGTGCTATTCGGTTGATTGGCCTTCAGGCGCTCGATTGCGTAATCAATCTGCGGCAGCCCCTCTTTGGCACGGCCGGTCGCCATCAAGTCATGCCCGAGTTCCAGGCGTGCTTCGTAGTAAGGTGGATATTTGTCCGTAAGATTGAGCTTCTGCAGCATCGCGATCTGCCGTTGTCTATATGAGATCGCTTCTTCTTGCCTGCCTCTGCGCTCCCTTTCCCAGGCTGCGCCATTAAGCAGATCGGCAAATTCTTGCGAGTCGGCATGCTGAATGTCCTCAGCTAACTTGATGCCACGAAGAGCGGCTTTGCGAGTCTCCTCATAATTCTCATTCTGCATCATCAGTTTTGTGTACTGAGTGAGGTCAGAAAACAAAAAGTTGGAATTCTCTAAAGTGGTCGGGTCGGCCGCCAGCAGCTTTTTCATATCGATATTGTCATAGCGGGCCAGGTCATCATTCAGCAATGAGAGAGCCTTCTCTCGGTATCCATAGAGTGAAGAGTAGGTGATTAAATTGCTCAGCGCCGACCTGTATTCAAGTTCGCGCTCACCAAATGCGGTGCGAATCTTTTCGGCAAGGGGAAACATCTTGTCGAGAGTTTGTGTATTTGGATTCCTCATCATCTGGTTGGTAAGCGCTTTCATCTCGTTCATCAGAGCGCGTTTGGCTTTGGTTCGTTCGATTCTCGCGTGGTATCTGGGATCTTTCACATCGCTTAAGCCGTCTTCGTGTTCGATTGCATGTGATTCTGTTTTGACGCGATTCTCCAGTTTTTGCAGCCGGTATTCTGGCCAATCTTCTTGCTCTATGCCGAGATCGGCGCGCTGCATCGCTTTTGCGCCGAGGTAAAGCGATCTTGCGGTGTCATAACGTCCAAACTCGGCGTGGTCGTCAGCCAGTCTGTTCATGGCTTTGATCGCTTCTCTCAGCAATGGCGGCTCTGCTTTGCTGAGCACTGTCTGATCTGCCTTGGCATAAGCTTCGGCGATTTCCCCGGCCTCTTTCATATAGGCTTTGGCTTTGACGTCTTTATGTTGCTCGTTTTCTAAGTCGACGAGTTGATTCAACGCTCTGAGCGTCAGGAATAGCTGTTTTTTCTTATCTGCCTGTTGCAGGCACTTCTGCAGTTTTTTCTCCGCGTCTTCATACTGTTTGGCCGCCGCGTCGACGCGTGCCTGGTTGAGCAAGTCCTCCAGGTTGCTTTGCGGCACGCCCGAGCCGCTGTCGCAGCCGACCAGCAACGATAGTGCAATGAGTAAGAGGCCTTGTTCTTTCTTCAATCCGAATTTTCCGTCTGATCGTTATTTTCATATTCCACAATTGAAATATTTGCTGCAAGCCCAAGCAAGGCATAACGCTCGAAACGGCTGATGAATGGAGTTGGTTGGGGATTGGAGCGGGAAAAATAACTCGGTGAGGTATAAAAACAACAGTAGCCAGACCAATTTCCAGATACATGCTTCAAAGCAACCACTGTGTAAGACTTTCTGCTAGATGCCTGGCGCCTGCCTTGCTGTTTGTGCTTAATCAGTCTGCGCTGGCAGTTGCCAAAGTGTCCGAAGTTTATGTGATAAGACAGAATTCGCGGCAGGGTGGATTGGAAACTGTGTATTTGAGTTCCTGTGCTGTTCGCGTTATTCAGGAAAATTCCGGAAGAGTGACCATTGCCCATGCTCCGAATTGGAATGCAGTCGTTTTGAATCCAGCCAATCGCACTTACTTTGATTCCAAGAATAATACGCAAGCCCTTCTCATGCAGCGATATATGCTGCTGGAAGGGGGAGATCTGAGCAAGGTGAAGTGGGAAGCGGTTGAAAGGGCGAAGATCGCCGGTGTAGACGCTGAGCGCTATGTCGATGCCAGTTGCAAAACAAAGAAGTATGACTATCGCTTCGAGTGCGTGCCGGAGGAGTTGCGCGCTTGTGGATTTTGGGTTGCTGCTGATTTGAAGGTGGCCCCTGCGGCAGCCAATTTGATCGCGCGAATACGTGGCTGTCCGCAGATTGGCAAAGTGCCTCTGCGTTTTGTGCATGTTACGAGAAATAAGAATCACGTCAACAGCGTCGATACTCTATCCGTTCAGAAGAAACTGATGCCCCTCGAGGCTCTGGACATTCCTGCAGGTTATAAACGTACTCTTACGGAATACGATGGTGAGCTGAAAGACAGCGGCTTGCTGGATGAGCTTGTTCCGCTCAGTGGCAAGAAACGCTGAACTTGTCCCGCTTAATGCGGACCGAAGTCCCAAAGCGGTCAGCCTATTTGGCTGCCACGTTAATGCCACGATGGCGATTGTATCTTTGCCGTGTTGCATCCGGCTGACTGTTTTACTGAGCGGCCACCGGGCAACCTTACTAAACAGAATCAGCCACTTGCAGTTTCTAGGGGGTATTGCCGATGACCACCGAGCGCGAAGCTTTTGACGTCGTAGAAAGCAGCTCATCGAGCGCAACAACCGATTTTGCCGTGCAAGCCTGGGACAGTTCCAATTGGCGCGGTAATAACCCCCGAGCAGACGAGAGCAAGCTCACTTTCATCGATATGGGCGACAACGACATATATAATTCACACCGCGGAAATCGCGAGCTCCGGAACGGCAACAGCGATCTGCAGAGTGCTGAAAACCGTATCAATAGAGTGGTCGATCAGCTGCTGGACGGCAATTACGACACGAGCAAGTTGGTAAAGGAATTACAACGCAGCGATAATTCTCTGGATGGCGCCAGCAGCGACTATAAGAATGCCATCAAGCATCTGGGTGTGTATTCAACGAAGGAAAACCTGGATGACATGGTAGATGGTCGCCGCGACGTCATGGACGCCGATAAGAAAGTCGAGAAAGCGATAAAGCAATTGCGCGAAGGCGATGAAAATGGTGCGATCCGGTCTCTGCTGCAGAGCCTGGGCGAAATAGATTCGGCGCAAAGAAATTTCAGTGATTCGAGAACCGATCAAGACGAGCGCCCTCACCGCAGTGGACACGGGCATGGACATGGAGACGATTGCAAGGACGGCGCCAGCACGGCTATGGGCAAGGAAAACACCGATGATTTCAGACCGGGCAATCGGCGGCAAGGGGGCAGGGGCGACGGGCGTGTTCACGATCACATGTATCGTGACTCCACTCTTGATGATTTTCTAAGAGCCGGTGATCAGTTTTCCAGTGTCGCCGATCCTCTGGGGCTTTTCCCGAAACCTTCCGACATCAGCGATCCGAAAAAAGTGATCAAGAAAGCCCTAGATCCGCTGAATTTATTTGGTTAGGCATATTGCCAAAGGCGAGAATCGAAGCACAACGGCTGCACCAGCTGCCGGTTTTATCTATGCTCAAGAGAGGCGCATAGGTGTTTCGATGCGCTTCTAGTCTTTCCCGCAGCGAGGGATTTTTTTGAGGGTCTTTGTCATAAACTGATTGAGCCATATTCAGCAATTTTTGACAGTTTTCTTTGTCTTTCAGGTAAAAGCAGAGGTCTGCGATGTTGAGACACAAAGAAATATCCTGGTGAGTCACATTACGAAGTCGTGATTTGAAAACCGGCAGCAGCTCTGCTTTGTAGCGTTCTGCCGTGACTCTGTCGTTTCTTTGAATGATAGCGATTACGCCGAGAGAAGCTTTGCTTTGCAGCTCGATCTGCTTGCATGAAGGATCGGCGGATTTTGCAGACAATACAATAGCTTCTCTGTAGAGCTTTTCTGCCTGTTCGAATTTCTTCCTTTGCTGAAAACGAGCTGCTGTTTGAAACATTGTGCTGGTCAGAGGACCCGGTTGTGGAGGAACAAACCTTCGGCATAAATCAAGAGCCTTTAGGCGGCAAATTTCCTCCTCATCGTATTTGCCCAGCTCGTTGAGTGCAGCGCCTTTCAGATTGAGCATGGCGGCTGTAAATGCGGAAAGCTCTTGCCCGTGCGCTATCTGCCAAGCAACTCCTTCGTCGAGCGTCTTGATGCCATCATTGCACCAGTGGTTCTGTACCTGGATTTCGGCGACTTTGAGAAAGTTGTCCGCCGGCAAATATTCGTGATTGAATGTGCCGAATTTGCGCATTTGGTCAAGCGATTTCTTGCCGTACTGTATGGCTGCTTTCGGGTCTATGTCGCGGTATGCTCTCATCAGCAAGGTGTAGTTGTTGATCAGGGAGAAACTGCCTGTTTTCTGGCTGTAGTGAAGGGACTCGAGCAAAATCATTCTCGCTTCTTTGGTTTTTCCTAGTTTGAGCAAAGTATCGGCATACGTGTGCAGAATATTGCAGTAATTGTTTTGATTCTTCTCGGCTCTCTTTATCTGGATCGATTTTTTGAAAGCTGATTCGGCGTCTCCAAATAGACCGTTGGCAAAAAGATCCGTTCCGAGAGAGCTCATTTGATCGGCGTATGATGTATGTTCCTTGTCGTAAGTATCGATCATTGCCACGACGCGTCGGCGATAAGGCAGTGCTTCGGCAAACCTCTGCATGTGCTCAAGGGCCATGGCTGTTTCATGGGATAGTTCATAGTCCATCCTTGAATTTTCGGGAATGACCTTTTTGGCTAGGCTTTGTGCTTTCATGCAGAAGTCGAGTCCTTCGCCGAAACGTCCCTGATGCCTGCGGATCATGCCTAGCATTAGCAAATCCTGCACGTAGCTTGTTGCGTCTTCGACGGCTTGCGGAACCGCATTATCGAGGTCTGCTTGCGAGAAATTGTTGTATCGGGTCAAGTCCTTCTCGACAAATGGTGCGATCGGTTCCGGATTATTATGCAACAGAAAGGCTCTGGTTCCGTAGTTGAGAGCGTTTCTGTATTCCGGTTCTGTAGCACCGTAGATGGTGTATATCTTTTCCAATTGCTGGAGAAATTTCGCTGCATTCTCGGCAGAACCATCGTCTCTGTATCGATTCAACGATTCATTCATGTCTTTCTGGACTTTGTGCCTGGCGCTCGAGCGCTTTATGAATTCTGGTCCGCGCATCTCCAGAGTACTTTTATTCTTGGACATGCCTTTCTTGACCTGTGCGTTTTCCATACTGGCGCGTGCTTCCAGCCGGCTGATCAGCGTACAGGCCGACTGATTCGATTGCGGTTCGATTTTCAATACCGGTTCCAGAGAGGTGGCTTTTTCATACAGCTTGCGGGCCGATATGTAGTTTCCGTCTTCGAATTCCCAGTCGCCAAGCCGAACAAGAGCTTCATGTTGTTCTTTGGCAAGAGAGACGGATGGTGTTTTATCGTCCTTGTATTTGACGTTCTCAGCCAGCGTCGCCGCTTTATTCATGTAAGACTTCGCTTTGGATGGGTTGTTGAGTCGCTTTTCGAGCTCGGTCAAGCGATTGAGCGCAGCCAGTCGATACTCTTCGCTGTTGCCGTCCAGGGCGGCGGAGAGGCAAGAGACATATGATTGCTCGGCTTTCTTGAGGTCATTGGCTGCTTCGGCGGATTGTCCGTCATTGTACAGAGAAGCAGCTATCTGGGCTTGAGGCGTGCAACTTTGCGCAAGCAACGAGACTGCCGCGCACGCTGCCATGCGTGCAAGGGATTCGATTTGTTTGCGTCTTAGCATAGTGCTATTCCTTTGGTTTATTGAAATATGCCCTGTAGCCGTATGGCAAATAGGCCGCTGTCGCAAGAAAATACTAAAACAGATAGTAAATACTCTTGAAAAAAATCAGAGTGCAGGAGTTTTTGCCTTTTAGGGCAATCCCACTGCACTCTGACAAAAAACTACGACAAAGGTTCTGCTAGAACGCTACGCCGCGTTTTTATTTCCGAGAATCTTGCTGTACGTTTCCCGAGAGACGGCGATTAACGGCGGCTCGGCAGAATGTACTCCAAGATGCCGACGATGCCCCAGAGCATCAGGAAGGTCCCGAGGGTGTACGGGTTTCCGATGAGTGCGAAGCCGATCGCGAACATCGCCGTGAAGACGAGTCCGTTGAGAGCGGCGCGGACGAATTTCTGAGTACCGGGGTTGGCGATGCTGTTCACGTTGAACAGGTTCAGCACGAGCTGCTGAACCATTCCGGACGTGAACGCCACAACCAGCACAACGATAATCGTGGGAATAAGGCTTGCAAACGTGTTCATGATTTTACCTCTACGAACCGAGCCAGAGAGCCGGTTCGTTTTACTGCAGAAGCAGCAAGCAAGTTGTTGATGCGGCAGTATGGTTAGGATTCAGGCGGAGCAGTGTTGAAATTGCTCCACCTGAGATGCCCAACTGCAGCGGCGGCAGAAGTATGCGGGGATGAGAATGCTCCATGTCAGGCAAAGCGACCGCTTCTGCGGGCGCATCACTCGATACGTAGGACTCTTATTTCCTGTACATCGCCTCGATTTCGGCCTTGTAACGCTTCATCGCTTCCTCGGCGCGAATCTTCAACGTCGGCGTGAGCAGACCGTTTGCGACAGTCGCTTCCACCGGGACGATGTGAACTTTCTTCACGGACTCCCAGCGCTGAAGCTTCTTGTTGGCGGTCTCCTTCGCCTGGTCGATCAGCTTCACGATTTCCGGATGCGTGGCGTAGAACGCCGCGGCGTCCTGACCGGCGGGAGCAGTGATGCCCTTCGCCTTCAGGTAGTCCTTTGCAGTGAGCTGGTTGACGAAGATGAGCGCGGAGACGAAGGGCAGACCGTCGCCGATCGGGACCATGAAGCCCACGATCGACTCGCCGTCGAACGCCTTCTCGACGTCGTCCGGCGAGACGTACTTGCCCTGGTCCGTCTTGAACTGGCGCTTGGCGCGGCCGCGGATGGCGACGTAATCGCCCTCGACGAGCTGCACCACGTCGCCCGAGCAGAAGTAACCTTCCGCGTCGAACGACTTGGCGTTCTCCTCCGGCAAGCCGAGATAGCCGCCGAAGATCGGGCCATGCTCGTCGCGGTTCTTCATCCAGAGCACGCCGGTGTTCGGCTTGTCCAGGTCCGCTTCGCGAGGAACGATCTTGATGAGCACGTTCGGGATCACTTTGCCGACTGTGCCGACCTTGTTGGCTGTGGGCGTGTTGACGATCACGCCGCCGGAGGTCTCGGTCATGCCGTAACCTTCCAGAAGCTGGATGCCCACCAGGTTGAAGAAGTTCAGGATGTCGGACGAGATGGCCGCGCCGCCGGACATGACGATGCGCAAGCGCCCGCCCATACCAGCACGCACCTTCTTGAACACCAGAGTGTCGGCAAGCCAACGGCAGAAGCCGGGCTTGTTCTGCTTCAGCGCCCAGGCGACAAGCTTGGCTTTCACTCCGGTTTCGGCGAGCAGCTTCTTGTCGATCTTGTCTTTCATCTTGCGCCAGACCGCCGGCACGCCGATGAGCATGGTGGGCTTCACGACAGGAAGCACATCACCCACCTCTTCGGGCGAGCAGTAGGCGGAGGGGATGGCGTTCCACAGGGTGAGCGCATTCCCGTCCACTCGCTCATAGACGTGAGCGAGCGGCAGGTAGCTGAGTGCGACGTCCTCCTCGTTGAACTGGAAGGCTGTCTCGCTCAGCGTCTCACAAGCGGAGGCGATGTTGCCGTGCGTGAGCACGACGCCCTTGGGACGACCGGTGGAGCCGGACGTGTAGATGATGGTCGCCGGATCGCTGCGGCTGATCGACGCGAGAGCGCCGGCCAGAATCGCATTGCGATGGTCGCCCTTCACCACCTGCTCGATCTCGAGCAGCAGATTGCGAGTCAGAATCGAGTATTCCTTGCGGCTCGGAGCCTGAGCTTCGTAGTCGGCAAGGTTGACGATCGCCTCGGAGAGCAGGAATTTCTTCACCGGCGAGTCGGGACCGACCTTGGCAAGCTGTTCGGAACTGTCACCGAAGAGGAAGGTGGCGCCGGAGTTGGCCAGGATGTAGTCGACTGCTTCGCCGTTCGAGTTCGGATAGATGGGAACCGTGACGCCGCCCATGGTCTGGATCGCGAGATCGGTCCAAACCCATTCGGGTTTGTTCCAGGCCAGGATAGCTGCCTTGTCGCCGCGCTTGAAGCCGCACTGGCGAAGGAAGGTGACGATTTCCGCAACGAGCACGCCTGCGTCTTCGAAGGAGAGCGCCACGTAGGGCTCGCGCTTCGGGAAGTAGACGTGGGGAGCATGCATTGGGCCGCCGCCCATCAAGATAGGCTCCGCAGCGGGTCTGCGATTCTTCACCAGAAAAGCAGGTCGTGCGGACTTCTCAAAGACGTGGCGCCAAAATCTCTGGATCAGAGTTTCGTGTGAAGCCATGTATAACTCCTTTTTGCGTCTCGATGAGAGAGAACGCTTTGAGCTCAGGAGCTAACGTTCTGAGCTTTGGAAAGATTTGGTTGAGACAAGAACCGGGCTCGAAACAGTCCACGAAACAAAAGCTCTCCTGCACTCCATATGGAGCGAAAGAAGAGCTGTAGAAGTGCAGTGGAGACTAGTTAGAAGCCTGGAGCGTGTGTTTAGAGGAGTTGCAAAATAAACGTCTCAGACTACTGATTCATCTCGCGCTATCTCAAGAGCTGGAGAAAGAAGATCCTGCTCATGCGCAGGCAGTGGTATTGGCTTTGGTGCAGTGTCGGACAACGGAAGCGGCGATCTTTGCTCACGAACTTAGCAAAGCGGCGTCAGCTGTGATCGGTTGTGACACAGCTGTGCCGTTTGTAAGCAAAGCCAGTAAACATGCGCTTCTTGACAATTAGAAGTCATGAGGATCTGGTATCACTGGCGGAGCCCGAGCGATTGGTAAACGATGCGCAATTGCCGGGTTTTCTGGGTTGAAAAGAGATCTTGGGAGTCTTTGTGGATGTCATGTTCTTGACTTCTTTGGCAAATAAGAATATCGCGCTAATTACAAACTCAAATTAAACCCGCTTGCTTAATGAGTTCTATTAAGCAAAAAGGCTGGAGACAGTGATTGTTATTAGGCCTCCAAACTTCCTAGATTTCACGAGTACTTTTATTTCCTTCTCTTCTCTGTTCCACCCACCCTCTAACCCAAAATTTCCTTCTGCTCTTTCTGTCTAAGTTTCACGCCTGCCATTTCGGCTGGCTAAATGACAGGCCGTCTCTCAAACAGAAAAGTGTCCCCCCTGCTCTGGTGCGGACATCGGCCTCTAATTGGAGCGCACCATGACAACGCATAACAATTCTGGTGCTCGCAACCTCGATACGCCGTCACTGCATCTTGTCTGTGGCAGCGGCGGGTCGCGGGCTATCCTCGCCGGGACTGGAACTGTCTTGGCTCTCAGCGTCGCTGGGCAAAAGAAGTTCCATTCCATGGGCGGCATCAGTGGCGGTTCCATCCCCACCGCCCTTCTCGCACTCGGAATGGATGCGAAGGAGCTGACTCACCTCGCTCTGGACCTCGATTTCGCTGAAAAGCTGACTCGCCATTCCGGCATCTTCAAGATTATCTTCGCTTATTTCATGCAGCGCCGTTACGAGAAGACTCGTCCGGTGAAGGGCGTGATGAGCTCGGAGAAACTCGGCTACTTCCTCGAAGACCTCGCGAAGAAGGCTGGCGACAATGTCACCGAGTCCGGCTGGCCCAAGGGCTACTGGACGATGGCTGTCGCCGGTCGCTCGCGCTATGTCTTCACCGACCACGGCATCTACGAGCACAAGGAAGATGGCAACATCATCCAGCTCTCGGACAAGCCAGGACCGCTCGGCATCGCCGTGCGCGGTTCGTGCGCTGTTCCGGGTGTGATCGACGCCGTGCCCTTCGAGGACGTGCTTCTGCATGACGGCGCCATGGGTCCGGAAGGGCGTTGCCCTGTCGGTCTCGTGCAGACCTTCTTCGGTGCTTCCCGCGACAAGATTGTGGCGATGGACGTCGGCGATGACTCGTCGAAGTGGTCGCGCCGCATCTACAAGCTGTGGAAGACTATCTGCGGCGATGAGTGCATCCCCCCTGATCAGGACGACCTGACCAACGAGGGTGGCCTCATGCTCGCTACGCCGACCGCCATGAACTTCCGTTCGCTTCAGTTCACGCTCACGCGCGACCAGAAGTGGGAAGCGGTCATGGCTGGTTTCATGGGCTCGCTGCCGGCATTGACTGCCAGCGGTGTGCTCGCCGGCGAAAACCTGGCGCGGGCGAACGAGATCGCCGAGCGTTTCAAGGAGATTCAGTTCGTCTGCACTGACGCTCAGGAGGGCACGCTCGCTGCGATGACCGATGAGCTGATGGCGAAGCACGGGCTGTTCTAAGAGCCGGCCGCAAGGTCTGGTTCATACGCTTACTATGGCGATCTCGTTACTGCTAAGCTAAATCAGTCAAGCGAATTCATCGCTTGGCAATCCTGCGGGAGGACGCTCGGCGACTCGTTGTCACGGGTGTCCTCCTGCAAGAGTCTACTAGGAGAAAAACAATGACAGCCAAGAAAAATGCCTGGCTCATCTCTGGTGTTCGGACTCCGATTGGCTCGTTCGGCAAATCCCTGCGATCGATCACCGTCGACAAGCTCGCAGCGCATGTGATCAAGGGCGTTCTGCGCCGGTCCAAGGTCAACCCGTCCGCAGTGGACGCGGTGATCATGGGTCACGGCTACCAGTCGTCCTACACGCCCAATACCGGGCGTGTCTCTGCGCAGCTCGCGGGCGTGCCCGACTCCGTCCCTGCTGTGACTGTTCAGCGTCAGTGTGGCTCCGGTATGGAAGCCGCCAACAACGCCGCTGAAAAGATCTGGCTGGGGAAGGCTGATCTCGTGCTTGCCGTCGGCGCCGAGTCCATGTCCACCATCCCTTACCAACTGCCTGGCGACATCCGCTGGTCCGGCCCCATCGTGAAGTGGTTCGGCAAGTGGATCAAGCCGCAGGGCCCCCGCCCTGTTATCGCGCTGGCCGACAACGGTCTGGCGCCCCTGAAGCTCATCTGGGACATGAAGACCGTCTACATGTCCGGCACGGCTCAGCGCCTCGCCAACACGTACCAGATCGCCCGTGCAGACGCCGATGCCTATGCGTATCGCTCCCAGGAGCGCGCGCATGCGGCCATCACGTCCGGACGGTTCGATATCGAGATCGAGCCCATCGAGACCGGTCGCGGCTATTTCAGCCGTGACGAGCATGCCCGCGGCGTCAAGTCCGAGCGCAATCCGGGTGGCACCACCCTGGAGAAGCTCAACAGCCTGGGCGGTGTTCTGAAGACTCAGGACATCACCGCCGGCAACAGCTCTGGTATCAATGACGGTGCGTGCGCGCTGATGATTGCGTCAGACGAGAAGGTTGCCGAGCTTGGCGTCGAGCCGCTCGCGCTCCTCGTCGACCACGCGGTCGCCGGCGTCGACCACGAGCAGATGGGCATTGGTCCGGTGGAAGCCATCAACAAGCTTCTCGCCGCGAACAACCTGACCATCGCTGACATCGACCTGATCGAGATCAACGAAGCCTTCGCCGCCCAGTATCTGGCCTGCGAGAAGCTGCTTGGTCTGGACCGCAACAAGGTCAACGTGAACGGCGGCGCCATCGCCCTCGGTCACCCGATCGGCATGTCGGGCGCTCGCGTTCTGCTGACGCTCGCTCACGAGCTGAAGCGCCAGGGCAAGAAGCGCGGTATCGCTGCGCTCTGCATCGGCGGCGGTATGGGCATCGCGACCCTTATCGAAAACCCGTCGGTTTGATTCAAACTCGTTCCCAACTTCCAAGTTCCAAAACAAAAACGAGGAACCTATGACTAATCCCGCTGTGACCATGAAGATGCTCAATAGCGGCGTGGCGTTGGTGACCCTGGACCTGCCGGACAGCAAGTACAACTTGCTGTCCGAAAAGGTGCTCCGGGACCTGATCGCGTGTCTCGATCAGGCTGCCAGCGACAAAGCCGTGAAGGGCATGGTTATCCATTCCGGTAAGCCCGATAACTTCGTTTTCGGCGCTAACATCGAAGAGATCCAGGCGGTCCAGAATCAGACCGCCAAGGCCGCTTATGATGCGAGCAACATCGGCAAGG
>JAIETE010000315.1 GCA_019745505.1 Candidatus Obscuribacterales bacterium | reverse complement strand
ACTCGCTCACCTTCTTTGACCAGCAGAGTATCCACAACGCCGTCCGATTCAGGCTGAATCGGTCTGACCTTGGTACGAGGCACAGTCTGTCCGGCAGCAACAGCAACCACATCCACCTGAGACAAAGCAGACCAGGCAAGACTGATTAAAAGCAGAGCACAGCAGACATAGAGCATGCAGCGAGCGACGATAGCCGGCATCTCATATCTTTCGATCTCCCTGTACGGACTGCAAGCCTCAACGACAGGACGCGCTTTCGTCTCAACGGGATTCTTATGGATTATCTCGACACTGTCTTTTTTGCTGGTTGCCATACGCCGTCGGGGAATCTGTATCAATTCATATAAACATTGTATTGGTCTTTATGCATCTGATATCGGTCGGGCGGACGATATTCACTATGAAAAGCTCAATAAATTTAAGCAGTGATAAGCATATTACCATCTGCACCAAATTGGTTATGATGCTCTAGCTCAGGCGAGGTCGGGTCTATTAAGTCAGAAAAAATCAAAAAAGTTCTCTTTGCCGACGACGATTCCAACATCAGGCTTATCGTCCGGATGAGCTTGGAGGGACTTACGGATTGGACTGTCCTTTTGGCCAGCTCAGGTGCCGAGGCATTGCGGCTGATCGAGGCTGAAAAACCGGATCTTCTCCTCCTTGACGTAATGATGCCGGATGCCGACGGAGAGACTGTCCTGGAAGAGATGAAAATGCGATTGCAAGAGAATTCGGTTCCAACCATCTTCATCACTGCCAAGGTTCAATCGCAAGAAATCAGCAAATACAAAGCTCTTGGGGCTCTAGGTGTAATCATGAAGCCCTTCCATCCTGTCAAGCTGGCGACAGAAATAAAACAAATTGTCGACTCATCGGCAATGCAGGATTAACCAAATGCTCAAGGCAAAAGTGGCAAATCTTCGCTGGTATCACATTTACTATGTGCTTGCCGGATTCGATGTTCTCACAATCCTCTTCAGCCTCTTTCTCAATCACGTCCTCGCCGATCAATACAACGAATCCGTCAACAACAATCGCGCCTGGGCTATCCGACACGCTGAATTCTCTCAATTAGCAAGACTGGCCGCTGAATTGAATGCTCCAGGCAATGATGTTTTTCACTCCAATAACGTTCCTGAAGAGAAGGCACGACTTGCGCTGAGAGAGAGAAACTTCAAAAGAAAATTGAAAGAGATAGAAGAAGAATTCGCCAAGCAAAATTTGGCTGTTAAGCACCCACAACTCAAAATTGACCTGGACAATGCCAAAGGCCCCTTGTTGTCGATGATCAAAGAAGAGAACAAAGTGCTGGACTTCGTCGCCCAGGGAAAAATTGAAGCAGCCAGCCAGCACATGGCCCTGATGGACAAGCAGTACCTGTTTGCCACCAAGTCACTGATTAGAATTCGCCTTCACTTCAGCGATATTCAACAAGCGCTCTTGGACAAACAAGCAGAAGAAGTAGAGCAGATGCGAAGCTTCGAGCTGTGGATTGCAGGAGCCGTCTTCGTGATGATTTGCGGTATCACCTACTACGGCAACCGCCTGGCTCTGCAGGTGCAGGCAAATGCCAGGCAAAGAGAAAAATATATTCTGGAAGTGGAGGCTGCGCGAACCAGTCTAGAGAAGAAAAAACTCGAGCTGGAAAATGCGCTTGAAGAACTGGGCAAAGCACAGACTGCAGTGATGCAATCCGAGAGTAAATTCCAGGCTATTTTCGATCAGACTTTTCAGCTTATCGGACTTATGCAAGTCGACGGCACAGTGCTTGAAGCCAACGAAACCTCCCTCAAGCTTATTGCGGCGAAGAAAGAAGATATAGTCGGTAAATACTTTTGGGACACGCCGTGGTGGGCACACGATAAAGAGCTGCAAGAAAAATTGAAAGATGCTGTAAACCAGGCAGCCAAAGGCGAATTCGTGCGTTTTGAAGCCATACACCTGAATCCGCAAGGGCAGAAAGTATATGTCGACTTTTCTTTGAAACCGGTCATTGATGAGAGCGGAAATGTCGTATTGCTGATCCCTGAAGGCAGAGACATTTCGGACAAAAAACAAGCAGAAAAAAGAGTCAGCGACTTCTACTCGACCGTTTCACATGAATTGCGCACACCGCTTACAGCGATTAAAGGCTCTCTGGGATTAATCGAAGGCGGTCTGGCAGGGGAGATAACCGATAAGACCCGCATGCTGGTCGAAATGGCTAATGTCGAGTCCGATAGACTAATTCGCCTCATTAATGACATTCTCGACTTGAGAAAAATAGAAGCTGGTATGCTCGACCTGCGGCTGGAAAAGAATAGGCCTGAAAACCTTGTACGCAAGACGCTCAACAATTTGGAATTCATCGCAGAACAAGCCGGTGTGAAGCTTCAGCCAGATATTAGATTCAATGGAGAAGTATTGTGCGACGAAGATCGAACCATCCAAATTCTCACTAATTTGATTTCCAATGCCATCAAATTCTCCAAGAAAGATACTTCAGTCGTTGTATCCATTGAGCCGAGCGTCGACGAATCGCTGGTGCGCTTTTCTGTCAAAGACAGGGGACCGGGCATACCAGAAGAGCTGATATCGAAGCTTTTCGTGCGATTTCAGCAAATTCAACAACCAGAGCATGAAGCGAAGCCTGGCTCCGGACTGGGATTGGCTATCTCGAAAGCTCTTGTCGAGCAACATGGCGGACGGATCGGGGTAGAAAGCGTGGTAAATGAGGGTACGGAATTCTGGTTCGAGTTGCCGAAGGCCATCTAGAGAATCCATTATAAAGAGTGAGGTTATTTGGCAGACTTAGACAAGATCTGGCTTTTGAACGAAGAAGGAGCCGCCCCCCTTTCATTTCTGTCGGCGGATTTTGCCGTTCACGAAATTTCCGTCTCCGCAGAGCCAGCTTCTGCGATTACTTTTCCTGACAATACTCCAAATTTGATCGTAGCAAGGCTGGAAACTCTCAAGAAAGTCGGCCCCTCTGTAATTATCAGAATGGGCGAATCAGGCATCGAAGCAAAAATTGCTTGCATCTGCCCAGCCTGGCCGAGTCAAGAAGCAATTTTCTATTTGACCAATTTGCTCAAGACAAGTCTGATTTTGATTGAGCCCGTCATCCCCAACCTTGCCATCGCTGCAATCCGTGAATTGCTCGCGCAGAAGGTCGAAGAGGCGGAAATCTCAGACTTTCAGAATAGCCAAGAAAACCACTTTAAGGAGCCTGAACATATATCTCCGGCAGAAAGACAGATTGCTGAGACAATCGCTTCACTGCGGCTCGAGGCAGCCAATGAATGGCGCAAACTGAGGGTAGAACTTGAAGAGTACAAACAAGACAGTACTGATGAAACGAAAAGAATGAGCTGCCAAACTCTGGCCCACCAACTGAAGGGTTGTTTAGGCTCTCTTGGTTTGAAAAAGACGAGCAAGAACGCATCAGCAATTGAATATTGTCTTCGCCACCTGAAACCGCAAAGCAGTGACGAATCGCTCCTCTACTGGTGTTTGCTGGAAAAACTCATTGACAGCGGTGATTCGAATTTAGATTTGGTTGACCAACCGGAAAGCACATCGCTTAACTTTTCGGAAAACAACATTGCTGAATGGGTGTTATTGATCGGTCGCAATGAACTTTGTGCGGCGTTATCGAGAGAGTTGAAAGGAGCAGAATTCAGCGTTAGAACCGTCGATGATATCGACCAGCTGGACGCATTCATGGAGGATGGCGGGGTAGCTTGCGCCGTAGTCTGCTCGGCATTATCGAATCTTCCCAAATTCGAAATATGCCGTTACCTTCAGACCAGCTATCCGCAAGCAGCGATTTTCGACTACTGCCGCCAGAGAGAAGGTCAAGAGTATCGGCAAGAGCTCTGGAAATCATTCGGAATCGAGGTGCTTTGTGAGAGCGCGGACGCAGCGGAATCGATAATTCAGGCTCTCAAAAATAAACCGAGCCGAAAGGCAAAATCATCCGATAGCATCAAGCGAAAGGATATAAACATCCATTAGTATTGATTGAACTAATTTGTCCTGCTGGCTTGAGAATAAGTGGCAAAGATTCTGATTGTTGAAGATGATCGAATTCTGCGTGAGCTGGTCAAAGCTTACCTGAATGCAAGCGAGCACGTCGTCGACGCTGTAGACTGCGGAAAGGCGGCGCAGATAAGACTTTCCCAGGATGAGTATGACTTGATCATTCTTGATTGGATGTTGCCCGACATTCCCGGTCCGGAGATATGCTGGTGTTATCGAAACCGGGGAGGGCAGGCTCCAATTCTATTTTTAACCGCCAGGAGCGATAAGCGTGACAAAGCGACGGGGCTCGATTCCGGTGCCGACGACTACCTGGTCAAGCCTTTCGAGCAAATCGAGTTTCAGGCACGGGTTCGGGCATTGCTCAGAAGACGTAATTCATGGCAGGGCAATATCCTCAAGCTTAATGATCTGGAA
Source organism: Candidatus Obscuribacterales bacterium (assembly GCA_019745505.1). Taxonomy (GTDB): domain Bacteria; phylum Cyanobacteriota; class Vampirovibrionia; order Obscuribacterales; family Obscuribacteraceae; genus QKMZ01. Next base: position 19,932 of record JAIETE010000315.1, on the reverse strand, counting down.
TTGGACACCGAAAGGCAGCTCGTATACAGGGGAGGCAGAGAAATAAAGCTCAGGCCCAAGGAATTTGCTCTGCTCGAGTTGTTGATGAGGAATGAAGGCAAAAGTTTCACTTCGGAAACCTTGTTTCGAAAGCTTTGGCATTCCGATTCGGAATCTTCGCTTGAGACTGTGCGCATGCATGTAATGGCTTTGCGCAAGAAACTGGAAGCAGAGGGCGAGCAGCCGCTTATTCATTCGAGCAGGGGTCTTGGCTACAGGCTGGACGCCCAGTCCATCCAGAAAAGTCCTCAAGCAACCGACAAACATTAAGCGCGTCTCATCAAAAAGTTGACGGAAGGTTGACGTACCGAATCCTAAGATAGTGATATCGAGACAGCGATGAGAACACTGAAGTGTAATGGCGCTCCAGGCATATCAAACTCATCGGAACCTTTTGGAGGTCTAGTTAAATGTCAGAAATCTATTCTGAACTCGTTGAACTTGAAACCATGGAATCAGAAGAACTGGTTTCCGTAGTTGGCGGCAGACGTGGAGCGGATGATCCGCCCGGTCACGTCCGCGGTGGTGGAAAAGGCAAAGGCAAAGGCAAAAAGCCGAACAATCCAGACGGCCCGGGTCATACATAAAAAGCACCCAAACCTAATCTTTGGAACGCCAGCCCATAAGGCTGGCGTTTTCCTTTGGTTCGATTTTAAGCCGTGCGTTCCGCCTTTTCCGCCGAAGCCAGAGAATATGCAAATAATTCTCCTTCGACGGTTCCAACATAGAGCGAATTGTTTGCCACCATTGGTGGTGCTTGAATTCTCCTGCTTATATCAGTTTGCCATTTCATTTGACCGTTGGCAGCCGAAAAAGTTTGCAGCCAGCCATCTTCCGTGGCGCAAATAATCTGCCCTTTGTAAGTGCAGAGATCCGCTGAGACCTTGCCTTTCAGCGAAGATTTCCACTTCAGCCTGCCGTCATACTTTTCGCAACAATACAACCATCTATCCTGACTGGCGAAAGCAACAGAAGTAAAGACAATCGCGCCCTTGCTGACTATGCGTCCATTGGCGGGATATTCCCAGATCATCGCGCCCTGTCGGCTTTCCAGCGCGTAGAAATTGCCGGATTTCGTACCCACGTATGCAGTATCAACAGAAGCAAAAGGCGACGAGATGATCGCCCCTTCCGTATTGAATTTCCATACAAAAGTACCTTTGGCGGCGTTGATAGCATGCAAGTCACCGGATTTGGTGCCGACAAGCACTAAGTCAGCCTGTACAAGAGGCGTCGCGACAATCGGAGCACCAGCTGAATAAAGCCAGAGAACCTCGCCTGACCTGACATCGATTGCTCGCAATTCGCTGCCGCTGGCGACGATCAACGCAGACTCTTTCACCATCGCTAGTGACGCCACTGTTTGTGCATTCAGCGATTTATTCCAAATCACTTTGCCCGTGTAGGAGTCGAGACAAAGAGTTTCGCCGGTTGCGGCGCTGACGAATACATAGTTGCCTATAGTCATGGGTCCGGACAAAATCGGCTCAGTCAGCTGATAATTCCAGAGTTTGTTGCCGGCGCGTATATCAAGAGCGTAGAGATTCCCATCACAAGAAGTAAGAAAAAGAATTTTTTCGCTGCGATCGATCACCGGTTGCGCCGACCAGCCAATCGGTCCTCTAGTCTTGAACACCCATTCGGTTTCCAGAGCGACTCTTAAATTCTGGAGTGACTGCTTGGCTTGGCTGGAAGCCGTTTTCGAGGGGGGTACCGGCAGATTTACCGGACCTTTGGCTTCCTTTTTATCGGCTGCTTGAGAGGGTTTTTCGCCCTTTCCCGCAATACCCTCGGACTCCTGCCGACTGGCGGCAAGCCCATCCCTGTCAAGTTCAAGAGTAGAATCAACCTTTGCAGGTGTTCTTTTGTCATCGTTTTTTGGCTCTTCCCGACCGGATTTTCCTGGCAAGAAATCAGGCGATTGAACGGCACGATTGGAGCCTGTACTACGCGCATCACGCTGGTCGAGCGCATCTTGCAAGTCCTCGCCGGATTTGAGCAGCGGTCGATTGGTGCTTATGCCCAGTCGCTGAACACGCAATTCGAAGATCAGCTCATCAATGATGTCTAAGACATCGGCTGCGCTCTGATAGCGGTCTTCCGCCATTTTCGCCATCATGCGGCGAATCACTTTGTCGAGAACTTCAGGAGCTTCCGGATTTTGCCGGCGAATGGAAGGAATAGCCGCGGTGGCATGTTTCATGGCCATCTCAATCATGCCTTTGGCTCTAAAAGGCAGACTTCCCGTTGCCATCTCGAAGAACAGCACGCCCAAAGAATAAATGTCCGAACGGTGATCCTGAGGCTCTCCGCGCGCGAGTTCAGGCGACATATAGGCAGGCGTGCCCATAATTTTCGTATTGCCGGCACCGACACGACCGGCCAGAAGACGCGCAAGTCCGAAATCACCGACTTTCAAGTCGCCCTCATTGGTAATGAAGATATTGTCGGCCTTGATGTCCTGGTGGATGACACCGCGCTTATGCGCAAATGAAATGCCCGATGCAAGTTGCTTCATCCAGTTGAGCGCGTGTTCAAGAGAGAGCGGTGAATCCTGCAAGCGAATGGCGAGATTGCCGCCGGTCAGGTATTCCATCGCCAAAAAGTGATGCTGCTTGCCGTGCCTTTCTTCCACCCCGATGTCGTATACCGTTACCAGGTTTGGATGCTCGAGTTGGGCGGCCAGCCGAGCTTCCTGGCGAAACACTTCGAGATTTTTCTTGTCCGACATCAATTCCGGAAGGAGCATCTTAATTGCGACATCTCTGGTCAGCAATTCGTCCCGGCAATGATAGACGACACCCATTCCACCCACGCCAATTTCCTTGACGACGGTGTAGTGTCCGTTTTCTAGCTTCTCTCCCCTGGAAAATATTGACGGCATTTGAGTTTTACTGAGTTTCCTTGAGTCTACTAATTACGAATTGCCCAAATTTACGCAGGATAAGTTGTTTGTATATATAAAACTGAGATTTAACTTAGATTTCCATCTACTATGAAAATGAAAAGTAAGATCTGCAAAACCCGCAACAGGCAAGGCTCGCCCTGCTTGACAACAGGACGAATCCAGCAGCTTGAATTCCTTCCAAAGTAGCCACTGGCAACACCAGGTAGAATCAGCTGGTCAATACGGTTATTTGGGCATATCCCCGGGCTGGTTTTATTCTATGGCAAACCCTCAAGACGCACGCAGCAGCCAGAGCACATTCGCTCCGGAAACATATTTAGCCGATTGCCCGCCCGCTTCATCGAGAGAGACGCTCGTCGACCAGGCAAAGCGTGTTCTCAACATGGAAGCAGACGCACTGCGCGCCATCGCCGACAGGCTGGGAGAATCATTCGAATACGCAATCGAATTGCTGCTGGGTTGCCAGGGAAAAGTAGTAGTCACGGGCATAGGCAAGTCGGGGCATATCGGCAATAAGATTGCCGCAACTCTTGCCTCAACCGGAACACCGGCATTCTTCGTACATCCGGCAGAACTTCGCCATGGCGACTTTGGCATGCTGGAAGAAAGAGACTTGGTCATCGCCCTGTCATACTCGGGTGAGACCGCCGAAATCAAACAAGTTCTCGATCCGATCAAACGAATGGGACTGAAAGTAATCGCTCTTACAGGAGCTCCGCAGTCCACTTTGGCAAAACACAGCGAAGTCGTCATCGACGTAGCGATCGAAAGAGAAGCCTGCCCGTTCAATCTTGCACCAACTACATCGACCACGGCCACGCTGGCTATGGCTGACGCAATGGCGATTGTGCTCATGACGCGCAAAGGCTTCCGAGCCGAAGATTTTGCACGGCGCCACCCCGGTGGTTCATTGGGACAACAACTGGTTTCCGTACGTGATGTGATGCGAGTCGGGCTGCAAATGCCGCAAGTGTCTCAAACTGCGACATATAACGATGTGCTCGCAGAAATCGATGCCAAACGACTAGGATTTGCTGTGGTTATCGATGAAGAGGAGCGGCTCAAAGGAATTATCACCGACGGTGATTTGAGGCGTTCGCTGGTTAAATGGGGACAAAGCGCGTTCGAAAAAACAGCGGCAGAAATTTCCACAGCCAATCCGAAAACTATCAATTCAGACGCTTTGGCCGTAGAAGCGCTCAAGCTGATGGAAAAGCATGCTATCTCGGATTTGATTATTCTAGATGAGAAGTCCAGACCAGAAGGTCTTATACACTTGAAAGACCTCCTTCGTGCAGGCATCATCTAGCAAGCCCAAAAATTCAGAAGCAGCACCGGGGATGGTGCTGCTTCCGTGCCGAAAAGCCGTCTGATTGCTAGTAAAGGCGGCAAGCTTGTGGCGTGCCGCCGGCGTCATTCAACTCCAATTAGAAGATCCTGTTGAGAATTCTTCCGACAGTATTCAACGTGCCATTGTTGTAATAGCCGTTGTTGAAATAGCCGTTATTGAAATAGCCGTTATTTCTCCAATATCCATTTCCATTTATAAAGCGGTTGCAATTGTTGTTGTATGGATTTCCGTAAAACGAATTGGCGTAATACGGGTTGTTGTAATACTGTCTTTGCGCCGCCATATTGTTCATGTACATTTGCATTGCCAATTGATTCAGTTGTCTCTGGCGATCATTGGCTTGAGCTTCTGTAGGCGCGAAGGCAGCAGTCGTAAGTGCCAATGCACCTGCGAGTAGTCCAAGTGACATAAGTTTCTTCATGGGACATAGCCTCCTTGCTTTCACGTACTGGAAGACGCGAGCAGAGAAGAAATGTTCTCGAATTTCGATTAAACGCCACTAATATTCATATTTAATTCATAACGAGTCCGGCTTTCCATGCCGTTCTCGAAAAGCCCGCACCACTGGCAGTTTCAGCAATCAGCAGGAGACAGAAAACAGAAAAGCTGATTACCAGGGGAATAGCAGCTTCTGCTCCTCTTCACGTCCACGCAAAATTTCCTTTGCCGTTTTACAGAATTGCGCGTCTCTGTAAGGAACTCCCGCTCTGCCAGCCAGTTTATCTCTTTCTTCAATAAGCAGTGGCAAGCCCGCATCATCGATATGTGCAGCGGAAGGCAGCAAAACCAAGGTGCCACCGGACTTCGCACCTACCGCGGTAGTTCTGCGCACCACCATTCCGCATTGCTGAAACCCGCCCCGGATAGCGCTTGCGGCGCTGTAAGTGACCACTTTGCCATTCGGCTCCCGCAGGAGATGCTTATAACACTCGAATAAATCGATAGTCCAGAGTTCGGGAGCACGGCGCGCCGAAAATGGATCGTGAAAGATACCGTCAAAGATGCCCCTGTAGGAAGTTACCAGAGATGGCACCAGCCGTCGCAAATCTCCTTGCAAAAGTTCGAAATCCACGCGCACCTCACGTGCGCCGCAGTGAAGCAAGAACATCCAGGTGCCAAACCGTCCTGACGCCAGTCCTGAGGCTTGATTGGCGATCTGCATATTCAACTTTTGAAAGCGCTCGTCGGCCAGCACTCTATCTATATATAAAAGCGGTTTTTCAAATTTTTCGATAGCGACGATTTTTATTGATTCAGCTTGAAGGTCCAAATTCGATAGTTCGCTCAAGAGGCAAAAGGTGTTGTAGCCCAAGCCAAAGCAAACGTCGAGAAAAGCGAGTTGTCGCTTTTCTCTGCAAAGCTCCTCTAAATTCAAAGGTTCCACAAAATTGGCAAGTGCCTCTGTATAAGCGCCGGCACGGTTATGATAAAGTTCGCCTGTCTCATCGTCTTTGAGAGTCAGAGATCCGTCTTCAGTAAGATGCGCATCGTCTGCGGATTCATTTGACATTGGCGCTGTGATTTTCTATAGCTTCGAATTGACTATCGAGACTAAGAATTACTTTGCCGAAATTCTTGTCTGCTTGCATGAAATGATGCGCTTCAGCCGCACTCTCCAATTTGAATGTCTCCGCTACGATTGGCTTGAGCAGCCCCTTCTCGAAGAGCGGCAAGATCTGTTTTATAAAAACATTGGTGACCTGAATCTTCTCTTCCAGGGGACGCCGGCGCAAAGTGGTTCCCTTGATCTCCAATCTGTTGCTCAGAACTTTTCCAAGATTTACATTCGCTTTGGCCCCGGCCACCAATCCAACAACAATCAGTCTTCCTTGCGGCGCCAGGCAGGCAATGTCTTCCTCAACGTAGGCGCCACCGGTAAGTTCGAGCACAAGATCAACGCCATGTCCGCCCGTCAGTTTTAAAACCTCTTCGGCAAATTTGCCGCCATTTACGACAATTCCATCGTCCATGCCAAGCTTTTTTGCTTGATCCAGTTTTTCTATAGTGCGGCTGCTCCCTATAGATCGAGCACCTAAAGCTTTGACGATTTGTACCGCGGCTGTGCCCACCCCGCTTCCGACAGCGCTGATTAGCACGTTGTCGCCTGGCACGAGCCGCATCTGGCAAACAAGCGCATCATAAGCGGTGATGAACACTTCAGGCACGGCGGCGGCTTCAATGAATGACAGATTCTGAGGAATGGGCGCAAGCGTGCGGCCATGCACAACCACATATTCTGCATACGCTCCACCGCCGCACAAGCCAAACACTCTGTCGCCGATCTTCCAAGGGCCGGCACCATCCCCGATGGCATCGACGACACCTGCGAATTCCAGCCCGGGTATATTCTGAGGGCAATCAGGGGGAGCCGGATAATTGCCTAGACGCTGCACTACATCTGCTCTGTTGACGGCTGTAGCCTTTACTCGAACGCGAACTTCGCCGCGCTCCGGTTGCGGTGCATCAACCTGCTCTACTTTGAGCACTTCGGGTTCACCGAACTTGCTGATTACCACCGCACGCATTTTTTCTTGAGTTTTGACAGACACAGTCGCCTCCAAAATCGAGCTTGCTTTATCAATAGTTGAATCAGAGCGAGATTCGCAAGAACTGCCCATGCTGCGCCGGAAGATTCAGTAGATTAGCACAACTGAATGCTTTGCAGCTTTATTTACAAAGTTGCAAAACGAGTGCCCATCATTCATTCATACGCAGGACGGCAGAGATATTAGTGAATCGGTTTGATCCCAATCGGTCACGGGACTATACTTTTAGACTGATTCAAAGACCAGCGCGAGCACTCCATGGCCGCCTTGCAGTCACAAAAGTTTGGAAGTCCGGCGATGAGCGACTCTTCGATAAACACTCAAACGAACAACGAACAGGCGGAAGGGAAACTTGAGCGGGCTCCTGATGTCGTAAAACGCATCAGCGCCGGTGATGGTACTACATCCCTGACTGTGACCAGTGCGCCAAAGCCTGAGAAAGATATCTGGGACAAAATCGCTGCGGTGGCGCCGATTGTCTCCGGCGTGTTCATTTTCCTGGCTGGTGGCGTCTTCACTTATACGTACAACCTGCAGCAGCTCAAAGTGCAGGAGATTCAGACAATCGAAAGATTCATTCCGCATTTGACCGGAAGCGAGCAGAGCAAAAAAGCAGCAATCCTGGCCATCAATTCACTTGCCGATGCAAAGCTGGCAGGCAAGATCGCATCGATTTATGCCAGTCAAGGAACAGTCTCTGCCTTGCAAACGCTCTCCAGGAGCGGCAGTGACAAAGATCGGCAAATCGCAGAACAGGCATTGGAAAGAACGATTGAAAATATAAAGGCGAGAGAGAGCCGGCTCGATGATATGGAAAGCGAGTACCGGCAAGCTATTCAGAATGGTGACATCGGTCACACAGCAGACGCTGACACACCTGTGAATCTCATCGGCATGGCCGTCACCTACAAAACGCAGGGGCAATACCCGCTCGCCGAGCAGCTTCTCAAACGAGCCCTCACGCTGGTAGAAAAGAAAAACGGACCGGAATCGGCAGAAGCCGCTCATATTTGGCGCAAACTCGCCGATCTAAACACGGCAAGAGGAAATCGCGCCCAGAGCGAAGCTTGTCTCAAGCACGCCGAAGCAATCGAGGCGAAATCAGCTCCGGCTCAAGCTCCACAAGACGAAACAGAGCAACCTGACACCAGCTCGTCTTTGCACCAATCGGAAAAAGAAGCAGAGGCGACTCTAAAATCAAACGAGGGTTAGTCTAATCGTCTATATATTCGGACCAGTACTCGGTACGCTCGCGCCATTCACAACTGCCGTTGCCGCAAATCAAAGTCACTTTGGCGCCCTTGGTCTCCAGTCCGGAATCTCCCGCGCCATCCCAGACCGAGTCACAGGTTTCTACAAACTTATCGAATTGCTTGACCGAGCCCTTGCACTCCGGACAACGCATTTTTCCTTCTTCAATGGCCTTCTTAATAACGTTGAGTGCCATTTAGCCTCCACTGCTTTTATAACCGGACGAAATCGAACCTATTTATAGACGAAATTGGTCCTGGAAGCAGGGTATATGAAAGTTGTTCAAGCGGGGTTGACAATGTCCACGTTTAGACTTATTCTAAATACAGACAGATTCAAACAGGCAAAAAACCGTTTGCCTGGCCGAGAAAAGACTGGAAAGCCATGAAACACAATGTAGAAGAGTTACTGAGCACACACGGAGTTAAACCGACTCCGCAGCGAATGGTTATTGCCGAATATCTTCTCGACACTCATTGCCACCCTACGGCGGATGAGGTTTTTCAGGCGGTGAAGAGCAAACTACCCGTCAGCCTATCCCGCGCCACTGTCTACAACACGCTCAACGCGCTCGTAGCGGCCGGAGTCGTCCAAGAAGTGACGACCGAAGCTGGAAGAGTTCGCTATGACGCCAACATGTCGGATCATCATCACTTCGTTGATATCGAAACCGGTGATGTTATCGACATTCCCGCTGAAACTCTCAATCAGTTGAAGCTGGAATTGGGCGACAAGTATAAAGTTCGCAAGTTTCACGTCACCATTTTCGGAGAAGTGGTCGGGAAATCAAAGGAATGAAGGCAAAAAGCCAGACAGATTAGCGTTTCAACGCTTTTTTTTACCCAATAATTAGATCAAGTCTAAGACTAGAAGTAGCCTAGGAGGAATTCTCATGTATAAACACAACACACAAACTGAAAAAAACCTGGAATCTGCTTTTGCCGGCGAATCCATGGCTAATCGCAAATACCTGTATTTCGCTAAAATAGCGCGCAACCTAGGCGCGCATGAAGTTGCCGATTTGTTCGAAGAAACGGCTCACCAGGAGACCGGCCACGCCTTTGCTCACTTAGAGCTGCTCTATCCTTCAAAAGAGATGACTGTGGAAAGAATTCTGGAATTGGCGATTGAAGGCGAGCTCTATGAAACGAATCAGATGTATCCTGAGTTCGAGCGAGTTGCCGTTGAAGAAGGCGATCAAGCCGCGGTCAGTGAATTTCAAGAGCAAGCGCAAGAATCAGCCGAACACGCTGAAATCTTTATCAAAGCTGCTAAGCGTTTCAAAGCTCTTGGACTGGTCGAGCGCTTCCACGCCAATCGCTATATCAATGCACTGGGCAAAGTGCAAAACAAGACCGCTGAGATCGAGCCGAAAGGCTCAGAATCAGCAGCCTGACAGTATGTGACTGCAACCGGTCCCAGTAAGAATATCAATCTGAAAAATAGAAACATAAGTGCGGAGAAGAAATATGACATACGACTATCTGGTCATCAGCACAAGCTTAAACCCTGAAAGCAACAGTCGCATAATGGCAAAAGAAGTGTTCGATGAGTTGGCGAAAAAAGACAAAGTCAAATTTATCGATTTGCAGGATTACCCGCTGCCCATCTGCGACGGCGGTACCTGTTACAGCGACTCCAACGTGCAGGAATTATCCAACTTGATTGCCAATGCGCGCTGCGTTCTGATGGCAGCACCTGTGTACAACTTCTACTTGTCTGCAGCAGCCAAGAATTTGATCGAACTGACGGGAAAAGCATGGAGCGACAAGCTGGTTGGATTTCTATGCGCAGCCGGCGGCAAATCTAGCTATATGTCGGTGATGAACGTCGCCAACAGCTTAATGCTCGATTTTCGCTGCTTGATCATTCCGCGCTTCGTATATGCGGACGGTTCTTCATTTCAAGCCGATCAAATCACGGATGCGGACATGCAAAGACGAATCGTCGAGCTGGCAGATACAGCCAGACGATTAATTGCGGCAACAGGACCGGTCTCGGTTACATAGACACCATTACATCGGTACACGGCTTGACGGGCTCTACTTTCTGAGGAAGCCCGTCTTGCTTCAGGCAAGCGGCTGTCCGATTGGCTAGAATACTGGTTTCAAGACAATGATGCCAGGAGATCCGGGAGACCCGCCATACTGATGACTGCAAATTCTCCAGACAAAACCATAGAAAAGTCGACGCAAGAAAAAAGATTGCTGGAAGTCGACATGGATATTTTCATCGGCACGTACGACATAGACTTTGCCGCGCATGTATCCAATATCGTTTATTTGAGATGGTTTGAAGCGCTCAGACTGAAGATATTTGAGAAATACTACCCTTTGAATGAACTCATGAATGACGGTTATATACCGATCATCACTTCGCACTTCATCGAATACAAGCGCGCGATTAAGCTTTTCGACAAACCTCACGGCTATATGTGGATAGATTCGATTTCCAAAGCAAGACTGAAGTTTCGAGGCGAAATAAGAGTCGGCGGGGAATTGGCAACAACAGCCGTTCATGAAGGTATTTTTCTCACATCATCGAATATGAAACCATCGAAAATCCCTCCAGCCATAATAGAGCTGTGCAATTCTCCGGACTCGCTCAAGAAATAACGGCCCAAATGAAAACCAGTTCCTTACTACTTTCCGCACTCGTTCTGTTCAACACCTGGTCGGTGTGCGAGTTACTGTCGACAAAAGTGGCATCGGCAAGGGCTTCCAGAAGCTCTCGTGCGGCAAACCGGCGCTCAGCGGCAACACACCATGCAGCCGGACCGGCAGCAAAGCCGGCGCAATCGCATATCGACATGCCGATTACCAATGCAGTCAATGCTTGGCTGAAGCGACACGAGTTGCGCAATTCACAAGTGGCTGTCGAAGTCATGGATTTCTCGACCGGCAACGTAGTCTGCTCATCACAGGGAGAGAAGCGCTTTACTCCCGCCTCGACGGCAAAAGTTTTCTCGACTGCATGCGCCTTTGAGGCCATGGGAGGAAATTACCGATACACAACCGCCATTGCCGGCAGTGGCGCGATAAAGAACGGAAAAATAAAAGGCGATCTCTATTTGATCCCTGCAGAAGATCCGACTCTCACCTATGGCGATCTCATGCGAATGTTTGCAGAACTGTCAAATAAAGGCATTAAGAGCGTGGACGGCAGTTTGAAATTGAGCCCGACACCCAGTGGCGGCGACCATTTCGTACCCAGTTTTCTAAACGAAGATTTTGGCCAGGAATGGATGCCGGTTTCGTCCGACCTTGTCGTCGACAGCAATATTTTCGCAGGCGGCAATCCGCCGAACAACGCAAAACTTTTGGAGATCGACAGCAGCCAGGAATTCAACGCCCACTCCAAGTCAATCATGCGCCAGGATCTCTACCCGGGCTGGCTGGTTTATGACGAGAGGACAAATATCATTCGCGCCTATCGAGGCTATCCGGTGACAACAGGCAGAGGACCGCTTGTCGTCGGCAATCCAAATACATTCAATCTGGCACTGGCACGCACGGCGGCAAAAAATGCCGGCATCAAATTCCACGGCAAATCCAATCCGGCAGAAAAAGAATTGAATCTCGCCGTCCTGGTCGAACACAAATCAGAGCCACTGTCCAAAATCATACAAACTTGTCTGCATCAAAGCGACAATCTGTACGCCCAACAATTGCTGAGAAGTGTAGCCATAGGCGGCGAAAATAAATCCAATGACCATCCCAGCATGGAAGAAAAAGGTCTGGCTCGCCTGAGAGGCTGGCTGGGATCTTTCGGGGTTCCTCTCAATGAAGTAGTGCTGAAGGATGGCTGCGGTCTTTCACGCAAAGACTGCGTTACGCCCCACGCTCTGAATATGGTGCTTCGTCACATGCTGAGCAAATATGGTGAAGGCGGATATGTCAGTTTGCTCAAAGGCGGAGACGTAAAACACGGGCAGAAGAGCGGTTCTTGGAAATTCAAGACTGGCGCCATGGACAGTGTCAGATGCATTACGGGCGTGCTGAAAAATTCCGGTGGTCAAACTCTTCTGGTGACAGTCATGGTCAACGGGCACGCCCCAGGAGTAGGCGATGTTCGCACATCTATCGGCGCGCTCGTCAGCACCCTGGCCGGCACGCAGATGCAAAGCCCGGAAGCGACAAAAATAGAAAAGAAGACAGTCACCGAGAAGACTGAGACAAAAGTGGAAAAGAAATCGCAAACTGCGGATTAATTACTGCCAGACCGAAACACCGCCGGAAGATGGCGACGGAGGTTTGTGCGCTTGCAATTGCCCTCTAGCCGCCAGGATTGACTTCTGCTCGAGCGCGTTCTGGTGCAGGTAGACATTATCGAGCCGCTTGCGAAGTGCAGTCAGTGTCGTAGGCAACTCTACCTTGACGCCTTCTCGCATAATCCACTGCGGTACGAAAAATCCGGGATCGACAAACATGGAATACGTCAGCTCGGTCTTGCTGCCGTGATCGGCAGGCTTCATTTCCCAGGTGCCGCTGAAATCCTTAAGCGTTCCGCCCAATCGTTTAAATGAAATAAGTCCGTCTCTGCGCGTGTAGTGAGAATCGACCGTATAGGTGAAATTCGGAATGAAGACACCGAGGTCCAATGTGACTTTCATAATTGACTGATCTTCTTTATCGAGCATCACATCCACGGTTTTCATACGCGGAGAGATCTTTCCTTGAAACTCGTATGGATTGACCATTACCGGCCAAACCTGTTCGGGAGTCTGGTCGAGAAGAATGGTGCCGGTTACGTACTTGGTGCTGCCGACATTTCTTAAACCGACAATTACTTCACCTTTGGCAAGCCTCTCAGCATCGGTGAGTGGGGGCTTGAAAGCCAGCGCAGCGTTTATTGGAATGATCGCCGATAGAACTAATAAAAATGCCAACAAAGCAAAGCACTTTTGAAGCGGCGCCCGCCGCTCGGCTGTTGAAATCATCGAGTTATAGGACCTTGAAATAGGGAAAAAAGTCAATTCGTCTGATGTTGCCAATAGATGTTTTACAGGTCTCCATCGGACGCTATGACTTTACTTGACAGCAGCCGATTTTTGCCGGTGTATCCGGTTCAAAATAGTTTATCAAGAGCAGTTCGTCCGCACAATGTGACCAGCAATCTCATATTCCAACTGACATCACGAGGTAATCTTTTGTTCCTGCTTTTGCGGGCGCTTCAGCCCCAAGAGAAAATTCTTGTTATGTGTCAAAAGATACTTAAGTGATATCTAAAGAATACGACATTTAATGACAATCAAACCCCTTGGCAATCAAGGGTTTCTGGATTTGTGTCCCTTGTTCGCGGGGCAATCTAGCTTTGCATCGGCGTTGCAATCGCTTTGCCGCATTGGACCTTGCAGTATAATTCAGCAGTTATAGATCTACTCAGTGTTTTGGGGTGTACGGATGACACGCGGTGGCAAAGAAGACGCACTTTTCGGCAGAGAAAGCCTGTTCAGACAGAAGCTTGATCAACTACGCACCACCGGTGAGATCAAGAGAAAGCAGCAAATAGATCCGATGGCTCGTGTAAGAGAGCTCGAGCAGAGTCAGTTGCTCTCGGGCGCGCAAGCCTTCGTCTCCAGCAATTCCTCAGCAGACATCCAGAAGCTGGCTCTTCTCGATAGCCTGACAGAGCTGTACAACCATGATTCGATCATGCGAATTTTCAAGGACGAATTGAAACGTTCGCGCCGTTACAAGCAGAACGAGGCGCTGATTATTCTCAGAGTCGATCAACTGGAACAAGTCGAGCAATCGCACGGCAAGCTCGTTTCTGATTCAATACTCAAGGGTCTATCGAATTTCTTGATGAAAATGATCCGTGACGTAGACATCCCGGCGCGCTACGATGCCGAGCATTTCGCTGTTGTTCTTCCGGCCACCGATCTCAAAGGAACTCTTGTTCTGGCGGAAAGAATTCGCTCTAAGGTAAGTTACGAACGTATTTCCGAGATGGGTCAAAACTGGAGCGTCACTGTCAGCATCGGTGTCTCTGCATTTCCAGATCATTCTCCTTCGCCGGACGAATTGATCCAGAAGGCATATCAAGCCTGCACGATGGCAAAAATGCAGGGCGGCGACAGAGTTTATGTAGCCGAATAGCGGAAGCTTAGCGCTGAGGCGAGACCCAGCCGAGCTTTTCCATAATCAATTGGAAATCTTCTTTGCTCCAGACATAGTGGTGCAACGCGAAGATCGCTTGTTCGTGCGTGAGATAACCGTCGCTCATCAATTGGTGACAACGCAAGGCGACCTGCAGCGTGGCCGAATCAATCAGTCCGGTGGTGAGCAAGATATTCTCGACCGGAGTGCCGGTGCGGCTGCTTTGCTGAAGCACCATCTCCATATCACTGTCCGGTATCAGGCGCACCATCTTCAGAAGCTCGAGCATGGTCAAACCACGGCTCTTTTCCGTTTGCGTGCGCTTTGTTACTTCCGTGACCGCCTGTGGAATGGCGATGCCTCGAGCTTTGGTGAGTTTCAAAACTTCCGCCGCTTCAAGCGGATTCAAGACGCGGGCACAAACGAGTTCTTGAACCTTGAGAGCATCGACAAGCGTAGAATAGCTGATCAGCTTTGCCTGTGTGAGAACCTGTCCAATCGGCAGTTCATCGACAATTCCACGTTCGACTGCGGTCAGCAAATCAATTTCACTGACTAATTCAGCAAGCACCAAAAGCTCACCCAACCGGACTGCATTGTTTTGCTGCACCTGATAATGCCCGTGCATTGCCAGAGACTCTTCCAGAGAAGTATTCTTTGCCGCTGAGACTGCCAGCGCTTCCATCGCTTGCTGGCGAGTAATCTTTCCCTGGCGAATCAATTGCTGGGCAGTCAGCGCCGCATAAGCGGACATGTCATTCATGACACCCTTCAAAACCAGAATCCGACCAAGAGGAAGTCCGGTATTAAAGCAAGTCTGAAGTGCATCCTCCAACTGATCCTGGTTGACAAGATCGGCTTCGACCAGCAACTGGCCCAACTTGTTAGTAAACTCGAAATACTCCGATCTCCAGCCGACCTCACGCAGAGCATCATCAAGACTAATGTCTTTCTCGCCCGTTTTTCTCAGCGCCAGAACGGCGTACTCGACATTGAGAAGCTTGTCACGAATCAAACTCTGAGCCATGAGCGCTGAATGCAGGCGGTCTTCGGTGATGAATCCGGAAGATACCAGAACGCGACCAACAGGCAGACCGGTCTTCTGCGAGATCGGCAATGCGTCGGCAAGTTGTCCAAGGCTGATCAAGTCAGACTTGACCAACAAATCTCCAATCAGTACCGGAATCGGCCGCTTAGACACCTTGCCCCCAGGCTTAACTCAAGAGAAACTCAGTAGTCATATTCTACTGACAATTTAAAACTCCAAGTGTAAGAAAGATAGCAGATCCACAGCTCAAAACGGCTTGCGACAGCGAATATGGAGAAACAGAGCAACTTTGGCAGCGCCTTTCAAAGCAGGAAATTTCGCGAGAGTTTCGGCGTCAGGACAGGGCTCGAGAAATCTTTCCAGAAAGAAACCTTTATCGAGAAGCATGTTCAGCCAACCGCTCAAGGTTTTGAAATAAGTCGGAATGGAAAAGTTGCCGTACTCACTTCTCATCTCTTCAGGAGCACTCGTAAACGTCCACTCCAAGACCTTTTCCATCTCCTCATGGAAATAGTCGCCGCATACAAGGCCGGTCGGCTCGCCATTTTCGTCGCGGGTCCACTCAAACAACGCCGTTTGAAAACAGGGATGACAAATGGAAAATTGAAAAAAACCACCCGGTTTCAAAACACGAAAAACCTCTTCAACAGCGCCCGGAATGTCAGGCATGTCCATCATCGCCATTGTCGACATAGCAAAATCGAAAGTGTTCGCCTCGAATGGCAAATTATGCGCGCCGGCCGACTGAAAGACTATTCCGCGCGGCTCGTCTATTTCTGCCTGCCTGGCAAATTCCAGAAATTTCTGGCAAATATCGACGCCGGTCATATGGGCGCCCCGATCGGCCACCATGCGGGTGTTAAAACCTTCACCACAGCCAATATCCAGCCCCTTAAGAGCGCTGACATCCGGCAGCAAGTCCAGGAAATTAGGCGTGTTCAGGTGATTGCGACAAACGTCAAAACCTTGCCTCGCCATAGTCGTCCAGGCAGTGGCATTTTTCTCCCAATAAGCAGCAACTTCTTCCGTTTTCACCTTGTCGGCCCTCAATCCCACTATTGTTGCGGTTGCACATCCGAAAGCGAGTCTCTGATTGTATGAGCCCTTTCGGCAATTTTCGTCGCTTCCGCCTGACGCCCTTCGGCTTGCAGAAAGCGGCTGTATATCTCAAGAGCGGCCGCCACTTCCTCAGAATTCTTGCCGCTTCTGCTCTCGCGAATTTTTATGAGGCGCTGATAGAGCAAGTCAGAGTGCCAGCTCTTTCCGTGCCGCCGATAGAGTGTTGCCAGATCAGGCAGGCGATCCGCATAAGCAGCGCTATCGGCGCCTTTGACTCCTTCTACAGTTCGCATCGCCAATTCGTACAGGCGCTCAGACTCGGCAGTATCTCCTCTCTTGTCATAAAGCCACGCCAGGCCTATCAAACAGTCGACGACACCGGGATTTATCTCCTTTTCGCTCTCCGCGTTGGCAATCGCTTCCTTCCACTGTGCTTCCGCGTCCGCCAGGCGCCCTTCACGCATTGCGGCGCGGGCGTTAGCATCTAAATCCTGCCAACCCGGCAAGACCATAAGAGCAAGAAGCCAGCTCAATTTCCCAATCGCGTCGAGCACAAAACACCTCCATAGTTGATTCTACCGAAAGTGCTGCCCACAAGTCTTTAGAGTCGATTACAAGGCTATCGGCACGGGTAAGTATTCAGAACCGTGAGAGTTAATATTCCTTATGCACAGGATGAGAAAAAAACAGAGCCGACTAGGCAGATACATGCTGCTTTGCGCTTGCTCATTTCTAGCGCTGGAATTGCAAACGCAAGCAGTCGCGCAGGGATACAAGACTCAAGAAGAAGTCAACGCAGAGAATCGCGCCGCCAAAAAAGCCGAAAGCATGATGCATTCAGGCAAGCTGGAGGACGCGATATTTTTCCTCAACGGTGAACTGGCCGCAATGCCCAGATCGGCAATCTTGCATTTCGAGCTCGGCAACGCTCATTTGAGATTGCGTGAATTCACAAGAGCGATCGAATGCTATCAGCAGGCAGTGCGCTTGCGAAACCCATTTCCGGAAGCTTGTTTGAATGCAGCCTATGCTTGCATAGATGCAGGGATGGAACTGCAGGCGATACCATGGTTTCATAAATATCTAAGAGAGAATCCAAACGCTTCCAATGCAAAAGACGTCGAAGCGCAGCTTCTGGTAGCCCATGCAAAAGCGCAGATGAAAGAGAAGCGCAATTTCGACGCCAAGCAGACTCTCGAGCGTGCGCTGCAGATTTCGCCCAGCTCAGAAATCGTTCTTTTCGCACTGGCACGCGTGCGCTCCGAACTGGGTGATACGCAAGGAGCGATCCATGCATATGAAGAGCTCTTGCGCGTAAATCCCCGCCACTCCTCGGCACTGCTCAATATGGCTGAATGCTATCAGACCAGCGGTCAGCTTATGAAAGCGGTTACGTGGTTGAAAAAGTATGCCGCCGGCAACCCGAACGCGCCGGAAATAGGCCAGGTCCACAATATGATTCAGGCCCTGACCGAGAAGAGTTCCGAACAGAAGTCCGACCCGCAAGCACCCGATTATTGCGGTGCCATAAGCGAAGCGGGGCGTTTCTACAGATGGCCGCCCAACCGTTTGCCAATCAAAGTCTGGGTTTCTATGGGTGAAGGAGTGCCGGGCTACAAGCCGGAATTTCGTGTCGGCTTTTTCGATGCTCTCAATTCATGGATGAAAGCCGGGCAGGGAAGATTGCAATACATGCTCGTCAATTCGAAAGAACAAGCCGACCTGACTGCAGAGTGGACCGGCGATCCCTATGATGTTAAACCGACCGGGCACAATGTCGAGCAAGGTGTATGCCATCTCGCGTCGGTAGACAGGCATAAGGATTTTATCGAAATCGATCGCGCGGACATTCGCATTCTGACGATAGACAGGCAAAGCCAACAGCCACTCTCGGATGAAGAGATGAAGAAGACTTGCCTGCATGAACTCGGTCATTCAATGGGGCTGCAGGGACATTCGACCAACAATCACGACATCATGTTTTTCTCGATGTCCAACACCAATTGGCCGGTGCTTTCGAGAAGGGACAAAGCCACGCTTTTCATGATTTATCAAAACTATCAGCCGCTGATGAGCGCTCAACACGAATGAATCCGGCTCCATTCTTTCCTCAACTCGTCTCTTTTATCTTGATCATGTGCTGATTGCGCACGGCAGAAAAACCCAGCTTTCTGGCCAGATTTTGGGCAGCGTGATTGTGATGGGCGATTTCCAGACTGAAGCCGACTGCATCATCAGAGAATTCTTTCTCCAGCCAATTTATCAATTCGGTGGCCAGAGATGTGCGCCGTTTTTCTTTGGCAATACAAATCTCGTCAATATCAATTACATTGCCGCCATACTCATTACTCCAGAAAAAAATGATAATGCAGTAGCCGGCAACAGTCCCGTCCTCGTCGAAAACAATCAACTGACCTTTGTCAGGTTTGTTTTGGAACTCGACAAAGGTTCGGCGAACATCAGTCGTCAGTCCCTGGGTATTGGGATCATCTGCATACAATTCATCAACAAGTTTTTGAATATGAGGCAAATCCGCCTCTAGAGCTTGCCGGAACATCTTTCCTCTCAGCCTCGAATGAATGATTACTCTGTCGGTCGCTCGAAGAACGCATCGATCAAATCATTGTCGAAATGAACTTCCTCGTAATTAGTCTCGATGTAATTGCGCTTTTCCGGCCGCTGCGAGGCGGGAATAGCCGCAGTATCAACTTCTTTGAGCGCGACTTTCCTGGCCAAATCCAGCATTTCGTTCGATATTTTGAAAGAGACTTTCGTGTAGGTCTTGATGCGACGCAGTGAATAATCCTCGCAGGAAACCCAAATAATCTTGTCGTGAGGATTCTTGACGCTGCTGGCTATGCAATAACATTCGATGTCGTTGGCAAACTCTTTGCCGATCAACATCAAATCTTTGTGGCGATCCAGCCAGGCAATCGGAAGCAGATCGAGATCGGGAAAATGTTGAGTAATCTGGGTTATCGAATTACGAGAAGGAGTGTTTGCTTCGGCGATTGCATACTTCAAGCTGGATTGGATTTTTACGCCGTCTTGCTGGTCTTTTGAAAAAGCGGTAACTCCGTCACATCCAACCAGATGCTCATGCCATGGCGCATCCAAAAACTCGCGAGCAATATACTCAAAACGAAACTGGTATGGACGTTTGTACCAGGTCCGGAATTTCAGGTAAAAGCAATGAGCTCTCTCTTCGCCCTCCAAATAATTCTCGACAAAGCCGCTGTCCTCATATGCAGTGCAAGATGCATACTTTGCCAGCATGCGATTGACAATATCTTCAGGGAACATACTGCACCACGCTGCTTTACTAATCGAGTTTATCGCCTGGTCTGGCCAGATCCTCGATCATGATTATCGCGCCCTTCAATTTCTTGCGTTTGAGCGTGCGACCGACGACTTCGGAGATTCCCGCAACTGCGTTTACGGGAGCCAGTCTTTTTTCCAGCTTCTTTTCTTCGAGATTGCTTTCCGTCGGTGTGCTGCCCTTTTCCAAATCGATTTTCGGCACTACCACAACTTGCAATTCGACTTCAGCAGGCTGTCCATGACAAACCTGTGCCAAGGCAATGAATGAAGCGCACGCAAGCAAGAACGCGGCCCCTCTTGTGACTACA
>JAIETE010000001.1 GCA_019745505.1 Candidatus Obscuribacterales bacterium | reverse complement strand
TCACTGATGGGCTTTACCCTGTGAGCAACCGGGCAAAGACACTTGCCCAGACTTTCACAGTTCGGTTTTTACGAGGCAAGAAACGTCATGGGCGATCGTGAATTAGTTGAGAGAGCGGAAAATAACAAGAAATCAGTCGATACGTGCGCAGCATTGTCTCGTGAGGTTGAATCAGCGCAATTTAGCAATCTGCGACCAATGTCGGTTTCGTCAACTAATGAATCCGACATCCTCGATTTTAAAGAGTCCGAATCCATTCAAGCCAAGCTGCAAGCAATTGCAGCGCAGAAAAAGTGCTCAACTCTGGGTGCGGGGCGAGGATTCTCCATCGGAAATTCAGCTTATGAAGCTGAGCCTGGAGGCACTCACATCGGGCATGTCGCGCCCGATCATGTGTTTTCATACGATCCTTATCAATCTTCCACTCGAATGACGGTCCGAACCGCAGAAAGCCAGCCCCTTCTTACTTGTCCAGGACATCTGGACTTCGAAAAGGACGATGTTTGGGGTAAGAAGATCTTCGACAAAAAATTGATTGGCGACAAACTGAGCAAGAAGGACGTTGACTTCGCACCTGTCAACACTCTTTATCCCGTGGCTTCTCAACTCTTTGATAGCGTCGACAGAAACCGCGACGGAACAATGTCGAACCGCGAAATAACCCGTGCCTTAAGCAGGCAAGAGTTGAATGACAAAGAGAAAGGCATGCTGGAGATAATCAAGAAAAATAATGACTCGATCGACAACGATGGCAATGGAATCTCGATGCGTGAAATAAAAGAGTTTGATGCCAAAGTTGTTGAATACAACCGAGAACTGTCCATGGTGCGCAAATTCGCCCCCGAGACATCTGAATTCGCACGCGCACTGCATCTGCGTGGAAAGTCTGTCGACGATAACCACGATGGCAAGTTCAGCAGAGAAGAACTGCAAAACTTCTATGTTGAGTGCAAAAAGGACTTTCTATCGAAACCTACGGAAGAAGGAAAACGCGAGTTGCAAGCACTCGGATGGGGGCTGGCGCATTACGATAGATTCGCCCTTCTAACCGGACGTCCTGGAGGAGGTCAGATCACAATTCAATCTGTGCGTTCGCAAGCCTTTCGCGAACTGGACCGTGGAATGCCCAGAGAATTCCAAGAAAACTTTCTTTCGACCAGTGACCGCCACAGAGTTGAAAGGTATCAGCAATCCAGCTAGGGCTCTCGTTTGCCAATGAAACGGATTCTGGGAGCGAGGATATTTGGTTGCGTAGCACATTCAGGTGATGTCAGAATTTGCCAATCGAAGATACTAGGATTACTCGCCTCTTTTTCGCGCCGCTATTGCTGCGAAGGAGTATTATCATGCGCGTATTCATCCTGGAAGATTGTGAAATATTTAGGTTGTCTTTGATGCTTATCCTGTCTCAAGAGCCGGATATCGAAGTTGTGGGCGCTGTTGGAAGCAATAATGACGACATTTGCAACCAGATAATCGCCTCCAAGTGTGAAGCGCTGTTGGTAGGTTTGAGGTTGCGCAATCGAAGCGGTCTCGAGATCGCCCGACAGATAAAGCAGGTGGATCCAAATATTCCGGTTTTGGCACTTGGTTTTTCCACCGATGCGTCTAATATTGCCGAGATGAAACAGTCAGGAATTAATGTCTTTGTCCCAATGCATTCCAGCAACGAGTACATTGCCAACAAAATAAGGCACGCCAGGGAAAGCCTTGACAGATGCGACTTTTCGGCTGCGAACAGCTCTTCTCGGGTGAGTATTGTTCCCGGAAATCCTTTAATGTTGCCGAAATTCGACGGTTTTAAGTAATTAGATTACTCAAAACGTTCAAGCGGCTTCCTTCTTGACCCATTTGCCGTTTTGCTTCTTATATTTTTTCTTTACTGCCGTCCAAGCAATCTTAAAGGACGTGATCTCGTCTTTCCCGTGGTGTGTCTCATAGGCGCTGTTTAAGGCATCCTTGAAGATCTTCTGGGCGTGCCGCGGGAGGTTGTTTTTGACAGGTGGCGGCAGGTCATCGATTGATTGATATGGCATAAACTCACTCGCAATTCGTGTTTTTCGAATCGACGAAACACCTTCAGGGAGGTTCCTTTCCTTGGAGGTCAGTAAACTGCCTTCTCACCAAACTGGAAGGGAACTACCGCCCACCCAGAAGGTCAATCTATTGTTATTCGAAGGTTTCACGAGTCTCGAGAGCCGTGGGGCAGAGGAGGAAGCATGAAGGCAGTCATTTTTCATGGTGTTGGACACATCATCATCGATGAGGTGGACGATCCCAAAATCGAAGCTTCCACCGATGCTGTTATCAAAATAGTTACAAGCTCTATCTGTGGCACTGACTTGCATATGCTGCGTGGGACCATGACCGGGATGCGATACGGCACTATTCTTGGACATGAAGCGGTCGGCATCGTCGAAAAGGTAGGACCCAACGTTGAGTCTGTAAAGCCCGGTGATCGAGTAGTCGTATGCTCCACTATTGCCTGCGGGGACTGCGTTTATTGCCAGGCGAAAGAATTCGCTTCATGCGACCGAGCCAATCCCAACGGACCTGACGCTGGAACTGCCTTTTTCGGAGGACCGGAATCGACCGGTTCGTTCAATGGTCTGCAAGCTGAGCGTGCACGAATTCCTTATGCTGACGCTGTTTTGGTGAAACTGCCCAAGGAGGTTTCTGATGCTGACGGCTTGCTTTGCTCAGACATCTTTCCGACTGGATACATGGGCGCTGAAATGGCAGACGTCAAAGAAGGAGATTCTGTAGCCGTGTTTGGCTGCGGACCTGTCGGACAAATGGCTATTGCAGCCGCATTCCATCTGGGAGCTAAGGAAGTATTCGCTATCGATGTAGTTGCAGATCGATTGAAGGTAGCCAAACAGCAAGGGGCTATACCAATCAACTTTGAAAAGGTAGACCCGGTGGAACAGCTACGAAAGCGGACAAACGGATTCGGGCCTGACGGTGTGATTGATGCTGTCGGCATAGATGCTCAGCGCCCGCACAAGGGTCCTGCCACTTCGATTGTTGGCGTTATGGAAACAATGCTCGAGAAAACTGCAGGCGCACCATTTGCTGTTCTGACAGGTAATCACTGGCAAAAAGGCGATGGTCCTCAACAAGTTTTGCAATGGTGTGTTGATTCGGTGCGCAAAAGCGGCGTAGTCTCGATAATCGGCGTTTATCCGGAAACCGAGGAGACGTTTCCGATTGGCAGAGTCATGTCCAAAGCTTTGACTGTAAGAGCAGCCAATTGCAGTCACAGAAAGTACATTCCTAAGTGTCTGAAGATGATGGAAGAAACGCATTTCAAACCATCGACGATTTTGACTGTTTTCGAGGGACTGGAGAACGCCGTTGATTGCTATAAGCACTTTGATAAACGCGAACCGGGTTGGTTAAAGGTTGAATTGACTCCTGACGAGCAGTGAAAGACAGGGGGAAAAGGGAGCGGTCATTAAGGAAGGGTGAAGGTTTTGGCGGTTGTCAAGCGTTGCGCCTATCATCGTAACGTCAGCCCCTTACTCCCACACAAAAATGGACACAAACACAGTTTTTTTAGTCATCCTTGTGGTGATCGGCTTTTCTATGGCAACTGTCGGTTTAGACCGCTACATGCACAATCGCGAACGTCCGGATTTCGCTGCAGGAGTTACCATAACCGCATTCGCCGTCTGCGGAGTTCTGATTCTCTATGCTTGGCACAATAACTTAACTCACAAAGCCACATCGCTAATTCTTTTCGCACTAATTTTGATTGGTCTGGCTGGCAATCTATTGATCGATAAAAACAATATCGACGACCAGGAAGGTGGGCTCATGCCCAAATGGGGAACCTGGTGGGATTATGGCGCCGATAATTACTGCAACAACATTTTGGATAAGTGGCAGACATGGGCGTTCGTCTGCATCGTCGGCTGGTTAATGTTCAGCGTTGCTGTGAACAGAGACATCGATGATGATAATGCTGCAATTGCAGCGACCACATCCGCCACTGTTGTTGCGAAAACACCAGTCTCGAGCCAAAACACCAAAAATTCAACGAAGAATGGCAGCAAATTGCATCAGAGCCAACAAAATTCCATTCAGAAGCATCATTCCGTTAACCGGAAGAACCATGCAAAGACTGCTCCTGAAGCGGTTTTGCACAATGCTCATTAGAACGGCAAATTGCCCTGCTTTATGTAGTCAGAGTAATCTTGGCTGGCAATCTATTGCTAGAGAAAAACAAACTCGACGAGTATCTGTGCTAAAAACTTCGATAAAGACAAAGCAACATCAAACAAAGAAAGTACATCAGGCAAAACGCGCACACAAAACTTAGTGTTCTTTGCATTTTTAGGGTGAATCTACAGTGGTTCTTCCCAGGAAATAATGCGATAGTCTAACACCGCGTAACCCGTTCCAGAAGAATTTTTCATCAGACTGAACTGTGGTGCTGGTGCTGTTCCGGAACTTGATGGAGGAGCCACGTTTGTTGCATTTGGATCATAAACAATAGATCTTGGACCAATGCTGGTACCGCTCTTTTGAACACTTACGTTGTTACCTACCAAAGCGCCGTGAAAACTTGAATTAGCACCAAGGCCAACATTGATTGAAGCATTTGGAGCATAAACTAAGCCATATAAGCTGGAGTTATTGCTAGTCCCGAAGTTCAGAGATTTCTGACCACTGTAAAACAACTGAAAATTGTTGGGAGAAATTGTTGTTCCGTTAAAGCTCACACTTCCTTGAACATCAACAGGAACACTTGTTTCACTGCTTCCTCTCACGTATAGATTCAATCCGCTGCTACTATCCGATGGTGATGATTTTATACTCAGCGTGCCACCGCTTTCAACAGAGAGCGAATCTACTACATAGTTTCCCGGTTGGATTGTGACGGTCTGTCCTGCCGGCACACGAAGTGCGCCTAGGTCAGTAACAGTTGCGCCAGTAGGCATTGATATATCCCCTGGTTCCGCAAAGGTGCCGTTGATCTGTGCTTCTTGCGTTGGTTGAGGCGTTACCACTGGTGCCATCTGAGTTAGCTTACTTGAGTTGTCTATAACACCGGCTGTTGGCGTACTTCCTTGAATGCCATCTCCAAATACATTGCCGCCCGAAGCGTCAGACGATAACGGTGGAGTAGTGATGGTAGGATTGACATCAGAAATATTGCCGGAAGCCGAAACATTTCCTTTGATGATCGCGTTTTGTGTAGCCTTTATGCTGGTTGGCGTGCCATTGGAAATTGGCGGTGAGTATGCATTGATCGAACCATTGATAGTGCTGGTTCCGTCCAGTGTAATCAAACCGTTGCTACCGATATTTGCTCCTAGGTCTTTTCCACCTTCAATTGAAACATCTACTCCATCACCAATTCTCAAAGTCGAATTGGCTTGCAAGGCGGCATCTGAAAACAAAGTTGAAGATACTAACGTATTTCCTGCGGAATTCGGATATTCATCCGGAGAAACGAAGGAAGGTAATGTATATTTTGGCTCCAGAAGAACTCGAATTTTATGGCTATATCCACCCTTTGAGGTTGTTATGGTCAGGAATTTGTATGTTGGGAGAATAATTGCGGAAGGGTAAACGCTCTGATCATCGCTATAGACGCCTCGATTCTTCAATGTTGCTAAATCAGCGTCAGAGAGACTAATCTGAACAGTGCTCTGATTCCTTAGCGCATCTGGTGGCATTAGTTTGTCTATATTCACCGTCTGCAAGTCTTCACCAGAAGCATGCAATTGCTTGAATCTTGCCATTGCATATCTAAGACAGTTTTCTGAAATGTCGATAACTTGGTCTCGTTGAGTAAGTGACGAAACGTGGTTGTAGATAGGAAAAAGCGAAGACCCTAAAGCCAAAGCTGCACTTGCCGTAATTCCACCTACGACGACCACGTACATTAACGAAACACCGCGATCACGGAATTTCAATTTCGGAAACTTTTTAGGGAAGTGAACCATAATTTCCCCTTGAATAAACTTCCCTTGAAAATGCAATAGACTTTGGAGATGAGCTCTGCGATTGGGAAGCAGTATCGAAAATTTCCAAAGTCACTTGTGCACCTTTGGTAATCGACGAAGGCACCATAGTTGGTGGATAAAAGTTTGAAGGAATTCCCGCTGATTGATAATATTCTGCCAGTTTTATGAGCGGTTTAAATACCTTTGGAGATGGTGTATTTGCTATCGAATCAATTGTGTCAGTTGGATTGACTGGACCGACTATGCCTGTGAGAATCGTCTGTGGGTCTCCGCTTATTGAAAAATCCTTCTTTTGTAGTACGAATAGACCTTTACCTGTGTTACGTTTGTCTGGAAGAATTTTGTAGACAATTGTTTTGGTGTTAGTTGAAACATAACCATTTTGATCAAAAATAGGCTGATTTAAGATGAGTGTTTGATAGTCAGCGAGATAACTAGGGCTTGGTACGTTCCATGTTGCAACCGAGTTGTCTCCAGGGATATTTGCCGTGGGGGTAAAGCTACTGGGGAATGATTTTGCTAGTCTTACATCTCTATCAAATTGAGCTATGGCCCTGCGTGCGTTTACGATTCCGTCCATCTTTCCAACAGTTCGAAAAGCAACAACATTGTGAGCAGCACATAGCTCTGTTATAGCTACACCGACAAAACTCATAATGAGAATTGCAGACAGCAACTCGATGAGCGACATTCCCTTTTGATGTCTCATGCATGAAGCCTTTGCACATCTTCTATCTCTATTCATCTTTGAAAATAAATATACTGCGCGAGATTCTCTTAGTTTCTTTGCCGCCTACGTCATAACTTACTTCGACATCAACTTTAACGCTGTCCATTGCAGTTAGCCCTTTAGCGTCGGAAACTGTTTCCTTGACAGTCCCTCTAAAAAAGTTGCCACTGGTAGAAGTCCATTTTGCTGAATCAATGTACTGACCAGTTAATGGATTGATTGCACCGAATACCGTATCAGTTTTGAGAAGGTCAAACTGTAGTGGAGGTAAGCGCGGAACACTAGCAATGTTATTGTCAGAATATAAGTTTAGCGTTTGAGTTCCTGCATTTAAATAGTTGGAAAGGACCGCAAATGGAGCATTCTTAGCGTTCTCGATTGCGGCTTCAGCAATTGCTGTGGCATAAAGTTGCTTCTGCACATTGTTTGAGACAATCATTGTTTGACTTAATAGACTAGCAAGCATCAAGACAAAAATTGAGCTCACACCTACAGCCACAACCATCTCAACAAGAGTAAATCCAGCACAAAGCCTTAAAGATCGGAAATGGAACTTATTGATTCGTTCAAGGCTGATATCAATTTTCAATTTCATAAGTCGGAGCACCAGTGCTGCTCTATCAGTTTATGCCCTGAATGGTGCCAAGGATCTCGCTTTTGGCTGAACCGACAAGTCGTTCAATTGACGGAATTGTCCGGCCTTGCCTATTGCATCGTCGCGATGCCTTCGCGAGTGAGCGTGACATGGCTCGATTTCCAGCCCTTGCTGATAGTAAAGCTGGCTCCCGGCATGGTCGGCGTGCCGGTATCGTCGAATGTGACCGACCCGACTACATTAACTCCCTTTGGCAGCAGAACTTCCTCAATCGTGCGATTGCCGTTCTGAATCAAGTAGGCGGTCCCCTCATTCTCGGTGGCTGGACGACCGCAAACCGTAATGCTCAGACCGTTTTCCTTAGAAATGTCCTTGGCTCGGACCAGGTCTTTTACCAGGTCGACGCCTGTCTGGCGGACGGCCAGATTGGTTGAGGTCAAATCGACGACTCGGAAGGCAAAGAAAGGTATGGCAAAAACCATGCTGGCAAAAATCAAAGATTCGAACTTGCGAATCAGAGGCCAGTCTAGTTTGCTGCCCCTGTCTGCCGGACGAGTGGGCGAGGGTGGCGTTGGCTGGTCAGCCGTTGGATTTTCGCTGGAGGTCTCTTCGGTCATTACCTAATGGCAGCCTGGGTTCTACTTGCCTGACAGTATAGTTGTAGTATTCCACGACGCAAACCCCGAAATCCAAACTGCTTGGACTTAATTGCCAGAAATTCGCAGCGGGCTTGCCATCATCTATACCCGAAAGTACACTTAGGCGTATACGTCAGCATTTACAAAGTATACGGATTAAATATGCCGGCAAAAAAATTGACGACCCAGAAAGACGGTGAAAAAAACGATTCTGGCGCTCTTGTCAGAATCAATCCGGCCGATAAAACCCTTCTGCAAGAGCTTGCCAATAGTGAAGGCGAATCGATGCCAAGGATTTTGCACAAGGCAATCGAATTGTACCGGCGCGAAAAGTTCCTCAAGCAGGTGAACGAAGGATATGAGCGCCTGAATTCCGATCAAAATTCACTCGGAAATGACTTCAGGGAACGTAAAGCCTGGGTTGTGGCTCAGGATGAGTGGAGTCGGGAAGAAAGCTAGGGGCGTGGATGGAAGGGCAGAATTACAATCGAGGTGAAGTCTGGTTGGCCAGTCTGGATGAAGATTTGGCTGAAATAACTACCAGAGCTCGCTTGGTGACGATTGTTTCCACCAATACGTTCAATAACGGTCCAGCGGATCTGATAGTAGTCCTGCCCATGACCACACGCGATCACAAAATACCCTGTCATGTCGCAGTGTCTCCTCCTGAGAGTGGCAGCAACAAGTCCAGCTTTGTTTTGTGCGAGCGCATCCAGTGCGTCTCCAGAGAGAGGCTGATTAAGAGGATAGGGAAAGTCTCCAATCAGACGATGAAAACAATCGATGATAATCTGGCTACGTTGCTCAACCTGTTTCCTCCAAACTAGGGCTGCAGATGAAGTTTCAAGAGATAGTAGTAGCTGAAGAATCCAGCTTGAGGGAAAAGGAAGAAAGAGCGGGCGCTCAAGATTATGAGCTGGCGCCGACTCTGGAAAAGCTGGGTTACGCCTATCATGCGCTCAATCGCTTTCATGATGCTCAGGAAGCCTACGAAAGAGCATTGCGGATCAGATTGGCGGCTGGGCAAGGCGACACGGCAGAATTGATCCCCTGCATCCACGCCCTTGGTCTGATGCATCGCCTGCAGGGAAATTATCCTGCCGCCGAGATGCACTATAAGCATGCGCTGGAGTTGACTGAGCGTTTGTCAGGCGAAAGCGCGATGGAAACCTGTATTCGCCGAAATTACTTGTGCGGACTCTTTTACGCAATGAAGCGCTTTGATGAAGCACAAGAACTGATCAAACGCAGTACTGAAATATACGAGCAAAAACTTGGCAGCGCTCATTCTACCGTTACGCTCTGCTTGCTTGCCCAGGCGCTGATTGCCTTTCGCACCGGGCAGAAGAGCAAAGGTGAAAAGCTCATCCATCATGTAACGGCAAGCATGCAAGAGAATGTCGACTTCAAGGAAGTGTCGGAGGAAGCAAACGATGAGATCTTGAAGTTCGTCCTTTTGCAATTGCGCCAGGAAAAGCTGGAAGATGCCGAAGCACTGTTCCGATTCGCGCTGGTTAAGGAGGCGAATATACTCTGGCCGAATCATCCGCTGGTTGCGAAAAATTTGAGGCGTCTTGGTGATCTGAATCGCTCCATGAATCATTTGGAAAGAGCTGCCGAGCTCTATCGCCAGTCTCTGGAGATGTACATTTCCACCATGGGAATCGCTGATCCTGACATAGCCACTCTGGCAGAATCTTTCAGCCAGGTGCTCATCCAGTTGAATAAGCGCAAAGAAGCTGTCTGGCCGATGAGAGTAGCAGTGGACGTGCGAGAGATGTTTCAGGAGATCGAACCGGAGCAATACGAGAAAGCCAAAAGCACTCTCGACAAATTGAATTCGAGTTTATAGATTTCCCGCGAGCGCCGGCCGCCTTCTCTCTGCCAGATGCAGGCAAGGGGTTATGCCGTCTGAATCTCCGCTGCGTCCTTGAGTCCAAGTTCTTCGATCATTTTTTCGCGCATGACGAATTTTTGGATTTTGCCGGTAACAGTCATCGGAAATTCCTGGACTATGCGAATATGTCGCGGCACTTTGAAGTAGGCGATCTTTTCTTTCAGCCATTCCGATATGGCTTCCGGCTTGGTCTGTGAGTCCGGCTTGATCATGACCCACATAGCAACTTCTTCGCCCAGGTGAGCGTCTGGAATGCCGAAGACCTGTGCTTGTACGACTTCAGTGTGAGTGTGCATCACTTCTTCGATTTCGCGAGGATAGATGTTTTCTCCGCCTCTGATGATCATGTCCTTCTTGCGCCCGGTTATGTTGATGTAGCCCGCTTCGTTCATTACGGCGAGGTCGCCTGAATGCAGCCATCTGGCGTTGTCTATGCAGTCATGCGTGGCTTGCTGATTGTTCCAATAACCCAACATTACGCCGTGACCGCGCGAGCACAGCTCACCTTGCGTGCCGCGCGGAACGATTGCACCGGATACGGTATCGATGAGTTTGATTTCCAGTCCGGGAATGATCTTGCCTACTGTGGTGGCACGTAATTCGAGCGAGTCGCTTACCGTTGTAGCTGTAATTAGAGGAGAAGCTTCCGTCAGTCCATAGAGAATGACTACTTCTTTCATGTGCATTTTGTCGGCGACTTTGCGCATCAGTTGAACCGGGCAGGGAGCTCCGGCCATAAAGCCGCCGCGCAGGCTCGATAGATCGTACTTCTCAAAATCCGGATGTTCTAATTCACCAATAAACATGGTGGGCACGCCGGATACGTGTGTGCACTTTTCCGCCGCCAGGGCATGCAGAACTTTTTGCTCATCGTAGAAATTGCAAGGAATGATAACGGCGCCGCCCACGGAAAATGTAGCCATTGCAGAGGAAACCATTCCGCCGCAATGGTAGAAGGGCATGGGTACGCAGAATCGCGTGCTCTCATCCAGCCCCATTGCCTGCGCGGCAAACCAGGCATTGTTGAGAAGATTATGGTGGCTGAGAGTGACGCCTTTGGGAAAACCTGTAGTTCCCGAAGTGTATTGAATGTTGATTGGTTGGTCGAATTGCAGATGCTGCATACGTTCTTGCAAATCGGAGTGCGGAATTTTATCGCCGGACTCCAGCAATGCGTCGAATGCTTTGACATTGCCAATCAACTTCCCTTTCAACTCATCAGCGGTGCCGATGACGAAGATAGACTCCAGCTGGGGCGTATCTGAAAGGTCGTATTTTGTATCCGGCGAAAAAACCTGGTGTGCGATTTCTCGAAGCATCTTCAGATAGTCGGAATTGCGATGACCGGGAATTGTGATCAGCAGCTTTACGCCGGCTTGTTTGAGGGCGTATTCGACTTCCTGGGTCTTGTAGGAAGGATTGATATTGACCAGAATTCCGCCCACAGACCAGACTGCAAGCATGGTAATCAGCCATTCGGCATTGTTCGTGGACCAAATGCCGACTCGGTCTCCAGTTTCGACTCCCATTGAGAGAAGCCCTCTGGCGGTCCGATCGACTTTCTCTTGCAGTTGCTTATAGCTGAAGCGTTGATTGGTCGTGATATCGATTAAGGCATCGGCTTTGTCCCGGCTGCTTGAAATATGCAGAAAATGGTCGCCTAACGTCGCGCCAAGAAGCCTGTGGCTTGAAGGGCCGTGATCGTAGCTCAACAAATGAGCTTGCTTTGATTTTGTCAACGAAAGAGCCTACTGGTCAGTTTTGATTACATTGGGAAGGCTTCGGCGCCGCCCAAAATCAGGATGTTACCAGCAGATGTATGTTCGTGCCTTAGTACTTTCTTTGACTTGATCTTGCTGCCGGTTTGCTTCTCGACAGCTTTGATTGTCTCGACTGCCTGTCTGATACCGGCATCTTGATAAGATGTATTTGGTGCGCTTGTATTCATGGCGAGCTTGTCTTGGCCAACTGGGCCAGGGTTTGCAAAAGCAGGCATGATTATGCAGCTCAGTATCGCTGCAGTTGTCGCCAGTGCTTTAGTGCGTGAATTAGTCACAAATATTGCTCCCATGAGCGGTCACCTGTCTGGAGTATAGGGGTGGAGTTTTGAAATGGAAACCATTCTTTAAATCGTTTAAGATTTGGCTACAATGTTCCTACATGTCAAGCTCACCAATAGGGCATTTCGGAATTTCGTCCTGCAATATTCAGATACCAAGTGGACTCCAACTTTTCAATTCGGACGGGACTTTCTAAAGTGGAAGACAGAGGCGGACAACTTCAATCCATGAGCTTGGCGGGTAGGACCATGTTGCCAAGCGCTCGGTTCCCGCTGCGGGGAATACTTTGCATAACTTTATTATTGTCAAGCGGTATGCCTCGCCTGATGGTCTCCTCCGGTATGGCACTTGCTTTGCTGTCCTTTGCTCAGCAGTCGGCATTTGCCGATCCCCTGAATACGATGAAAGCTCGAGAGTACCTGCAAAAGGGCAATGTCCATTTGACCAGATATGAATTCCAGCAAGCGCTGGATGCCTATACGGAGTGTCTGCTGTGTGATCCCAATAACAGGACAGCCAAGGACAACATAGTGCTTACGCACAACAACTGGGGCATCTGGTGGTTTCAAAAGCGCAAGTATAAGGAAGCCCGTGATGAATGGGAGCAAGCTCTCAAGCTCAATCCCATGGATAGAAATGCCCGCGCCAACATGCAAGTTCTAAAAGTTACTCTCAAACAGCAGGGTCTCAATGAAGACGGTGAAAAACCGGCGCCTCCCCCGTCCGTGAAGCCCGGCAATGACTTCCCGCCTTCGCAAGTAATCATTTTGACGCCCGGTTTGAAGTCCTCGCCCAATTCTTCCGCATCCGCGCCTTCGGATTCGACCGGTGAGTCGAATCAGCCAGGCGCGGGCGAGAATTCCTCAGCGGAGAACAGCTCAGGCGCCGCGGTCATAATCAAGAAAAGTCCACCTGTAACCACAAGTGGTGGCGATTCATCCTCTTCCGTAAGCACCTATTCAAGTGGCAGTACATATAACATCGATAGTCCTGCCGGTAAGTTCACCACCGCTCCGATGACGCCCGCCGCCGCACCGACTACCACTGCAAATGAGCCGTCAGTCCCTGCTGCTGCCACCGCAGGCGGTTCGCAAGGGGAAAATATAGAGGATAGCCTCGGACAAATCGAGCAGAAAATCTATGGTCGCAAGCAAGACTCTCTACCTATAATGAAGCGGCTGGAAAAATTGGAGAACGATACGCACGGTAAAACAAAATCCGGCACGATCAAAGAGCGAATTGATACTCTAAGGAAGAGCTACGGATTCTAGTCAAAGGTATTTATAAGTAGATGGCAGATAATCCAGAGCATTCTGAGCAGCAAGCCCGCGAGCTGATGCAGAAGGGCTATGAACACCTGAACGAAGGGGACCCTGGGCAGGCCAAAAAGCTTGGCAAGAAGCTTCTCAAAATGAAGTATTCCGGCGGCTATGAATTGCTCGCCAGGGCCTATGAACTGGAGGAGCGCCCGCAGGATGCGATTGCCGTCTTGGAGGAGGGTACCAGGGCTGTGCCGCAGATTTGGTTGTTGTGGCAGCAGTTGGGAAATTTGCAGTCGGACCAGGGCGATTTTCAGGCTGCTAATGATTCTTATACCAAGGCGCTTGACTGCCCTGGAGTAGATTCTTCCCAAATTTATTTCAATAAGGCGATTGCATTGCATCGCTGCAACATGCCGGCTGAAGCGATGGAAGCGCTTGATCAGGTGGAGAGCGACGAATTGCACTGGCCGTCGCTAGCTCTACGCGTGGCGCTGCTCAATGGGCTGGAGCAATATCACAAAGCCGCCGATCTGGCGAAGCATCTTGCCGAGCGCCTCCTAGGCTCCGAGGAATTGTTTACGCAATACACGATCGAGCTGGCCGGAATTATCACCGAGTTGGGCATAGCCGTAGGTCGCGGCAATAATGATATCGATGGCGCACGCCATTGCTTCATTCAGGCTCTCAGGTACGTCAAGAATTTTTCTTATGCTCTGGCGATGTTGCGACAGGTCTATCACATGGAATCTGCCGAGGCACAGCATTTTCGCTTGCTCGTCCGGGGCACGTGGTTTGAGCCCATCGAGCAACACGGCGCCGGCAACCCCGGCTTCTACAGCACGTTCGACATTGTTGCCGACAACGCTGAGGAAGCCATGGCCTTCGCTTCGGAGTTGGAGCCTGACGAGGTCAGAGATTCGCTTGTCGTCGAAGAAGTATCCGTGCTTGGTCCTTGCCCGAATGACCTGAAGGGCGTCTACAATCGCACGGGTTACGCTTTCTACGATCAAAGCGCTCAGAGCGCCGTCTCTGAAGGCGAAACCGTGGAGAAGAAACCTGCCAAGTCTCGACCGTCCGAAGAGAAGACGGCAAAGCCGACGAAGAGCAAGAAGACTAAAGGCAAGTCATCGAAGAAGTAATATTTAGGTCTGAGCTGCAATAGAATATTGCCTGCTGTCTGTGCGGAGTATGCTTATGAAGGCTCTTGTAATCGGCGCTTCCGGATACATCGGCGGTTCGGTCGCAGCAAAATTGAAATCGCTCAATTTTGAAGTGACAGGAACGACCAGTTCGCACGATCGGGCCGCCGCATTGAAGGAGATGGGAATCGAGCCGGTGGTCGGTTCTTATAAGGACAGAGACTTCATTTTCCCCCTCTGTCAGAAAGTCGACATTGTCATCAACGCCGCTGACTCCGATGCCCGACAACTTGTAGAGTCCGTGCTGGCGGCGCTCAAAGGGACAAACAAAAAATTCATTCACACGAGCGGGTCTTCGATAGTTTCTGATACCGCATGTGGTGAGTATTCGGAGCAGACCTACGATGAAATGACGCCACTGAATCCGGTTCCTCAGAAGGAAGCTCGCGTTGCTATCGACCGGCTGATTCTCGATGCTTCCGCATCAGGCGTTCATACTGTAGTCATCTGTCCTTGCCTGATCTACGGTCGGGGACTGGGGCTGAGCAAAGAAAGTATTCAGGTGCCTGCGCTCATCAATCAAGCCAAGAAATCAGGAGTGGCAAGATGCGTCGGGCGCGGGCTCAATGTTTGGTCCACCGTGCATGTGGAAGATCTAGTCGAGCTTTATGCGCTTGCTGCCGGCGGAGCAGTACCCTCTGGCGCTTTTCTCTTTGCCGAGAATGGAGAGACCAACTTCAAGAGTCTTGCCGAGGCAATAAGAGCTTCGCTAAAGCTGGCAGCACCGGTGGAAGAGTGGTCAATTGCCGATGCCGCATCAGAATGGGGCGAGGGTATGGCAAAATTCGCCCTTGGATCAAACTCTCGCATCCGCGGGATAAAGAGCCGGGAATATGGATGGAAACCGGTGCGGAACAACGTTTTGGAAGACGCCGATCGCATGTGTCACAGCAGCGATATAAGAATAGCCGTTCACTGACCTGATTCTGTCCGGGCAGAGCCCTATCGCTGCCGACAAAAAAGCTCGCCCTTCCCAGCAGCGAGCTTTTCTTCAAGTTTTTTTCTCTGCTTACTTTTTCACCATCGAAAAAATGGAATAGAGGTTATTGTCGATATCGTAGAAGTTGGTGCTCATGCCCACGTGATCACCGGCTTCGCATACGACTTCGCATTCATTTTTGAATTTGACGCCTTTCTTGACCAGTTCTTCGCGGGCTTCATGGACATTGTCTACCGTGAATACAACGATCGGCTGGCCTTCTACTTTTCCGGGGTGCTTTTCACCCGGCTTCATGCCGTGGAGCGCCAGTGTGGTACTGCCGGTGTCCAACTCCACCCAGCCATCCTCTTCGGATTTGACCGTCATTCCCAGAATATCGCGATAGAAAGGAACCGATTTCTTAGTGTCTTGAACGTAGACAATGACGTAGCTCATTGTGGAGATTTTGGTTTCTGTTTTAACTGCCATTGGATTTTTCCTCTGATGCTGTCAGTATTTTGGAATGCGGATGATTTGGAGCGCAACGATTGCTCCGGCTCGCGCTCTTCGAAAAGAATGCGAAACTTCCAATGCGGAATCCCGGCGCTAATAATATCTCACTGTCGTATATCCGTTATTAATTGAGCGTATTCTCGCTCAAAACGCGCTGAATGCTAAGCACGCAGCGCGTTTATTGAATGACACGGACTGGCTTTCTATGCCAGAGCTGCAGCCAGCGGTGCCGGCGCCTTGATTTGAGCCCTTTCCGTTTCTTCCACTGCTTCCGCTTCAATTGCCCATACGTACAAGCAGGTATAGAACGAAGCGCGGATGTAATTGCACATCGCTGTAACCACTACAACAGTGGACACCCAGAGGAATGCGCCCATGAAGAAGAGCGGTGAAGTGTGCATCTGCAGTGCGTAAGCGCCAAGGAAGCCTCCGGCGCCGCCCAGCCAAACCAATCCGGTAACGGCTTTGCAAATCAATCCGACACCGACTTCGCCTACACCGATGGTGAGCAAATTGCCCTGAGCCATACGATCTGCGCGTTTCAGAGCACCCCAGAACGAAGTACCTTCAATAACTATTGCAGGCAGGATCAAGTGTCCGGCCAGGGTCCAGAACACAGCAACTATTCCGGCCAGGAAATCGATGCCGAATCCCATTCCTCCGGTGCCGCCTTTGCCGCGCAAGCCGCGAGCAATGGTTTTGGCGATAAAGGTTGTAATGCCGAGCATAATCAGTGCCGGAAGGCTTCTCAGTACTTCCTGGCAGGCAATATTCATCTTGCCTGTGCCCGCGCCTTCGGTCAGATGGCAATAGACCAGAGCGGTAGTGACACCTTCCAGGAAACGGTTGGTTAGCCACCATACCGAAACGATCATCATGGCCACGATGCCCATGTCGGTTCCGGCTCCCACCATATTGCCGAAGCCGCTTGGATCCGTTGGTCCGTTCAGCCCGGTCATTTGCATGAATTGTTCGGGGCTGCCGCTTCTCATCATCTGTTGACCGGACTGCCCGAGAGTTTGCGCAACACCCTGGACCTGACCGCCTATTTTGGCGTTGCCCTCTACAAACAGGAGAATGGCAAAGAAGAAATTGCTTACGACGGTGAGAATCGAAGGCAATAACAGGCGCCAATCTTGCCAGCCCATCTTGATGCTGGCCATTATCATCCTGAAGCCGCGTCCAAACGATTCAAACATGACCTTTTAACCCTCGTGGGGAGTCGCTGACTTGGGAGGTGCCCAAAGGAAGCGAGTGGCGGAATACTGGTGAATTAACTTAGTAAGTAATGAACTAAAGGCCTAATAGACCGTCATTAGTGTAATCAGTTGCCAAGCGAATGTAAAGGGGTTTTGATGAAATTTGGCTTCTGAAGTTGCGTGGAGGCATGCAATGCGCCCCTACAGGGCGGTATTTAACCACTATTTTGACGCTTCCGGGACCCCGCCGCCGACTTCGATGTCGTCGGCTTCGTAGCATGAATCGAGTAAAGCCTTGTATTTCTCGGTGATTACCTTGCGTTTTACCTTAAAGGTTGGAGTCAGTTCATCGTTTTCAACTGTAAAGTCTCGCTCCAGGATGACGAATTTCTTGATTCGCTCGAAATTAGCCAGGGGCTCATTCTTTCGTTTGACCACCGCTTCTACTTCTTCTCTTACTTTCGGATGCTGGCTGAGCTTATCCAGATCTTCTGCAGGTAAGCCGTTAGTCTCGGCAAACGACCTCAATCCGTCCGGGCTCAGGGTTATGAGTGCAGAAACGAACTTTCGTCGGTCGCCGTAGACAAGAATGTGGCTGATCAGATTTTCGCCTTTGAAAAGGTTTTC
Source organism: Candidatus Obscuribacterales bacterium (assembly GCA_019745505.1). Taxonomy (GTDB): domain Bacteria; phylum Cyanobacteriota; class Vampirovibrionia; order Obscuribacterales; family Obscuribacteraceae; genus QKMZ01. The sequence goes on along the minus strand of JAIETE010000001.1, from coordinate 7,086 downwards.
GATGTACTGAGGCGCTACATGCTTGCCATTGGACGTAATGATGATGTCCTTTTTGCGATCTTTGATCTTCAACCGGCCGGAAGCATCGATTTCACCGATATCGCCGGTGGAAAACCAGCCGTCTGAAAGCGCGGCTCTGGTGGCCTCCTCATTTTTGTAATAGCCGGCAAATATGGACGGACCTTTGACCAAAATCTCTCCGTCTTCGGCTATTTTCACCTCGACGCCCGGCATTGGCTTGCCGACCGTTCCCGGGTGATTTTCTTCCGGAGTGTTACAGGCGACCGGCGCGCTTGTTTCAGTCAGCCCGTATCCTTCGACGATATTGAGACCGATGATCTCGAAAAATTCCTGAACATTGGGCGAGAGCGGTGCCGCCCCTGAGACCATCACGCGCAATCGTCCACCAAAACGACGCCTTATCCTGGAGAAGACCAGGCGGTCGGCAACCCTAAGCTCTGCCTTGAGAATCTGATTGACGATATGATCTTCATTTTTGAATTGCGCGGCTTTTTTGTAGTGCAATGCCCGCTTGCCCAATGCCATTGCCCAGCGAATCAAGTATTGCTGCGGTTTTGGAAGTTTGCGAATTTCGACTTGAATGCGCTGGAATGCTTTCTCGTAGAAGCGAGGTACTCCGTTGAGCACTGTAGGGCGTACCTCGACCATGTTCTTCGGCACTTGTTCGATACTTTCTGCAAAAGCAACCACGAGTCCCTCGTAGATGGAAATCATCTGTCCGCCTACTCTTTCATAGACGTGCGAAAGAGGCAGGAAAGAAAGGGCAAGATCGTTTTCGTTCAAACCGACAAGAACATGCATTGCTTCGCACACGGCCATGATGTTGGAATGCAGCAGCATCGCTCCTTTTGGAATGCCGGTGGTGCCTGAGGTGTAGACTATCGTCGCCAGATCGTCCGCCTTGAGACCCTTGATTCTTTCGGGCAATGCTGCGGCATCTTTTCCGAGTTGAATTTCACCGTGCTCGAGCAATTGATTCCAGCTGAGTGTCTTAAATCGCGGATCGGTGGTTTTCGGCTCTCCTTCGAAAAGAACTACGAATCGCAACGTAGCAGGCAATTCTTTAGATTCCTGAATTTTGCGAAGCTGCGCTTCGTTCTCGCAGAAAACACCGACTGCGTCACTGTGCCTGACCAAGAATTGTGCTTCCGGTGATGCCAGTGTAGGGTAAATCGGCACGGTTACTGCTCCGACCGAAAGCGACGCCAGGTCCGCCCAGGTCCAGTGCGGTCGACTCTGCGACATGATCGCCAGCTTCTCACCCCGTGCTACCGAAAGGCTGAGCAATCCGCCTGCAGTCAATTCCACTGTTCGTCCGTGTTCGCGCCAGATCACAGGGCAAAACTTTCCATCCACTTTGTGCATGATGGCTGGTCGCTCTGACATTGTTGCCACGCGCTCCCAGAAGACATCGACAATAGTTTTGTATGTCAAGTTTGCTGCCTTTCGCCTTGCGCTTGTATTAAAACGGACTGATTGAGCCAATTCAGGTAGGGCTCGTGACCTTTCACTATTGGAACACAAATTATCTCAGGCACTTCGTATGAATGAATTGCCCGTATCTTTGATTCTAGATCGCTCCAGACGGCCAGGCTTGATTTGATGATAAGAAGAGCTTCTCCGTCATCTACGGTGAGCTTATTCTCCCATCTATAGACTGATTTGATGGCCGGCAAAATATTTACACAGGCGGCTACGTTGCTTTCAATCAGCTGTTCTGCAAAATGCTGCGATGCCATAGCCGGACAGGTGACAAAAACAACGACTTCCTCTGACATCGGCTGACTTCGTCTCTCCTTTACGGTCTGTCTAAGTCCGGTCTCTCAGCAATTCCGTGCCCGCTTCGCTCACGAATTCAGAGAGCAGCTCTGCAATCCGTCTGAAACCGTCTGGCTGCAGGCGAGGCATTCTATATCTCTTGTGCATTTTTACGACGACGAGCGGAACAGATAATTCCTCTGTGATGAAATCAACGATGGGACGTTGCAAATGGTCGAAAGAATCGGTCGCGACAGGCTCAAGTGCGGAGAGCGAAAGTCTCAATCGATTCATGTAATCGTCACTTACGGACGGACTCGGTCCGGCGGTGAAAAGTTGCAGACCGGGAGCCTGATGCCAGGAAGCGCCGACTAGCATGACCACCAAGCCTATCTGTCCTGTCTTGACGATGTCAGCCAGAGCACGTCTGTATGGTGTTTCCAGATAAAAGCAGGGATCCGCGACGCAACAATAATTGGTGGTCAGGGCATGGCAGCCGCTGGTGCGGTGCAGCAATGTGGCGAGGCTGCCCGTATAAGAATCGGGCTCTTGAAATTCGCCTTCCCGCCAATAAGCCGTGGCATGCGGTGCCATGACAAGAACAGGTAAATCTCCGCCAACAAACTGGTAATCAGGCTCTCCGGCGCTGGGAAACTGCTCGTAACGCTCGGCAATATTGCTCTCGTAATTGAGCGCCCAGAGGAGCGGCGAGGCATGAGGCTGCTCTTCCAAAAGATAGTTGATGGCCATATCGATATCGCCAAAGCGTGCCTGCGAGTGCGATAGCACCCAGGGACTGAATGGCGAATTGCCGACCACTGTGACCATTTTGCCTGTGCGATGCGCGTAGAAGATTTCCATCGCCGCAGCGTAACTGGGTCGGTGAAGGTTGGCGAGCAGCGCGTCGCACTGGTCTATCAGATCCAGCGCACGCTTGACCTTCAGTTCGGTCGTGTCATTGAATAGTTCGACACCTTCCAACTGCTCGAAGGCAGCCAGTTCCGAATAAGCGAATTCGAGAGGATTGACTACCTTAAGACCGTACTTCCTCAATTTGTTCATGGCTATGGAGCGCCAATCGAATTCAGCACCTTGATTAACCAGTTCGCTGTGCTCGATTGTTCCGCCTGTCAGGTAAATGGAAGACAACATTGTGGTTTCCGACACCCTCGCTGGAGTAATTATTTGCGACTCTTGAACGGTTATATTAGTTCCGTGGCGAGAAACACCAATTACACTGGGTTTAATGCATAGCCTTACGATCTTTGCTGCTCACTATATACCACAGGACCGCCATTTCACGCTGAATAGCAGTTATCGCGAACCGTCATATGACCGCTAGACAGGCAATATACAGCCAATTTTGACCGTACATGAGGTGCATACAGATTGAAGCAAAATTCCATATTTAGCGCGTTTTTGCTGGAAATTCGCCCGTTTCTTCTCAGTGCGGTCACGGTAATTTCTTGTTGCATGGCGGTTACCGGCTGTGCCCAGGCTCAAAGTCCTCTTGCCGGCAATCAAGCGCAAATCACAGATGCGGCTGCACAAACAAATACCGGCGATGCTGAAGCGATTCGTGCACAGCAGCTGCAGCTGGTTAAAGTGCCTCTGACCGTGACCGCACCGGTCAAGAAGATGCTCAAGTACGACGATCGAGGTTTGCCGCACGAGAAATTCCTGCTCTTGCTTTCAAACGGCTCGACCATCTTGGTGGCACACAACACGAAGATGGCACCCTACGTACCTTTGCAGTCCGGCGACCTGGTGACCGTCAGTGGAGAGTACATCTGGAATGCAAAGGGTGGATTGATTCACTGGACGCACCATAGCGATACCCCCAATCACAAAAGCGGATATATTGACTTCAACGGCAAACGCTATGAGTGAAGCTCTTTATCTCGAGAAACTATTTGCATCCCATTAGGTTGGCAACCTTAGGGGTCAAAAACCACTTCAGCGAGCCCGGCCAGGTGGGCGGCAGATCTTGTACATCCACCCGAATGACGGCCGCTTTCTTGAAAGAAATCATTACTTCCGGTCCGGCAAGCATCAGGTCGGCAGCCAATCTGCCGATGTCCGGTTCATGACCGACCATGAAGATGTCTTCGAAGGGCGGAAATTTTTTCAAGTTCTTGAACACTTCGCTGGAAGTTCCGCCCGGCGCCAGACCATCGGCTACTTTCAGCTCCGCCTCGGTGCCAAGCACCTCGTGGATGATTTCGGCAGTCTGTCGCGCTCGCGTCAGAGGGCTGCTTACAACCAGGGTGGGTTTGGCGTTCAACTTTTTCAAGGCATTAGCCATCATTCTTGTTTCGGCGCGTCCATCGTCAGTGAGTGGGCGCTGAGAATCATTGAGGATTGCTCCTCCCAGGCGCTCGACGGCTGTCGCGTGTCTCATCAAATAGATTTTCATGACGGCTTATTCTACCTGAGTGGAGGCATCACCTATCGATCGTCTCTGGTTAGACGCATCTTCATTCCGCCGCCGGCTCAAGTCAAGTAAGATGGTGACAATGAGCCACAAACCACGAATTATCGGTCTTGACATTGGTGACGCCAGAATTGGAGTTGCCATCTCCGATCCGCTGGGAACTACCGCTGCAGGAATCGAAGCGATCCAGCGCGTCAATTTGGCGCAAGATCTGGAAGCCGTAAAACAGATTGCCGAACGCCATGGTGCCGTCGAGATTGTTCTCGGTTTTCCCCAAAACATGGACGCTTCCGACGTAGAGCATGTCGAAATGGTCAGGACATTCGGGCGCAAGCTCGCGCAGACCACCGGTCTGCCGATTGTTTATGAAGACGAGCGTCTGTCCACGGTTTCCGCAATTCGAACTTTGACTGTTCAAGGTTTGAAAACAGGCAAGAATAAAGGTTTGGTCGATATGCAATCGGCGGCAATCGTTTTGCAAAAGTTTCTCGATCGAAAAGAGCCCCCGCCCTCAGCTTGAGACGGCAGTCAAAGCGGATTCAGAAGTGAATAGTTTCAACAGGCTCTTTGAGTCGATCCTCGGTAATCGTTCTCAGCAAAGCGAGAAGACTGGCGCCCTCGAGCCTGATGGCGACGAAGGTGAAACTGCCGAAAAGCAAGTTCGGAATTTGCCGATCAACGTGATCGAAATTGTTGCAGTCGGCATCCTTACGGCTGCGGCTGCTTATGTCCTGAGCAAGTCAGTAGGCTGGCTTGGGTCTTTGCGAATCCATCTTTCCGCGACCGGAAATTTTTGGGTGCTGCCGCTTTTCGGATTGGTCGGCGGAGTGCTGTGCGGAGTCATCGTCAAATATGTGGCACCTGAAATCACCGGCAGTGGCATACCTCAGGTCAAGGGATTTCTGAGAGGACATCCGATTCGGATGAATCTGGTTTCCCTTCTGGCCAAGCTGGCAGCCGGAATTCTCTCACTGGGTTGTGGATTGCCGCTGGGCAGAGAGGGACCGACCGTACAGATCGGAGCATCTCTTTCCGGTATGTTTGTTTCGCTTCTCAAAAGCGGTGAGAAATTGAAACGGCATTTTATTGCCGCCGGCGCCGGTGCCGGACTGGCTGCCGCATTCAACGCACCTTTGGCGGGCGTGATATTTGTGGTGGAAGAATTGGTTCGCGAAGTCTCCAGCACATTCGTGATTACCGCCGGACTGGCTTGTTTTGCGGCTGCAACCATGTCTGATTTGCTTGGCAATCATTCTCTTGACCTGTCTTCGCATACCGATTTTCCCACCTGCGATTTTCGTTTTGCCGACATTCCCTATCTGATAATTCTCGGCATCGTATGTGGTGCGCTGGGATCTTTTTTCAATTGGTTGATTATCAAAGGGATGATCTACAGGACCAGGATTTTCAAGCAAAACTATCCCGTCTCGATTGGTTTGGCCGGCTTGATTTGCGGTTTGACCGTTACGCTTCTGCCGCAGGGGATGCATAATTTTGCCGGCATCAAGTACCTGATCATCGGCCATACGCCGGGCTTGCAATTCGCCGCAACCGCCCTCTCCATATCCTTCTTCATTACGATAATTTCTTATATATCCGGGGCTCCCGGAGGGCTTTTCGGACCTAGTCTAACGATAGGGGCTGCGACCGGCTATTTATTGGGTGCCACCGAACTGGGTGAGTGGGCCAGTGCGTCGAATGCGCCGGACCTGTTCGCACTGGCCGGCATGGGCGCCTTTTTCAGCGGTGTAGCTCGTGTACCTATAACTGCGACCGTAATTGTTTTCGAAATCACGCGAGATTTCAATCTGCTGTTGCCGCTGCTGATGACGACAATGGTGGCGTACACTGTAGGCGAGAAGATTTACTCCGGGTCCGTATACGATCGTTTGCTCGATTTGAGTAATCATTCTCAAAAGCAGTAGAAAGCCCTGTCTGATACAGCTTATCAGCCTTTCATATGCTTAGACTTTTGTCGCCCCTGCCGAACGGCTGGTCGGCTTTTCGTTGATTATATTGTTGTGGTATTGAGGCAGTGTGATTCTGAAAGTACTGCCGCCTTCTGTATTTTTGCGCACGGTTATGTCTCCGCTATGAATGCGAACAATTTTTCTGCATACAAAAAGCCCGATACCGGCGCTGCCGCCGACCTGCCTGCCGACTGCTCCTTGAAAAGTATTGGTAAATACCTTTTCTTGCTCCTCTTCGGCAATGCCGATTCCCGTATCAGCGATATCAAGGTAAATCGATTTCTCGATGGTCCCCATTGAAATATCGACATTGCCGCCGTAGGGCGTGAATTTCAGAGCATTGTCCAGAAGGTTGAGGATGACTCTTCTGAGTGCCATCCTGTCTGCGAATACATTGGCACCTTCGGTGTCAGGTTCGCAAAAGTATTTCAACCCGATTCCGTGGCTGGTGAAAAGTATGCGCAATTCTTCCGTGCATTCCCTTACCAGCCCGGAAATCTTCATAGACTGATAGGAAAGGTTGAGGAAATCATTCTCGCATCGGTGCATGTCGATCATGCTCTGCACCATCGTCAAAAGGGAGCGATTGCTGTTTTGGAGTACGGAAAGCATGTGCTCGTGTCCCGACTCGACTGGCCCCAGTGTCCCTTTGAGCAGCGCATCGAGAGTGCATTCTGCACCAATCAGAGGAGTCTTGAGGTCGTGGACCAAAGCGGCGACGAATTCTTCTTTTTTCTTTTCTTCGTTGTATCGTTCGGTTGCTTCGATGAAGCTCATACAAATTCCGGTCACCTGATTGCTTCTGTCCTTTTGGGGCCAGCAGGAGATGTCCCAGTATCTGACGGAATCTCCCTCGTCGGTTTCGATTACGACTCGATGATTATCGAGTTGGATCTTCTCGCC
>JAIETE010000008.1 GCA_019745505.1 Candidatus Obscuribacterales bacterium | reverse complement strand
CATCTCACCACATTTCAATCTGACTGTGGAGATGCCGCTCAAAGCGATGGTTCGAGGCTTCAGTTGGACGGTTATTCCAATCACATGGAAAAATCGGCGACATGGACTTTCCAAATTGAAAATTCAAGAAATGGGCAGTCGCTATCTGTTCATTTGCTTGTATGTCTGGTTGGAAAAGGTCCTCACTCGCGACTATCGCGTGAAGCTTGCCGAAGACGAGAAGGTAAAGTCAAAAGTGTATCAGGACGAAAAGTCCGGTGATTAGCTGTTTATCTCAGGGCGTCGGTAATTTGTAGAAGCTGATCGTCACATTTTCCGTAACTGCAGGATAGTATTTGGTCTCCAGCAGCTCATACTTGCTGTTTAGCACCTTATGCAGTGCCTCGATGCGCGGTTTTCTCGGCATTGACTTGGAAGTCAGCCTTTCGATTTGTTTGTCGTTGTCTCGCGCAAACGCGAGAATTTTGTAGCCTTTGGATGGCAGCTCCGCGATTTTTCTCTCGTATTCCTCAACGAGATTTTCCGGTCTCCACTGCGCAGCCATCTCGGGAATATTGGCCGGCACAAGAGTTTCCAGCCAGCGTGGAAATCCGAAAGCGCCGGTATTATGGCGAGCAAGCTCCTCTTTTGAAACATAAAATCCGAGCGTCGGACCGATTACATCAGGGGTTATAACCAGTGCGGTGTTATCGAATTTGCCGGCTTTGATCTCCTTTGCAACAGTGAAGAAACCGGAATTCGGCTTCGAATCAAACCAGACTAGATAGGCGATTTCAAGCGATAGAAGAGCGCCTATGCTAATTACCAGTGCTATGCGAGAGCGCCGGGTCAATCCTTTTTCTCGGTGCCAAAAAATTGATGCACAGACTATTGCCAGCAATACCCACGCCGGCGGAGAGTACGGATATATGTATCGATAATATCCGGCCCAGTAAGTCGCAATGTATCCCATTGTGGCGCATGGAAAAAGTACGACACACAGCAGCGTGATGTAGGAATCAGGCAATGAGAATATGCCGGAGGGGCGCGATTCTTCAGTTTGAGTCTTGATGCGCCTTATGAACGCGCGCGCTGCAAAAAACAAAATGAGACCGGTGGAAAAGCAGATTCCAAAGGGAATTGCCATGGGAAACATATTCATGGTCGTAAAGTAAAACACTTCCGGCCATTGTGAAAGTGTCGGCTTTCCCCAGTAGGAGGCGGTTGGCATTTGCTCTAGTACGGATGGTATCCAGGGAATGAACAACAAGAATCCGCCGAACAGAGAAGCAACAGCAAGGGAAAAATTCTTCAGTGCATCGAATCTCGCCACCTTGCTGTTTGTGATTAAGCAGTTGCGCGCCAGTATGATCAACGATGCCAGGCATAAACCAGGAATTAAAACGCAGCCGACTAATTCGGTGTAGCAGAGGCTTGCTGAAAGAAGAGAGACAAGCACGAAGGCCTTACGCTTGTGCGCATACTGCGCGTCGTTGAGTTTGATGTAAAACGTCACTGTCAGGGTTAGAAGCAATGCAGCCAACGAATATCCACGGCACTGACAGAAGAAATAATTCGCAAAAGGAGAGATGGTGCAGAAGAAGCCCGCGAGCAAACCTATGCGGGCTGAATGTACCGTTTTGCCCAGCCAAAATACTGCCGGAATGGTCAGCAATCCGTAAAGCAAAGAAGGGACTTTTGTGGCTATATCGCTGCTGCCGAACACCTTCATGAAGCAGTTCAGAAACATGTAGGAGAGTGGCGGATGATAATCATCCAGCCGGCCAAATGCATTCTTGAACACCGTTATTGGATCTGGTGCGATGGAGCTGTGGATGGAAAGAAACTCATCCAGCCAGATTCCCATGCGCATTGTCGGGCAGGCCAGCAAGAAAGCGACAATCATCAATGCTGCAAGAATGCCCAAGTTTAAGTTTGAAACAGCCTTGCCGTTGCTATGGCCTTTGTCGATGGAATGGTCCAAAACCGTCTGCAAGTCCATCAGTTTGTTATGCTTATGCTCTAAGTTTAGGAGATCATTATTGCATACGCTCAACAATTCGAGGGTAGGATAGTAATAGTCCCTTTTGCGGATCGATACCTGAATGGCATCCTCAGTAATTACCAAGACAGGATTGCGTTTTCAATTTCCCTGGATGTTCGGGCGCGAGTACGACATCTTGTTCTTCTTTCTGCCCGCCATTTTAGGCGTGGTGCTCTTTTTCTCCGTGCGCTTTTCGCCGCTGGGACTCTCCGCCCTGTGGTCAATCTTGCTGCTGGAAGCTTTTGGTGCCGGCGCATTTCACTGGGGTCCGACATGGTTTGCGTATTTTGACAGTAAGAATCGAGAGTCTTGGAAATCTCAACCGCTGAAGTTCGCGGTTTTCTTTGTCGCTCCTCTGATCGTCTTGCCTCTGTGCATCTTGGGCAGCATTTACATTCCCTGGGTAATCACACTGATTACTATGCTCTGGGCTCTGCAACACCTGATTCAGCAGAACATCGGAATTCTGCTGCTGTATCACAATCAGAACAGGGGTGAAGCAATCGTAGACAGAACAATCGAAATGAGGAGTCTGCAGGCTCCCTCAATTTTCTTTGCAGCAATATTGTATTGGCGGCACTTTTTTGGTTCGCCATCTTTCTGGGTCTACAAGCTTATCGGCATTGTACTTTTCGTGATTGCCGTATACTTTGTCTCCAAATATTTGCTCGAATTCGCCAGGCAAGTCAGAAACGGGGCAGCGGTCAATGTTCCTGCGCTCCTGTTTTGGGCGCTGTCGTATCTTTCATTTCTTCCCTGTGCCTACTTGGGCAACAAGCCTGAAGATTGCTTATTGATACCTTTGACAATGCATTGGTTTCAGTACATCGGGCTTAATTACATGCTCGTCCGCAACAAGTATGTTGAGTCGCAGGAGAATATCTCCAACTTGCCGGTGCCGAAAGTCTCACCGATTTTGCTTTTCATGGTGACCGGCGCGGTAGGCATGGGAATTCTTGCTTTCATAAAAGTCGGCATGCACATGAAAGGCGCCAATCCACTTGTTATACAAGTTTTGGCCGGAACCTATATGGGCATCGCCAATTTGCACTACTTGCATGATGCGTTTCTCTGGCGGTTTAGAGAAGAGCATGCGCGCAAAACGATTTTGCCGTTCTTGATGTCGTACAGAAAGAAGCAGCAATCGCCCGCTGCTTAATTACTGCAAACTTACGAGACCAGCAGCTTATTGATGACCGGGTCGCGCAGTTTCCAGATGAATGCGTCGGTCCAGAAATGCTGAACGTTCAAGAATACCCAGATTGAGATGAAGCAGAGTGCTCTGTCGGCTATGCCGATTTGAGTCATGAAGCTAGGAAGCGAGAAAGCCAGAAGGAAGCCGACTGCGAAAACAGCGCCGAAATAGACCAATCCCGGTTTCGTGAAGATCATGCGACCAATCTGGTGGAGAGAAACGTCAGCCGGCAAGCCTCTTTCCTTGAAGTAGAAAGCCGACGTGACGACGAGATATTGGCTCGAATGGAAGAACCATTGGGAGAACATGTAATAGAGAAGGGCAAAGTGAGTTCCGGCAATGAGCGGTAATGCAGTCAAAGTCATGACTACCAGCAGGGCTGGAATCGGCATGAGTGCCTTTTCTTTGATGTATTTGCGCGCCACCATTCCGGCGAATAGCACGACCGAGACCTGCAGTACGACCAGAGAAGCCGTACACAGCCATTCCGGAAGAAGCGCATAGAATGGCACGTCATAAAGATTGAGCAATTTGAATGTGCCGAAGTCTTTCAGTGCGAACATCCGGATGATCAAGTAGACCATGGTGGCATCGACCATGAACTTCATGATTTTCTTCTCGACGTTGTTCAAAAAGTACTTGCGTTTGTAGCAGTAAACAAGCGCGATTCCGTAGGATTGCGCCAATTGATGTTGAAAGCCCCAGGCAAGAACAAGTTTGATAAAGAAAGCCGTGGTCGAGTGAATGAAAAGTGTCGACAGTCCTGCCAGCAGTGCGACCAGCGCGATAACGGCGACCGGTTTGCCTATAGCTTGGCGGGTGACTTTGCTGCCATAGACCCGAAACAGCGTTGCCGGTTGGTGTCCATCACCGAAAATGTGCAGGCCGATAACGCTGAGAGCAAAAAAGCACTGCGCCGTGACATTTCCGTCAAAACCGCAGCTGAAATTGCTCAGCGACAAGCCCAGGAAACAGAGCCAGAACAAGCCACCGCACACGAAAAGCAGGTCGATGGTGGGATTCAATATCCAGGGGTATGGTCCAAGCGCTTGGGCGGTCGCAGCGGCTCCCTGCTCGGAAATTGGTTCGGCAAGTTTCTGCGATGCAGTCCCGGGCGAGGGCTCTTGATACGATGCCGTTGCGGATGCAGGCACGGTGCCAGATGCAGCGGTTTCAGCCGTGCGAAAACTGACTTCGTCCACAGGGTCTCCCTCCAATACGCCTTAGTAACTGGGAAATCTTCAAAAAGAGAAGGTTCAGAAGATCTGAAATCCCATTATTTATATGCCCGAGAAAATCGGCATATAAACCATTCTAGAGCATGTCGGCGCAGCCTGAAAGCTAGATGGGAAGCCAATATTTAGACAGGTCAATGGCGCTTGTCGACGGCAGAGCCCTTGTCTTTGCGGACCCTGATTCAGTCAGTCGTTCTAAATTTGGACATGAGCGTCCGAAGCGTTTGAATTGGTGCGGTCGCAACTAAGTTTGCCGTTTTTAAAATCGAACCAAATAGACAAAAGCGGGCGGCCGCGCAATCATCGCACGTGGCAACCCGCTTCAGAAATCCGAAGGCATTTTTTCTTTGAGTTAGGCTATGCGCTTACCTTACGATGGCTCTGGAAAGCCAGAAAGCACGCAATCCGCGGTACATTTTGACCATGTCTACGCCGGGCTTGGTGACCGGGGAGACGGCTGGTGCAATTTTGGGTGCAACGGACGGGCCAAGGATAATTGGTCCGCTTGCAAAGCTGTTTGTGGCGATCAGCCCGAAGCTGCAAACGCCTGCTAATGCTGCTGCAGTAAGTAGTTTACGAGTTTTCATTTTCTCTTTGATACCTCCGACTTCTGGGATCCTACAGCCTGACTCATTTTCCGTTTAGTTTGTGACTATCATAGAAGATAAGCGCGGATGTGGACCTTGACAATATAATATCACGATAGAGAAAGATTAAAATCTAGGAATTTTCCTAAAATCTTCCCGTTAATAATTCAGTAGAGTAACAGTAGAGGCCTTCTTTGAGCGATTTTTTCATAGTTATGGGGTGTGGAATTCTTGGGCTGATGGCCCATGGAGCCACAACTCGGCCCTGGCTCGAGTGGACTCTACGCTTCATCATTGTCCTCACCCTCATAGGCGAAGGTCTGGTTGCCGCCGGTTCTCTGATTGACCAGGGGCACAATCCCTGGCAGTCTGGCGTTTCAGTTGGAACGGCCGTGGCGACTGCAATCTGTCTTGTCTTTTACGGACGCAAGCTTTATTCGTCTGTTTTCAGTTTTCTGGACAATATTTTTTCAGGCGCTGCTGCCATAGCCCTGTATAAAAAGGCTTCAGTCTATGACGTATTTAGCAAAATCCATGTGTTTCTGCCCAATTCTATCCCTCACATGGTGGCGCTATTCATCTATATAAGTACGTTTGCAACATTACTGGGAGCGGTCGATCCGGAAACTCTTTTCGGTGGAGCAGACGGCTCGAAGTTGCCCAGTCTGCCGCTGCCGATCCCGGTGCCTATAGATACGCTCTTTTCTTACAACGGACTGGGCCTGGTAATGCTGTCTTTTTGCGGCATTGGCATTTTTGTCAAACGTGATTTCAAAACAGCGATGGATCGTCTGGGCTGGAAAAAACCGTCCCGAAAACAAGTTGGCATCGGTCTCTGCTTGATTGTTTTCAGCTTCTTGTACGACTACCTGTGGTCTCTCTACACGCATAATACCGGTCAGGACATGGCCACCAAGCTTGCTGTCTACAATTCGGGCACCTTCAGTGTTGTAGGGGGCGCAGACAAGTCGTTAATCCTTGCGTTGGCGACTGCCATATTTGCAGGCGTCGGAGAGGAAACTTTGATCAGGGGTGCGTTGCAACCTGTCTTTGGAATTTTTCCGGCTGCCGTCATGCACGGAATTTTGCATGCTCAGTTTACTCACGCTCCCATACTCATGATTCAAGTCGCGCTCTGGTCGTGCGTCATGGGTCTGGTGCGCAAGTACACTAACACCACTACAACAATCATCGGGCACGCAGGATTCAATTTCCTGACCACGTTCTTGTTCTCTTTCAATCCCTGATCTCGGGCTGATCTTTTACCGGCGGCAAGAGATCAACTGGGCATCCCCGAACTTTCATGGATGATGTTGTCCAGGCTCTCGATTGATTCAGTAAGCGCCAGACTCATTAGTTCGGCCCGCACTCTTTCGTTGTTCTGCACGAGAGACCCGAGGTGCAGAGAAGCCGCCGGAGCGGTTGCGCCAAGCTTGAGCTTGTGTGCCATATTCATCGAAAGGAGTTGGCAGGCCATCTCTATGCCGTCGGAAAGGGGATACTTGTCGCCCACTTCGGTTGCGCTCGGAATGGCATAAAGTTTGTCGGATAGCCCGATCGATTGAAGAATGAAGATTTTGAACCACTCAGGCGGGTCGGCCTGCGCTTCGGCGTGTTCATAAAGAGCCAGCCAAATCGAGAAGCAAAGCAATTCTTTTACCGCCTCAGCGAACTCTTCCTGAGATACTTCCGGCAGGGGGACATTCTTATTGGCTTCATTGGCGTGAAATTCCTGCTCGCACACATTCATGTACTCCCGCAGCAAGCGGGTGCTTTCCATTCCATTTATAGTGGCGAAGAATAGAGCTCTTTCCGCTGATTCCCGCTCCGTGGCCGGCGCTTTGGCTTGGCTCGGCACGATTTTTTGAAAGGCGGGGCGCTGACTGTCCATTTAGTCCTCTGAATATATGGCGAATATTCCACTTCGCGGCTATCTGATTGTAACAGTGCGGTCACGTTGGTTTGTAATAATCGACGTTGCCAGTAGTCCTACAAGTAAGCAAACTTGTTTACTGCTGCCCCCAAGCAAAGTTCAAAGTCCGATTCGAGCCGTAAGGATCGAACGAGGGATTCAAATTACCAGGTCCAAAGTTCGTTCTTCTTCTTCCACTTCTTCTTCCAAATGCATGGTCACGGCAAGCGCTTATCAGCGCTTTGCGGTGTCTATATGCATCGATCGCCTGCCCAGTAGCTGGACTGGCAAAGGCGCGTTTCAAGAGAGACAAATCACGTCATTCAGGAGATAGTTCAATGCCACCAGAAGCCGCACCAGAAGCCGCACCAGTCAGACAGCAAGCGAGCACAGAAGGACGATACGACCGTAATTTGTCTCCCGAGCTCAATGCTAAGGACGACGCTGCGGCCATCTCCGCCAGCATTACCTCCGGCCGAATAGAGGAAGCGCTGAAGTCTTATGAGAGGGAGCGGGGTACTGTCGGCTTGCGAGGTGCCGACGATAACCAGCGGGGTGTATTTACTACGGCGTTGGACGATCAGCTGACGAGAACTGGGGTTTTGCCTGTACTTTCACTTGAGGTAGTTAAACAGGAGCGTGCGGCTGGTCGCTTAGGGGACGTCCAGAGCGGTAACATAGACACGGCGAAGGTCAAAGAGCGAGCGGACGCTTTGCGCAGCAGCGACCCTGTAAGGGCCGGTCTTCTAGATGCATATGTAAGGGAACGCCAGGTTTTGGAAGGGATGGGCCTCAACCGGTACTCGGACGGGATGCTTAGAGACCGGATGGCGCGCAATTTGGGAGATGCTCAAAGAGCGATTAAAGACGAGCAAATTAGACGCGATATAGCACCTCTTGCTGATAAGAATGTCTTCAATGCTATTGCCGGACGCGATGGACAAGGGCAACCTAACGGCAGAATCGAGCAGAAAGATTGGGACGCTTTCAAAGGCAAATGGGGAGGTGCGACTCCGACACCTGAGCAACAGGCCTTCCGCAACGGTTTTGGTACTGCGCAGGAGCAGGCAAGAATTGACAGGATGCTAAAGGCTGTGCCTCAAATTGATAGCCCGGACATGAGGCGGCTGGGGCTCTCGGAGAATAACCTAACCAATGGAATTCCACTCATTGGCACTGACAATGCGATTACGGCTCAGACGTTGAAAGCTGGGTTAGATAAGGGGCGTGGGCAAGATAAATACTTGGAAGACCTCAGTCGCCGGTCTGACGGCCGGCTGCCTCAGGCAGTTGAAGCGGCTCCTAATCTGGATGCCAGCAAGATTGGAAGAGGTGAAGGTCCGTGGCAGGTCTCACAGCGCTTGCTGAGAGGAACTGAGTTTCAAAACTCACCCGAAGCCCAACGAGTTCTGACGAGAGCTCTGAGTCAGCCCGGCGTTTTCGATCACAAGCAGGGAACGGCTCTGCTTGATGATACGAAGGATGCCAGCGGGCAATCAAAGAGAGACCGAGTTCGCGAGTCTATAAGAGCTAGCGGCAATACTGATTTGCTCAAATGGTTCGATAAAGCCTATAAACCTACAGACGCTGCAGTCAAACCTGAAGCCGGTACGCCGGCGGCCAGAGAGCAGGAAAGGCGAAACTCGCTTGCTCCTTTAGCTGATCCTAAGCTGTTTGAGGCGATTGCTGGCTCGGGCAACTTGTTGCCAGATGGCAGAAAGACGCAGACTACTCGCATCGATCAAAGAGATATGGATGCATTCAGAGCTAATTGGGGCGATACTGCAAAAGGCCCTCTCACCCAGGAGCAGCAACGTTTTCGCAATCAGTTCGGAACTCAAGCTCAGCAAGATCGCATAGATAAGTTTTTGAAAGAAAACCCGTCAATTGTAACTCCTGAAAATCGCAGCTTGGGGCTTCTCGGGCGGAATTCCATCCGGCCAGGAATCACAAGGCAGTCTCTTGAAACTGCATTAGGTGGTGAAGGACGTCTGGATGCAACCGCTGGTGAATTGCGTAGAGGGGCTGACGGGCGAATTCGCACTCTGCCGAACGAAGCAACCGATGCAGATACGGCTGCTACGCGCATTCGCGCTGGGGAAGGAAGCCATCAATTGTCTCAACGAATGCTCAAAGGTGCTGATCTGGCTGATCCCAGGCAGGCCCAACGCGATCTGCAAGAAGCTCTGGGCACCGTAATGAAAAGAAATGACCCAGTAGGTACAGATGTGCTCAAGGACGGCATGGCCGATGGAAGACAGAAGCTGGAAGCCGTGCGAGAGGAGATTCGAAGGAGGGGCAATTCCGAGCTGCTCAACTGGTTTGACGCGCGTTACACGCGCTCGCAAGCCTACAAAAGACCCGCATTCATGTGATCAATGGGTGAGTCTTTGAAGTAGTTCAATTGCCACATGAAAATGGATGAGATTGCCGGACTACCTTCTGGGGTGGTCCGGTGAATTAATGTTCGACTACGTATTTTTCCCAATGACAAGTTGCCGGTACGCTGGCACTATTATCGTTACGCCGGTCTCTGTACCCACAGCGGCTGGTCCTCCGGTTTATCTTCCCCGTATTAGAGGTATATAGGTAGAGGCTGAAAAGCCCGCCAAAGTCCATTATTGCTTGGACGTATTCGTTGTGGCTGGTACGACGGATGTAACAAGCTCAAGCACTACGTTTGCGTATAAACGACGTTCAGGAGAGTTACTATGGCTGACAGACCCATCGAACCAGGCAAGTACGACCCCAAGCAGACACCAGAAAGAAACGCTACCGTCGATTCGACAGCGATCATCGATAAATATAAAACCGACGGTGCCGAAGCTGCATATCAGGCAATGCAGAAGGAATTAGATCCTCAGCAGCTCGCTCAGAGAGGCGTGACGGAACAACAAAGAACCGAGTATCAGACCAAGTTGGTCGAGCAGTTGCAGAAATCCGGTGTGCTGCCGGAGATTTCGATTGCTGCTGTCAAGGACAGAGCCGGTAAACCTGCAGATCAGGGTGGCACCGATCTTCAAACTGGCAATCGATACGATATCAATAAAGTAAGAGCCGCGCGCGACGCCGCTACGAATCCAGTCGACAGAGCGCTCTATACTGCTTTTGCCGACAAGTACGACGATTTGCGCAATGGTAATCGATATGCTCCGGTCAATGATGCGACATTGACAAGCCACATGGACAGGACAAACGCGGCCGCCAGGGCGAAGGCGCAAGACGATCAGTTCAAGAAAGACATTTCAGTTTTGGCAACGCGTCCGGAAGTTTTTGATGCGATTGACAAAGCTGGCACCGAATCCAGAAATCGCGCCGGCGTAACTCCAGAGAAGACCGACGGCAAGATAACCGACGAGAATATTGCCGCGTTCGACAAGAAGTGGAATGACCCCGACGAGACAGCTCGCAAGAAATTCCGCGAAACATTCGGAACTCAAGAACAACAAGATCAAGTCGACCGAGCCGTCAAAGCATTGAGGGGTGGACTCGAGCAAAACAATCTGACCAACAACAACATGGTAGAAGGTCGCTATAACCCATTCGTCACCAACGGCATAACCAAAGACACTCTGACAGCAGGATTGGGCGGACCTGAAGCTGTAGCTAAGTACAAGCAGCAGGAAAATACACGTCCTGACGGAACAGTCAGACCTGAAGTCGCCGCGGCTCAAAATTTCGCAGACAGTAAGCTCAACCGTGGTGAAGGACCATGGCACGTTGCGAACCAAATGATGAAAGGACAAGAGGGTTCGTTCCAAGATCCGGCAAAAGCACAACGCGATCTGACCAAGGCTCTGCAAGCCTCCTTTACTGATCGCCAAGGCGCTGAACAGCTCGCTAACGGTGGACGCGATAAAGTTCGCGAAGAAATTCGCAAGAGCGGCAATACCGAACTGCTTAATTGGTTCGATAAGCGCTATCCGAAGCCCGAAGGTCCTGAAAAGCCTGTGGTCAAGCCCGAACCTACCGCCGTATCCGACTTCTCAGGCACTGTGCTGAAGGACAAGAACGACGGACCGAGAGCTATCGCCGGGCGCATGACTCAAGGGCAAGAACAATTCTTCCAGGATCCGGCTAAGGCTACAAAAGATTTGGCCAGAGCCATCGGCACCGAGTTTGGTATCCACAACTCCAAGCAAGGCGCTCCGCAAGTAACGAAGGAAAACTACGACAACGTGGTTGAGGCTATCAAAAAGACTCAAAACGCCGAGTTGCTCGCCTGGTTCCAAAAGCGTTATCCGAAACCGAAAGCATAGGATTAACGCACAAAATAAGTATCAAGAGGAAGGCTGGATGCCTTCCTCTTTTTTTGCATTTGTTCCTTGCATTTCAAAACGGCCCCTATTGCTGCCGCGTACTTTCCGCCGCCTGCGTAACGATGCGGTCACGTTGATATTCAATAATCAGAACATCCAGAGGGCAACGCAAGCCCAATTCCCCAACTCAACCGTTCCCCGCCCCTTCCAGGGCCGCTAAATAGTTCATTTTAAAAACCAGAATCTTTCGCAAGAGAAGAGCTATCTGGTGTCAGTGAGCGGCGCCCAGCTGTTTATCATCAGGAGAATGACCATGGCAGAATCAGCTCAACCCTACGACTCCGCAAGAGGTCCTGTCAGAGAAGCTGCGGCCGATGCATCCGGCATCAGAACAGTGCTGGAGAAGGAGGGCGCCGAGGCCGCAGTGACAAGATTGCGGTCGGAAATAGAATCCGTGCCTGAGCGAGATCGACAAGCCTACAATGCAGCATTGCTCAAGAACCTGCAGGGCGATTCAAACAGAATGCCCAACATTTTGCCTGACATGGCAATTGCTTTCGGTATGCAGAATGCCGGCAGCTTTATGGAGCAGAACCGGTGGAAGTCGCCATTGTTTTCAGGCGAGCGCATAGTTAATTCCGACAAACTGGGGTCCGCTGCTTCCAGAGAGGCCAATCCGGTCTACCAGGAGTTGTACAGGGAGATGCACAACAAATACCGCTCACTCAAGGCGGAAAATGGTGCCAATCCTTATTTCTGGCAGGCGGACTCACAGAAATTCCGATTTAGAGAAGCTACTGTGACCGAAGCGCAGTTCAAAAAGGAATTGGCTGCCGATCAGGTACGTGCTGAAAATCGCAGACAATTCGGTGCTCTGGCATCCAATCCCAAGCTCTTTGATGCCATCGCCAGTGGTGGTGAGATCACAAAGGACGGCGTAAAGGCATTCCAGGAAAGGTGGAATCAAACCGGGCAAACCGGAGCTGATTTCCGCAAGCAATTTGCTTCTACTCCTGAGCAACAACGACAAGTTGGTCAAACTCTCGACAATCTGAACTTTGCCTTTGACGAGGACAGGCACAAAGGTAATAAACCTGGGTCTGTACTGAAAGACAATGTTATGGGTGTAATGGGCAGCGGATACTTGGAAATAGCATCCACCTACGGCAAAATGACTCGCGAGAGCCTGCTCGGCGGTCTTGGCTATAAGTCTATGGACGAAGCCAAGCTGCGTCTGCCTGCCGATGTAGGCGGTAAGCCTTTAACTGATGTTGTATCTCTGACTAATTACGATAACACTAAGCTGCTCAGCAAGAATGACGGACCCAATAACATCGCTAGGCGAATGCTGTCCGGACAAGAGAAGTTCTTCAAAGATGAGCCGGGCGGAATCGACAAGGCAGTTGCCGACCTGACCAAAGCCATGGGACCGAATTCAGGAAATTACACAGACAAGGCTGTCAATCAGATCACGCCCGAGAATCGCGACAAAGTGATTCAGTCGATCGGTGAAACCGGAAATGCTAGATTGCGTGATTGGTTTGTCAGTCGCTATCCTGCCGATATGGCCGCTGTCGCTGCATCCAACGCAGCTTCAGGCCCCCTGGATAACGCTTCCAGCAAGGTCATAATCAAGCAAGGTCCGGATACCGTTGCGAAAAACATGCTCGAGGGCTCCGGTCTCGATTCGTCCGCCCGTCAAGCTTTGAGTAAGGTTCTTCACAAAGAAATCGGTGTCAACTGGAATTCGGTCAAGCCCGGCACGCCACTAGTAACGAGCGAAAATCTGGAAGACGTGCGCTCGAAAATATCGAGCAGCGGAAATTCCAAGCTTATCGAATGGTTCGATACGAAATACCCTAAGAGGTAGTCTCAGAAAGCTTTCTCACTGATGACGACGCACAGGACAGCCCGATTTAGTTTCCTTCCGAAGCTGAATCGGGTTCCTTGCTAGAACCCGGATTGTTGATTTCCGTTGCTTCCGGTCCAGTCGGCTGTGAACTGCTTGCGCCGTTGCTGCCATTCGCGCCGTTCTTGTGCCCGTTTTTCTTGTGAGTTTGAGAGACTTCTTTCAGTCCATCAACTACATCCAAGCTGAATCGAGGAGCCTTGCCTACCTTCTTGCGGTCTGCCAGCTCTTTGATTTCTCGCTCCACGCTCTCTTCTGTTCGATGAGGCTCGAGTATCCTCACGATGTCCTTGAAGTACAGAGTTTCATTCTCGACCAGAGCTTTTGAAAGCAGGTCTAATTCTGCACGTTTGGCCAGAAGCAGTTGTTCAACGTTCTGCAGGCATGTATCGATGATGTTTTTGATTTCGAGATCGACTTCTCTGGAAGTATCTGGAGAAACGCTCTCTCCATAGGCAGCTTCAATACTGAATTTGAATTTGCCCATACCAAGGTCTCTCACCATAGTGCGTGCGACGCTTCCGGCGCTCTGTAAATCGCCGTAGACACCTTGCGTCGTCGTGTCCATGTACATTTTTTCGGCGACATAAGAGCCGAGAGACACCTCAATATCCGAGAGCATTTCTTCTCGATTTCTTGAGTGGTAATCATCTTTGTCCGGCAGCCAGGTGATTCCCAAAGTGCGACCGCGCGGGACGATAGAGACAACCTGAACCCTGGTGCGCTTGTGGCGATAGTATGCGACCATCGCATGTCCTGCCTCATGATAAGCGGTTTCCCAGAGCTCTTTGATAATGACGTTGCGATTGAACGCCATGCCGGCCGCGACTCTTTCAAACGCTGAGAACAGATCTACCTGCTTGATCTCTGTTCTGCCATCACGAATGGCCATCAATCCGGCTTCATTCACAATTTTCGCGAGCGTAGCAGGTGATTGAAAAACCGTTATACGAGCGAGATCCAGCAGGTTGACGTTAGGATCGACCTTAAAGTTCTTGGCATAGTGTTCGAGAATTCCGTGCCGACCTTCCAGATCCGGCAGCGGCACTTCAATCATTCGATCGAAGCGGCCCGGTCGGAGCACGGCTGGATCCAGCATGTCGGCATTGTTCGTGGCGCCGATGGTCAATACTTTGTGTTTTCCAAAACCATCCATCTCGGCAAGGAGTTGGTTGAGGGTGTTGTTTCGCTCGTTCTGCCCGCCTGCACCCATGTCTGCTATGCGCTTGGAGGCGAGCGCATCAATCTCGTCGATGAAGACGATGGCCGGCTTTCCACTGCGACGAGCTTGCTCGTAAAGCGCGCGTACTCTCTGCGGACCGAGTCCAACCCAGACCTGCACGAATTCCGCTCCTGATGCGTAGTAGAAAGGCACACCGGCTTCGTTGGCAATGGCTTTGGCGAGCATCGTCTTTCCCGTGCCCGGCTTGCCCACCAGAAGTAATCCTCTGGGTGCTTTCAGACCCATGTCTTCAACCAGTTCGGCAGCTTTGAGCAGAGCAACCACTTCCGAAGCTTCGCCTTTGGCTTCTTCCATGCCTTTTATGCTGTCCAGTTTTACATCGACATCGGGGACGCGGTTGAAATTCATGCCGCTTGTATTCAGCTTGTGTCCGGCGGTAGCCGATGTCTTCTTGATTGCTTCGCGAATGTCTTCGTGAATTATTTGTTTTCGTCCATTGCGCACAGCAAGGATTGCCGCTTCATTCACGCAAGACGAGATATCGGCACCGGTGAAATTAATACTTTCCTTGGCCAGCCGGTCCATGTCGAATTCCCCGGTGACCTGGACTTTCTTCATGTACAGCTCGAACATCTTTTTGCGAGCTTCCGAGTCAGGCAGACCGATGTAAACCTTTCGGTCGAACCTGCCGGCGCGATAGAAGGCCGGGTCGAGCACTTGCTCGTTGTTGGTGGCGCCTATGGTGATGACATTGCTGCGCGAGAAACCATCAAGTTGTACGAGAATCTCATTCAACTCGCTCGTTCTCACCGTCTCGCCGTGTGCACCTTGAGAGCCCCCGATGGCGTCAATTTCGTCGATGAATATAATCGCCGCAGGACTCTTCCTCGCCTGTCTGTAAAGAGCCCTCAAGCGAGAGGCGCCGGTTCCTTCGAAGGCACTCTTGAAGTAAGATGCCGAAATTCCATAGAACGGCACGCCTGCTTCGTTGGCAATTGCTTTGGCGAGCAGAGTTTTTCCCACGCCGGGAGGACCGACAAGAATAATGCCGCGCGGAATTCTCGCACCGATATCGCGCAGATCTGTGCCGTGTTTCAAGAAGTCTATGATTTCGGAGACGTCTTGTTTTTCCTGGTCGATGCCGATCACGTGGTCGAGACGAACGGTCGGGTCCGGGTTCGGAATCTCGATGCCGCTGTCCACCATAATGCGTTCCAATCCAACCGAAATCCGGTCTAGAGCTTGTTCCAGAACCTCCGTCGTGACTTTGTTGGGACCGCCTGGTCGTGTGCTTACCAGCGCTGCTTCATTGACGATCTGGTAGATGTCCGCCGGAGAATAGCCTTGAGTCAAACCGACAATGTGATCAATGTCCAAGTCCTGTGCGTAAGCGACTTTATCCAGGTAATATTGGAAAATCTTTTTACGCTCACCGGGGTCGGGAATCTGAAAGTAAATTCTCCTGTCCATGCGCCCTGCGCGTGTCAGTGCCGGATCGAGTGAGCCATCACTGTTGGTGGCACCAATGACAAGCAGCCTTGAGGCATGAAATCCATCCATCTGCGTGAGCAAGGTATTAAGGGTCATATTCATATCGGCTTGTCCACCGAAACCCTTGTCTTGCTGTCTTCTTGTCGCCATCGAATCAATTTCGTCGATGAACAATATGGCTCTATCGTGCCGCTTCAATTTTGAGAACAATGTTTTCAGTTTGAGCACGCCCAGACCGAAGATCAAACCGCTGATGCCGCCACCCTCAACGACATAGAACGGAGTGCCTACTTCGTTGGCGATTGCTCGTGCAAACAGAGTTTTGCCCACGCCAGGCGCACCTACGAACAGCATTCCTTTCGGCAATTCAGCACCCGAAGCAACATACTTTTCCGGATGCGCAAGCATGTCTATTACTTCTTTGATTTCAATCTTTGCTTGTTCGTTGCCGATCAACTCATCCAGGCTAGCAGGCGCCTTTGGGTTGATCTGCGGTTTTTCGAACATGAAAGGAAAAATGCGAATCCAGATTGGCTTTGGTGCCTTGGAATCAGCTCTGGGTGGAAGCGGGAAAATGATTGAGAGCAGAATGTAATACTGCATCAAAATCATGATTGCGCCGAAGACGGCAGCAGCAAAAACCGAAGTAACTGAGTATTTGAGAAGGGCGGGGAAGGACGCAAACGGATTCCAGTAGACTGACGTGGCGAGCAGAAGCAACATCCAGAGAATCAGTAGTGTCCATCTAGCCCAGTTTTTCATTTTCACTCAACTTCCGTGTTTATCAGTTATTGCCCCAGTGCGGGAATTCTGTTTTGCTGCCTGGCTCCGTGGAGCACGTCTCTTCGCTTACTTCGGTCAACAACCGCACCCGGCGGTAGTTATCGGTGTAACAGAGCTCCGGAATCACACCGTCTTTCTTCTTCAAACTTCAGAGGAAGCCTGGCGTGCTCACGTCTTGAATGCCAGTCGGTTGCATCGCTTTTCCTGCATCAAAGCCATTGAAAAGCAGACTGCCTGCCAAGATCGCGAAGAAACTGATGATTACAACTCGCATTTATCGCTCGCTAAAAGGGCTATAGGTAGCTACTTACGTTTTATTCCCAGTCTCTACAGGCATTCTATATTTTCTAAAGAAGAACTGCCAATTCCTTTTACCTGTTGGCTTTCTAGGGTTTACCCGTAACTCGAATAGGCCGTTGGTCCATTGGTATGATTACCTGAAAATGCCGACCAGCAAAACGTTTACAGTCTCATACCATTAGTCTGCGGCGCCTTTTGACAGGGCACTCAAGTAAGGCTTGAACATTGCAACAACTTCGGTCTTAGGCATGGCGCCTGTTGCTGAAGATTCGCATTTGCCCTCTTTGAAGACCATGAAAACAGGAATTGCGGAGATCTGATACTTTTGCGCCAGATGTGGCGCTCTCAGAACATCAATTCGAGCAACTTTCAAAGACCCCTGATATTCAGTAGCTAACTCTGCCAGGATCGGCTCCATCTTCTTGCAAGGAGCGCATGTATCTGAATAGAAGTCCACAAGTACAGGTGTCTGGCTATCTATGACTTCTTTGTCGAAATTGTTTTCGTCTACGGAAGCCAATCTGTTTAAGGATTCTTCCGCAGGGGCGGACTGTTGAGCGCTTTGCGGTTCTGAACCCATCAATGTGCCCACTTCCTGGGAGCCGTTCATGATGCTGCCAATCACCAGAGCGATTACGAATACGATGAATAATTCTTTCAAGGCGCTTACTCCGCTCCCCCGGCTCCCGATATAT
Source organism: Candidatus Obscuribacterales bacterium (assembly GCA_019745505.1). Lineage (GTDB taxonomy): Bacteria > Cyanobacteriota > Vampirovibrionia > Obscuribacterales > Obscuribacteraceae > QKMZ01. Next base: position 7,360 of record JAIETE010000008.1, on the reverse strand, counting down.
GCGTTCGATTACCTATATATTGGCACAGCCGTTCGTTGACTGCACTAGGGATTAATCTAGGTCCGAGTTTCCGGAAAAAAAATAGGGGCGCATTGTCTGCGCCCCTACCAAAATCTGAATTCCGGACAGCTTATTTGCCGCGCTCAGGAATCAAAACGGTGTCGATAACGTGTACAACGCCGTTTGTGCAGTCTTTGTCGGCTTGCGTAACGAGCGCGCCGTCAACCACTTGTGTGCCGTCTTTGTTGTCGAGCATCACAGACTCGCCTTCCAGGGTCACGAGCGAACGGCGGCTTGCCAGGTCGCTTGCGCTGTATTTCTTGGGCAGAACGTGGTACTTGAGGACGGTTGCCAACTTTTTGTTGTCAGCCAGGAGAGCTTCTCTGTCAGCTTTAGGAATTTTGTTGAAAGCTGCGTCGCTTGGAGCGAAGAGGGTGTAGCTGCCTCTTTGTCCGAGTGTTCTCATCAGACCGGTTTTGACCAGTGCGTGGTGAAGGGTCGACAACTCTTTATTGCAGGCTGTCGAGCTCGAAACGCTCGGCTTGCCGCAAGCACTCTTGTGGTGTCTTTTCGCATCAGCAGTGAGCTGAGACGAGCTAATCACCGCCAATGTCATTGCTACGACAACTGCGGCTACTTTCTTCGATTGCATCACGATCTCCTTTGCCTGTCGCGATCCTAGTGATCAAATGGTCGCGTATATATGATCTTCTTCAACCCTTAATCATAGCTGTCGCGAAAGCACGAGCCAGGCTATGTTTTGAATGCCTAAATTATGCCGGATCTAAGTTAAGTGCCCGTAAAAAGATCAGGTGACCTGATCCACCTTTTATACGTGCTTGTTAATTGCCGTAGCCAGCGCTGATTTAGGCACTGCACCAACTACCTGCTCGACAACCTGTCCAGTCTTGAAGACATAGAGGCTTGGAATGCCGCGAATAGAGTAGGCTTGTGCAGTTTTCGGATTTTCATCCGTGTTCAGCTTCACAACCTTCAGGCGACCTTCATATTCTTTTGAAAGGTCTTCCACAACAGGCGCGATTGCTTTGCAAGGACCACACCAGGGAGCCCAGAAGTCGACCAAGACTGGAATTTCAGCCTTCAAAACTTCTTGCTCAAACGTGGCGTCGGTTACGTTCAACACAGCAGACATCTTCGGAATGGACCTCCCATTTGGCGGGCTAGAGAGCAGTCTTTATCAAACTCTACGCTTCCGCATTATATAGACTCGCACCTAAGTTTCGCACAGATAGAACGATTTGTCTTAACTGTTGCGCTCGTTGCCAAGCGAGTGACCTCCCGCGGCATAGCGCACGGCAAGCCGGCTATAGAAGGTACGTGTGACCGATAAAGAGGATGCTGCAGGGAATTTGCCGGCATTCGATTGTCAAAGGGCAGTCTTATTTACTTGTAGAAACTGCCGATATTTTTGATGAAATCGGTATTTAATTAGATCGGGGAGTACGGTACGACTTGAGCGTGTGGGTGTAACTAAGTATTTTTCTAGTGCCTTAGCTTGTTCGCGAAACCCGAGGCAAATTCGATGGGGCTCCTGGAGCGAATCTACAAGTGGATGTTTAGAAGTCTGGCCAACCAGCTTCTCTTCACCTATTTGGTAATCATCGTTATCTCTCTGCTTGCTGTCAGCTTGTGGGCACTGTTTGCAATCAAATCCGAGTCCGTCACAGACTTGCGTAACTCGCTGGAAGTCGAGGCGGTGCACTTGGCTTTGGAAATTGACAACGATCTGGGGATGGACTCAGAAAAGTCCAGGCAACGCATTCAAAGTGCTGTAGACCGCCACGCAACCAAGCTCGGTGTGGCAATCACCGTTGTCGATCGCGATGGCCGAGTGCTTGCCGATTCTTCGACGATTTCGCCCGCTCCTGATGGCGTCAATATCTCGAATGATTCTGAAATAAACGATGCGCTTGCCGGTATCGTTGCCATTTATACGAGAAATGAGCGAACCACAAACAGCAACTGGCTTTATGTGGCTTGTCCGGTGAGGGCGGCCGGTCAAACTACAGGAGTCATTCGTGTCGGTGTGCAGCTGACCGAAATCGAGCAAAGGCTCCATAGAGACCTGATCATTTTTCTGGAAATTATCTTCGCCACTGGTGTAATGACTGTTCTCATCAGCCTCTGGTTGGCTCGACGAGTAAACAGACCCTTGCAGGAAATGAGCATGACCGCGCGAAAAATCGCGGCGTCGGGCGATATGTCGGAAACTGTCCCTGTGAAGCGACCCGACGAAGTCGGTGAATTGGCGCGCTCTTTCAACCAGATGATTCGCCGCCTGCGCGAGCAGGAGCGTTTGAGACAGGAGTTTATCGCCAACGCCAGTCACGAGTTGAAAACTCCAACCATGGCCATCGGTTCTGTCGTGGAGGCGCTTCAAGCCGGTGCAGCCGAAGATCCTAAGCTTCGCAACCAGTTTCTCGAATCACTTGAAAGGCTCGTCGATCGCCAGGCCAATCTTTTGCAAGACCTGCTCGATATCAGCCGCCTGGACAGCGGGCAGGATATGTCGTTGAAAAATGAGATCAATGTTCAGCAACTGATCAATGATGTGGTCTATCAAGTTCAGCCGAACGCCGAAAAGAAACAAGTCGAGATCAACGTAGAGTCGGATCTCGACGGTGCCGTAGTGATGGGCAATTCCATTCACTTGCAGCGAGCACTGGTCAATATTCTAGGCAATGCAATCAATTACACATCGAAGGATGGAAGTGTCGGCATCAAAGCGAATCTTGATGGTGCAAACGAAGTCGAAATCAAAATCAGTGATACCGGAATTGGTATCGATGCCGAAGACTTGCCCAAGATTTTCGAACGTTTTTATCGCGCGGATAAAGCCAGAAGTCGAGCTAGCGGAGGCTCCGGCCTCGGACTGGCAATTACTCAAGAAATTATCGCCAGACATCAAGGCAGTGTGACTGTTGAGTCGGAAGTTGGTGTTGGTTCTACATTTACGGTAAGACTTCCTGTCAAGCCGCAACCACCCACGTCCGCGGAGAGGCTGACGGACTCAGGCGCTGAGAGAGATACTGTTTTGGGCACCCATGAATAAATTGTTCAAGAAAATTCAATCGATTTTTGGAAAGAAAGAAGTTGGCGCGCCGGCTGCAGAGGACGCGGAGGAGCTTTGTTGTGACGGCAAAGTGCATATCGCGTATCGAGGCATCAGCGATGACAAAATGTATGTTTCCTACAATCGCCGATGGGATGAAGTGAAGTTCTTCAAGCCGAATGGACTGCGCGTCTTCTGCTCCAGCTGCCGCAGAAGGCTTTTGTGACTGGCAGGATGGCTAAGCCTGCATTTCCCACTTGTAGCCCTGGCGATGGATGGTTTTGATCGGAGAAGGCTGACCTTCGGTCTCGATTTTTCCGCGCAGTTTTGTGATGTGCACGCGAATTGTGTCGGGCGACGCTTCGGATTCGGCGGACCAGACTCGGTCGAGAAGCGCTTCCGGACTGAATACTTGATTCGGGTGACGGAGGAAAAATTCGAGCAGGGCAAACTCTTTCGGCAAGAGCGTGATTTCCTTGCCGCCCTTAGTCACCTTGAATGCCTGAGGATCGAGTTCAATATCTCCGCAAGTCAAAACGTTTGGCTTCAGCTCGCCGGAGCGTCTCAAAAGAGCGCGCACGCGTGCTGAAAGTTCGCGGGGATGAAAGGGCTTGGTCAAATAATCATCTGCACCGGCATCCAATCCCGTTTCTTTATCGGTGATCTCGGCTTTGCCTGTGAGCATCAGGACTGGAGTATTGCCGCCCTTGGAGCGAAACCGCTTGCAGATCTCGATACCGGTGAGATCGGGAAGCTGCCAGTCGAAAATGAGCACGTCATATTTGTCGAAACGCAGTCTTTCAATGGCTTCACTGCCGGAATTGACGACATCAATCGTGTAATGTTCATCGGTGAGCCAGTCGCTCACGACTTCGCAGACTTCCAGATCGTCCTCGACCAACAGAATCTTGGCCACTGATTATTCCTTCTGAGTTTCTCGGCTTCGGCTTCTGAAATATAGGCTACTGTGTACCCGCCGTCAAATCACCATTTCATCTCTGCCTAAGTATAATTTCGATAGGACCAGTGATTGGCGGTTTTGAGGCGAAGCGTTTGCGATTTGATCTGAAGCTTTCACAAAAGGGGTTGATTCTCGTTGCGATCCCTTTGTTGTTTCAAATCATTTTCTTTGTGGTCCTTGCCGGACTGATTTCATCGGCCGAGCACGAAGAAATGATTGCGAAGCGAGGAGAGCGGATTACGGCTCGTATCGGCAATGTTTCCAAGCATTTGATTGAGTCGGAAATGGCTTTGATAGGCTACGGCTGCCGCCGCATCGAGCCTCTGCGTCAGGCTTACGAGGCGAACGATGCGCAAATTCCGCTCGTATTTGAAGATCTGAAAAAATTGACCAAAGACGTGCCTGAGACTGCAATCAGTATTACCAGTCTGGAAGTGGCGGTCAATCGGCTTCGGGCCAACATGCGGCTGTCGCTCGGCAGTATCGAGGGTGGCAATTGGATGCCGGCGGTAGTTCGTCTGGCAGGGCAGAGCACCAATTCATATTTCTCGGTAAAGCACGAGATTGAAGCGATTACAAAACAAATCCGCAAGAGCCTAATCACCGATGGGCAGGAACAGCGCAATAGACAACGCATTTGGGCCGCGCTCATTGTGATGCTTGTTTCAAACATCGCCATTACCGTGCTTATGTCGCTCTACTTCAGCAAAAACATCTCAGGCAGATTGAAGGTTCTTTCTGAAAATACAATTCGGGTGCGTGATCGAAAACAACTGAATCCACCGCTGGTCGGCAGTGACGAAATCGCTGAGCTCGACCAAACCTTTCACTCGATGTCCGCCGCGCTGACTAAGGCCGAGCAAACGAAAGCGGAATTCATTTCGATGATCAGTCACGATTTGCGCAGCCCGCTTACCTCATTGCAGTTCACATTCGCTCTTGCGGAAAAAGGGGCTTTCGGCGAAATCAATGAAAAGGGAAAAGAACGCTTTTCCAAGGCAGAGTTTACTGTTGAGCGGCTGGTCAAGCTCATCAACGAACTGTTGGATATTGAGAAAATGGAAGCAGGCATGCTCAACATGGTTCTCTCTGCGGAAAGTCTGGATGCTATTGTCAGGCGTGGTCTGGATTCAGTATCCGGACTGGCGGACAAAAAGTCGATCGAGCTTGATGCGCCGCCCAGTGGACTTTCGGTGAATGCCGAGGCTGAGCGCATTGTTCAAGTTTTGGTGAATCTCCTCTCCAATGCCATTAAGTTTTCACCGGAAAATTCCAAGATAGTCGTTGCTGCAGCAGATTTGCCGACCGGTGTGAAAGTGACTGTCTGCGACCAGGGACGGGGTATTCCGAAAGACAAACTGAAAGAAGTCTTCGATCGTTTTGCTCAGGTCGAGCGTGATGATGCCACTACGCACGGTGGCACTGGGCTAGGGCTGGCAATCTGCAAGGCTATCGTAGAGGGGCACGGTGGAATTATCGGTGTGGATAGCGACGAAGGTGCCGGCAGCCGCTTCTGGTTCATTTTGCCGAAGCCTTGATGTTTAACAACTTCACAACAACTGATCTGTAGAGTCTCGAAAAACACCAGATAAGCTCCTTGGCGTGGAGTCTTCTATGATCACGACAAATTTCTTTTTGCTGCCCCTGAAAAACGATCCGAAGAATGGCGGCTCGCCGAATGATCGCGCCGCTGAGGACTGGCGCTCGTATGCAGTAGCCTCGGCGATTGCCCTGAGTGGTGGTTTTCGGGAAGCTTCGAAGCGTATGGTAAAGCAAGCAAAAGAGAAGCTGAATCAAGTTCCAGCCAGTGCTTATCGCGTGGTGGCGCTGAACATATGCGACATGATTGTCGCGACAGACCGCCGACGCTTTGAGCGTGCGGCACTTTTGAAACAGACGGCCAATGACGGATTGCGCTCTATATCAGGTTCCGAGGCTGTGGAACTCAAAGACGTACTGGAGCAAGTTTGCATTCATCTGGAACTAAAATCTTAGTGTCGATGACGTTGTCGCCTGGGCGGTCCTGATGTGTCTTGCGCTTGCGGACCGGCATAACTGAAGTGATGCAGATCGTTCTTGATAGGGCCGCGGCTGTCTCCTTGTCTCCAGCCGTTGGCCAGTAATGCTTTTTTCACGTCCGGGTCTTGCCAATTGGACACGTCCATCGCGTTGCCTCTAGTATGGTTCGATTCGGTCGGTCTGCCTGCCGCGAACCCCCTGCCGTTTCGGCTCCTCGTGTAGATTTCGGTTTGCGTGTCTACTGTTCGTCCGGCACCGTTTTTGTCCGAGACGATAATCTGTTTTCCCTTAGCTGCAAGCATCTCTTGCGCTCTGGCGAAAGCTTGTGCGGCGCTGCCGGAGAGCCAATAATCTTGAGCCTCGCCGCCCCGGTTGCGCGTGGTTGTGACAGTTCCTCGCTGTCCGATGTACATCGCATCGGGTACTTTTGCCAAAATCGCCTGGTCCTGCACCGGCTCGAGAAGTCTTTTCCCGCCTCCGGCGTTGAAATCCATGGTGGTTGCCAGCCGGGAGCGATCGTTGCTGTTTCGTGTATCAGCAAGGCGTGTAGCGGGTAAGTCGAGCCCCGGTTGCCGTGGACCCGGTCCTGTCACCGGTCTTTCCGGCAAAGGGTTGATAGTGATTGTCTTTCCGGCGGCAAGAGCATTCCAGTCGATCAGCGATCTGGTACCGGAGGGCTCCATAGCGTCCGGGTTTCTGTAATTCCGGCGGTCTGATTGGCTGGTGCCCAAGCCGAGCATCTCATTCAAGTTCTGCTTGCTGATATCCGGCATGGAGGCGGCAGTCATTTCGCCCTCTTGCCAGATCGCACGTGAAATGCTCCGCCACGCCTCGCTGGCATCAGTTTCTGCGGCGGAGTTAGATTGTCTTTCGGCGCTTTGCTCTTGCTGCTGCGCTCTGGCGCGCGGCTGTGGCGATATGGATTCCGTCATGTCACGTACTTCGAGATTCTGGGGGGATTCTTAAAGGCTTTCAGCATCCACCTGCCGGTGGCGCTAACTTGCGGGACTCGGTTGTTTGGTAAGTGAAAGCTGTAAATGGAAAGAAGCAAAAGAGCCGAGCCGGGCCGGCCCAAGACTATTTTCGGAAAACGGATGAAGGTGAAGCTGGTATTTATCGTTCTGAGGCGGAACGAGAGATCGTCCCTTCCTGAATTTAGGTCAATTTGAGTGACTTTAGCGTGAACTTCCATCATGCCGACCCTCTCTCGGCTTTCAGCAGCTGGCGCAAATAAACGTGGGTCATCGCACCGTGTGCACCGTCGCCACGATTGGTGAATTCGCTTCGCTTGAAGACAAAGCCGTGCT
>JAIETE010000260.1 GCA_019745505.1 Candidatus Obscuribacterales bacterium | reverse complement strand
AGATTGCCTGCTTGCCGTTTTTGTCCTGTTGAATGTGATAGGCAAGAGCGACATCGTACTTATAGTAGTTTTCTGTGAGGAAATAGAATTTGACTCCCTGTGCTCCATCCATGGTCATCTGACTGGGTTGCCCTTTATACAATGCCGCTTCAATTCCGCTCAGCTCGGCCAGGTTGGGGCTGCGAGCCTTGATCATATTGCCTCGCTCCCAACTGCAATCGTCCTTTTGCACCCACTGTCTTAGGATGTCTTCACCGTCTCTGCTGAAGGAAACTTTGAATACCTTTTCCAAATCTGCAATTTTCTCGTGTTTGAGCTTTGCCAGTTCTGCTTCGGCTTTTTCAAAACCTTTGGAATTGGCGTCAGTAGTGAATAACTCCTTGTCCTGTCCTTGAATCTTCAGGATATAGGCATATTTACCGTCCTTGCTTTCGACGGTGACTCCGTGTTTGTTCTGAAACTTTTCAGTTTCGCTAAGCGGTGTGCTTTTCTCTGCGCTGCCGACTTTGCGCTCTAACTGTAGCGGACGACCGCACAATTCTCCCTCCTCTCGCAACCGCTCCGGGGTAGAAAAGGAGATCTGGGGGTCTTGCTTGTTGTCGCAAGCATTATCAGGAGAAAATTGCCTGGAAAGCTGAAGCATAGATGCGTCCACCATAAAGACGAAAATCTACACTTCTATCCAGCCTGGGTATCATAGGCGCCCTTTTGCCGGTTGGGAATACGCGGAATTCCCATCAATGCCGGAAATCATTGCCGCTCTTTAGTTAGGAGATTTTGTTCGAGCTGGGAGGTGAGTTTTTATAATGCTGAACCTCTATTTCTTTTTCTTCAATCTGAGCAGATCTTCTTTGAACTCTTTGACGTCGGCATATCGAACCTCCAGCGATGTCGCAGTTGCTCTGGCTACGATTCTGTCCAGTTCGACCGAGACGTTTTCATTATGGTTGGCCGGATGTGACGTGCTTATCGGTTCGGGTTCTTTGCCTGTCAAAAGATAGAACATGCTTCCTCCCAGCGAATAAATGTCGCTTTGAGGCACCGGCTTTCCACGAAACTGTTCAGCCGGAATATAGGCATGCTTTCCAACCACCGTCGCTGTGGCAGAGGAGTCTACTTGATAGGCTACATTGAAATCGACGAGTTTTATATGTCCGTCTTCCTGCAGCATTAAATTGTCCGGCGTGATATCTCTGTGCACCAGGGCCGGTGTCAGACCGTGCATGTACTCCAGGATATCCAGCGTTTGGACAGCCCAGTCGATAACTTCCTCTTCGGATTGTGGTCCGTGGCGCTCGGTGAGCGACTTCAAAGATTCGCCGGCTACGAAATCGAGCACCAGGTAGCCCCTATAATCCTCAATAAAAGCGTCTTTCAGTTTTACTATATGCTCGTTATCTAATTGATTGAGTATCTCGGCCTCGGCTTTCAGTTTTTCGGCTGTGCGCTCAGCCGTCAGTTGACCGCGGTGCACCGGCAGAATGTATTCTTTGAGCACTACTTCCTGACCGACGGTCAGATTCTTTGCCCGTCCTGCTGCTGTCTTGTCTATCTTCAGGATGTGTCGCGCTTCCTTGTTGCCCATAGAAACTTCGACTTTTCCGTCGACGCCGCCAATGCCGTATGCTGAATCGGGGATGTGATCCTTTTCCACAATGGCAAGATATGCGGTGCCCTGGCCGCCACCACCGACGGTGCCAACAATTCGATACATGCCGTCGCAGACCAGCATATCCTTCTCCAGCAACCCTGCTCTGGTCCTGTCGGTTGCTTTCGAAAAATACTTCAACCATAATTCCGTATAAGATTCGTCTGTCGCGAATGCCGGATCGACATTGAATTTCGCCTTCGGCGCATGCTCCTTGATGAGACTGAAAAAGCTTCCGATGTTGTTTTTGGCGGTGATGTCCGAAAGTTTCAGCCTGAATACGTTTCCTTCTTGCGTCACGAGAAGAAAAACCGGCTGCTTGCCATGGAAAACATCCCAACTCCAGATCTGATCGACGCTTTTGATTGCGGTCCATTTAAATGCCAGGCTGATCGGACCGGAATACTCAAGCATCAGATGGCTGTCCGTCCAGTCGATTTCGCGAGACTTGGCTGAACGGGCAATATATGTTCCCAGCGCCGTTGTCAGCGCACATCCGAAGGCAGCAAAGGGAAGCAGGTTAAGAACCTCATCCATGCCGAGCGCACTTTTGAATTCATGACCCTTGGTCAAATTTTTGAATAGTTCGTATATCCAGGTCTTGGTCCAATCGAAATCAATTTGAGGCGCGGGATTTTGTGCGTTCAACATCGAAAAAGCCACCAGCCCGACCATTAGAACGGCGGCAATGAGCAAAAAGCCCATGAGATTCGATGTGATATCTAGAAACTGGTTGACCCCCTGCCAGCTCCGGTTCGATTGCTCCAGTGCTTCTTCATATGGGCTTTTATAGTTTTTGAGCGCCTTATGATAGGCTTCGTCTCCATATTGATTGCGGTACTTTGCCAATTCTTCCTGGCGAAGTCTTTCCCGTTTGTCATACCAATGCTCATCGCCGTTTCTCGATTCTTCGATCGCAGGTGCTTCAAATACGAAAGGAGGCGGACTTTGCTCAACGCTCTCAGGTGAAACTTTGAGTTTCGCAGCTGAGAGAGCCTCTTTTTCCGGGTCTTTGAATTGACTCATGAATTGTCACCCAGACTCCGGGTTAGCTTTTCGGCTGTACTCAAGGTGAGACTTTCCTGCTGGTGGCTCTTAGTATAAGCACGTGCCAGAGCTACAACATCTTCGGCTTTTTGCAGACGATCCTCCGCCTCCATCGCCGTGCACTTCTCAATCATCTCGTTGAGAGCAGGAAATTTTTCCTTCAGATCGTCCGGCAGAGACGACTGCGATAATGGCTCCGGGTCTTTCCCGACGGCCAGATAATAGAGCGTGCAACCGAGCGCATAGATGTCGCTCTGCGTGGTTGCTTTGCCTCTGAATTGCTCGGGCGGAATGTAGCACTGTTTGCCGACCAGAGTCCCTGTGGCTGTCCCTAAAAGTTCGTTTGCGGCGCCGAAATCTATGAGCTTTATAGAGCCGAGCCGATCCAGAACAATATTGTCCGGCGTGATATCGCGGTGGATGATCGGCGGATCTTTCGAGTGCAGATAGCTGAGTATGAGCGCCATGTCCAGCGCCCAGCGCATTATGAGGCGCTCGCCTTGCTGCCCGTGCTCTTTCACGAAGGCTCGTAAATCAACACCGTTGACGTGCTCCAGCATCAAGTAATGCCTTTCGTTTTCGACAAAATGATCGAGCACTCGAGCGATGTACGGATGATTTAGACCCTGCAGGATTTTTGCTTCCCTCTGAAACATTTCGATGGCTTTCTCTTTCATCGCCAGATCGCAATTCAGAGGAACAACTGCTTCTTTGACGATCACCGAATCTCCAAGCTTGTCTTTGCACAAATAGACCGCTGAGAGACCTCCAAAAGAGACCTGCCCTATTACTGTGAGCGTATCGTTCTTGAGTTTTGCCCTTGCCTCGAGAGGCACGAAGGCCGTGCTTCCGAAGCGGCTGGCTAGATCTTGTTCCCATACGGCGGTAAAGCTTCCGTCGGCAGTCGGTGCGGCCTGAGAATCAGGCATGACGGTCTCGATTGCCTTCTTGTCAAAGCTGCATCTTGCTTCCGGGGCGTTGGAGCGAACGGCGACGACAAAGTCCTTGAGGTCATTGTTGTTCATCCCCGTCAAGTTGAAGCGAGCTTCTCCGACCCTAAACCTGAGAATAAGCTCGTTATCTTTGAAGTCCACTGTCTGCAAGTCGGACCAACTCTGAGTGCGCGTCAAGCCGAGATTGAGAAAATAGCGCCAGGGAAGGCGTAATTCCTTCTCGTTGACCACGAATTTTGCATCAAGGCAGACAAAAAGACCGAAAAGTCCTACTAAAAGCAAACCGACATAGAAAAGCAGCAGCGCAAAAAGGTCTTCGTAGCCGCTAATCCCAGCTTTCAGAAGGGCCGAAAGGAGCCAGCTCAACACATAAATCGACCAGAGACCCCAAACAGGCGAGAGAGCGAGCAAAATCACCAGACCATTGCGCGCTTGGTCTTCCTTATAGTGAATGTTCAGCTGTGGCTGGAGTTGATTTTCTGCCAAGGGACGGTCTATTGGTAAGTTTCTGCATGCGAACAGCTATATTCCCGAAACTGGCGGGCAATTCTCGAAATCTGCCCAGGTGCCGGATAAATGCCTGCTAATATTGGTCCGTCTCAAAGGAGGCGGCGATAGTTCGCAGCGGGCATAATGGAGTTTGAACTGTCTGCTCCGGCTGGGATTGTTTGATTTGAGACACCCGATTTTTGCCACTGCTGTAGTTTTTATCCTGATTGCTCTGGTTCTAGCTTCGCAAGACGGTGGAGCCTGGGCCCGCCAGATCAGTCGTCAGATAGGTACTTATTCGGATCGGGTCGATTCGTCCCAGCGTCTGGGTGCCAGCGGCAGTTCCGGCTATATTTTGACTGCCAGTTCGTCCAATAGAGGACTCTACCTGACCTCTGTAAATCCAGGTTCTGTAGCGGCCAAACTCGGACTGGAACAAGGCGATGTGCTGCTGCAATTGAATAGCCGAGTCGTCTCGTCAGCTGCCGAAGCGGATCGAATTCTCGGCAGTACTGCGTCCGGCCAATTGCGAGCGGTATTTGTAAAACAGACTTCCCAGGCTCTCAATTGTTACAACCAGACGATCTCCTATACGAATGACTCGCCGTCGGAGAGTGGATCCATTGTTCAGGGTGCTACGACTCTCAAGCGCGATACAACCCTCGATCGAATACAGACCAATGTTCCGATTTCAACTCTCGAATCATATGTTTGTGAACTGGTTAATGCCGATCGGGCTGCAAACGGTTTGGGAAGAGTGTCGTTGAGCAGCGGACTGTCAGCGGTTGCACGGGCGCATGCCGAAGACATGATCAAGCGCGGATTTTTTGCTCACGTCAATCCGTCCGGTATGGATCCCATGGCGAGAGCTGCGGCCGCCGGTCTCAATGTCGATGTTGCGGAAAACATAGCAAGTAAGAGTGGACCCCAATCGCCTCAGCAGAAAGTTGCCGGTTGTGAAAGGACGATGATGGCAGAACCAAAAGATGATCCGACCAATCACCGCGGAAATATTCTCAATCCCAGATGGGTCTGTGTCGGAATTGGATGCGCTTACGGACCAGGCGGGGCGGTCTTTTTTGCTCAAGAGTTTTCGGCGACGAATGTGCCGTAATTCTTATTCTATGGATTGAAGGGAATTACATTGCTCGCTGGTTCTTTTCTGGGATTGATGAGTTCCAGGTTTTCATACATGCGTGATACCAGATCGAGATTATCTGTGTGAATCTCGTCGATCTTTTCTGTATCCCCGGCGCTCAAATTACACAAAACCCACAGCGGTTTTGTACCCCGATTGGCTATCTGCACTGAGAGCGAAACTTCGCCATCGCCCATAGTCCAGCGCAATGTCGCAAACTTTGTTTTGTTTTCTTTTGCTTTCTGAAGAAGTGCCTGCAAGTCGGCTTCGCTGGGGACGCCGCGGTCCATCATTCCGCTACTCAATAGCTCGGTGAGGCTTGCTTTGAATGCCGAGGTTCCTTCCATCTGTGCATCCATTCCAATCTGTAAAAGCGACTTCTTCAGCCTTCTTGCCAAGAGGCGCGGATCCATTTCCAAGATCTTAGCTAGCTCTTCAATAGTCGGAACCCGTCCGGTGCGGCGCTCGAAGTCCGCTACATGCCGCTTGATATGCTCATTCTGGTTGTCAGTAATCACGAAGATTTCACCTCTTACGGCATATGATATCAAGCGTCGTCAGTCATAACTTTGACACAAATAACTGCGAGCATGGTGGTGCACTGTCAGACAAATGTCATTTATAGCTGACACTATTGCAGCGGTTTGAGCGTTGGAGAATTTTAGTGCATAGTTTGCGCGAAAAAATAAGAGGAATCAACAGCGCAGAGCTGGAAGTCTTTCTGCCTCTGCAGTATCTGGATCCCAGGTTCTATAGTTTGCGCGATTACGCATTGGTTTTTCTGCGTGGCGCCGCATTTGGTATTGCCCTCAATTTTCCTCTTGTCGTTCTTGGTCTGGCATCACCGAATCTGATGCCGGTTTATTTGCCATGCATAACCATGGCCGCTTGCACTCTGGGAATTGCATTCAGTGCCGCAGCGAAAGGGTTTCAGGTGGCGTTCAGTCGAGCTGTTGCGATTCATGGAATCGAAGCCTATTTGACCTACGAAGATGTGAATATGCCGCTTGCGAGAGCTTATGAACTTTGTCTGGCAGCTACCGCACAAATACCTCGAGCAAATATTATTCATCGTATCGAAGCGCGAAGGATTTGCGCGCGAGTAGAAGGCTATCCGGACAGGACACTCGTCATTCGTATTGATGCCATCGCAAAGGGCGTTACACGAATCTCAATAGATTGCGTCAAGCATGTTGGTTTGCCGCAAGCCGTAACGATTCGTAGTTGCTGGGGCGCCAAGTTTGAGCAACTGATACTCAGACTGGACGACGGCTTCAACGCTCAATTGATCCAAGAGATTGCTGCCTTCATACGCGATAATCCAGAAAGGGATTACGCATACGATGGTTTCAAGCCGTCGGAGATTAATCGGAGCCCTGTCTTAAGTCGCTCTTAGTGCGATTTTTGGCTGAGCTTGTCTTCCACCATATCGGCCACTTTTTTGAGAGCCTGGGGAATCATTTCAGGTTGTTTGCCGCCTGCTTGAGCCAGTTGGGGTTTGCCACCACCACCGCCACCGCAGATTTGAGCGGCTGCCTTAACGAGATCGCCTGCGCTCACTCCGTTTTTAGTCAGAGGATCGGAGACGGCAACAACAATGGCTACTTGCTGGGGACCTGTCGAGGAGGCAAGCGCGACCACCGTCTGTTCCGAGCGTGCTTTGAGATCTTCTGCAATCGACTTGAGCGCATCGGCTCCGAGGTTGTCGATGCTTTCGGCAATAAGTGAGACTGCACCTACTTTGCGGGCTTTTGCCAGCAACTCAGGAACCCGTGCCAGAGCCATTCTCTCTTCCATCTTTTGCAGTTGTTTTTCTCTCTCCTTGAGAGAATCCTGCAATTTTTCAATTTGGTTGGCAAGCTCATTCGGACGCACTTTCAAAAGCTTCGATGCATCAGAAAGATAGGTCAGCTGATCGTTCAGATAAGTCCACGCTTTAGGACCGGAGTATGCAGATACGCGGCGAGTGCCTTGCGAGACGCTCTCTTCCGAAATGATCTTGATCGGTCCTATCTCGCCTGTCTGGGAGACGTGCGTTCCGCCGCAGAATTCCAGCGAGAAATCACCCATGCTCAGCACGCGCACAGTGTCACCGTATTTCTCGCCGAACATGGCAATAGCGCCGGTTTTCTTGGCGTCGTCGAGCGACATCTCTTGAGTGATTACTTGAGCATTCTGTTTGACCCAGTCATTCATCTGTTGCTCGATTTTGCGAAGCTCTTCGGGCTTTGGTTGTTTTTCCAGAGTGAAGTCGAATCGCATGTAATTAGGTCCGACCTGCGAACCAGCCTGAGTGACGTGTTTTCCAAACACGTCTCTGACAGCTGCGTGGAACAAGTGAGCCGTGCTGTGATGCAGCACAGTTTGATTGCGTTTGTCCGCATCGACTTTGGCGTGCAGCGATTGTCCTGATTCCAGAACGCCGGACAGCGCTCTGACTTTATGCAGGTGTAAACCTTCATGCTTTTTGGTGTCCAGGACTTCAAGTTTTGCGCCATCGGTTTCTAGATAACCGGTGTCGCCGACCTGTCCGCCCGACTCCGCGTAGAAAGGCGTTTTGTCGAGAATTACGTCAACTTCCTCGCCTTCTTCAACATGGTCGACGAAGCGTCCGTCTTTGACGAGCGCAACCACTTTGGCTTCATCGGTGATTCCTTTGTAGCCGCTGAAGGTGGTTGTGCCGTGTTTTTTGATCACTTCGCTCAAAGCTTCGTCGCCGGCGATGTTTACGTTGAAATTGCCAACCGATGAGACTGCCTTGTGCTCTTGTTTGGCAGTCTGGAATCCTTCAAGGTCGACGGTTTTGCCATGCTCGGCGGCTATTTCCGTTGTCAGCTCGACAGGAAAACCATAAGTGGCATAGAGGTCGAAAACTTCTTTGCCCGGCAATACCGATTCTTTTCTTTCTAAGAGTTCGTCGAGAATGGCCGTGCCGCGCTCGATACTCTTTGCGAAGTTTTCTTCTTCCGTGCGCAAGTGCTTGATGATTGCTTGCTCGTTGTCTTTCAATTCTTGGAAGTGGTGACCGTACGTCTCCACGACTTTCGGCACAAGCTTATAGATGAAAGGCTCTTTCAATCCGAGCAATCTTCCGAAGCGTGCAGCACGACGAGTGATGAAGCGCAGCACGTAGCCGCGACCCACATTGCTGGTCCTGACACCGTCGGCGACAAGGAAGGTGACGCAGCGCACGTGGTCGCAAATGATTTTGATGTAGCTGTCGATTTTGAACTCGCTCGAACCTGGTTTTTGTTCGATCGGCTTGCCGCCCGTGTATTTGACATTGGCGATCTTGCAGACCTCGTCAAGAATCGGTTTGAAAAGGTCTGTCTCGAAATTGTTGTTCTTCTTTTGCAAAACCAGAGCGACCCGCTCCAGACCTGAGCCGGTATCTACGTTCTTTGCTGCCAATGGCGAGAATTTGCCGTTCTCGTCTTTGAACAGTTCCATAAACACTAAATTCCAGATTTCCAGATAACGGTCGCATTCACAAATGCCGATTCCGCATTTATCCGGATCTTCGCTGCAGCCGTACTCCGGTCCGCGGTCGTAGTAGAGTTCGGAGCAAGGTCCGCATGGACCGGTCGGACCGGGAGGTCCCCAGAAATTGTCTTTGCGCGACATTCTGAAGATACGCTCCGGCGGAATTCCCACGTCCTTGTTCCAGATGGCATAGGCTTCTTCGTCTGCCGGATTCTGTTCGTCGCCTTTGAATATGGTTACGAAAATCTTTTCCGGCTCGAGTCCGAGCTCCTTGGTGACCAGCTCGAAACTCCAGGGGATAATCTCTTTCTTGAAGTAGTCTCCGAAGCTGAAGTTGCCGAGCATCTCGAAAAATGTATGGTGGCGTGCCGTTCTGCCGACGTTTTCGATGTCGGAGTCTTTGCCGCCGGCGCGCGCGCATTTCTGTACCGTGACGGCGCGCGGTGGATTGGGAGCCGGAGCCTGTCCTAAGAAAATAGGCACGAATTGAACCATGCCGGCAGAAGTAAGTAGCAAAGTAGGATTATCCGGAATCAAGCTGGACGAAGGCAGATGAACATGCCCGCGCTTGTCCCGGAAGTATGAAATGAACTTGTCTCTTATCTCTGCGCCAGAAAATGTCATTAATGCCTCCCAGCACCAATCACTGCTTATATCGGGATCATCAAGTATATCCTAGAAAAGCGCTGCATCGCCCCGTGAAAGCACAGTCAAGGGCAATTGCTGAGGCGCTTAGAATCGTCGTTTTCGGCTTGCTTAGCGGTATTCTAAATCTAGAATCGCAAAAGGCGCTTTTCGCTCGACAACTATACATAGCTTCATGTCTTCACTTCTCGGCAATGTTGCATCAGGTAGGTCCACCGGGCATCGAGCCGACTGTGTGAATGCCGGTGACTGTGGCATAAGGTGTCTGAATCTGCTAGATTCTTCAGGTTCCGGCGCCATATTTGGAACTCTGAAGAATTTGCCTCAGGGTCCAGCCGCTTATGTGCGCAGCCCCTTGCCCACACCATATTTGGAACTACCGTGAAACTCCGCAAAGTACTGATCGTTCCCAAGAAGTCGACCTTTCAAATTCAGGCAATCGAGCACAAGGAAGCAAATTTCCTGAAACTGCTCGAAGAAGGGCACTCTTCAGTCACAAAGGTCAAACTTGCGCACGACGAGCACATGGAGACTTTGCAGCATTTGCTCAAAGCCCTCGACGAGCGAGGTATTGAGCACCGCGAGGTGGTGCGTGCGGAGCTGGAAGGTCGTATCAAAGGCGTTGACCTGGTTATCTCAGTGGGCGGCGACGGTACGTTCTTGGATGCATCGCATCATGTCGACGCGTTGCCGCTGCTGGGGATAAATTCTTCGAGATCTTCCAGTTTTGGGCATTTCTGCCTGGGGTCGCTTAAGAATATCGACCAGGTATTGGATGACATCGAAAGCGACAAGATTAAAACCATCAAGCTTCTCAGGCTCGAACTTCTGCTGAATGGAAAACTTTTACCGGATTTGGTACTTAATGAGGTCTTGATTGCTCATTCCAACCCTGCCGCTACAAGCCGATTTATAGTGCATTTGCGCGGAATTACAGAAGAGCAGAAATCGTCCGGTATATGGGTCAGTACTCCATCTGGATCTACTGGCTCAATGCGCTCCGCCGGTGGTACTGTATTGCCTATAAATGACCAGCGATATCAGTACATCGTGAGAGAGGCCTGCATGCGACCAAATGAAAAATGGCAGCTGGTGAGAGGCATTCTCGACCGCACGGAAGAAATGCGATTTGTATCGCAAACCCGCACCGGTACTCTATTCATTGATGGACAGCATATCGAGCATCATTTCGGATTGGGCGACGAGCTGATAATTCGCGCTAGTGAGCATGATCTCAATGCGTATGCGTCAGCAGATGTTAACGATATATTCGTATGACTTCGAAGTTAGACTGGGATCAATGACAAGCAATGACAGAGTCGCCGTCGCATTTGGCAAGTTGGCGGCGCGAACGATTCGAATTTTAGGAGCGGGATTGGGTTCTAACCTGCCCGGTCGGGTTGCCAGAAAACTGGCCCCGGATGTGCTTTCACGTCTTGCTGGCCAGGCCAAAAAGGGTGTAATCGCGGTCACAGGAACCAACGGCAAGAGCACCACATCCGGTTTGCTTTCTTCTGTGTTGAGAACTGCCGGATTTACTCTGATACACAATCGCCAGGGCGCCAACCTGGTCACCGGCATAACCGCTACCTTGGTGGATGCAGCCTCTTGGGACGGGCACATAAATACTGACTACTGTCTTTTTGAAATAGACGAGGCCGCACTGCCTTTGGTGGCTAAGGAAACGACACTGTCAGTGGTGGTGGTTACAAATCTTTTTCGAGATCAGCTCGATAGATTCGGTGAGCTCGACACTACTGCCAAACTTATCGAAAAGGGCATCAGCACATGCAAATCACCTGCGATTTTGAATGCGGATGATCCCAATGTTTGTCAATTGGTCCCCGATAGTTCACGGCTGTTTTTCGGACTGGATGCGGCGTTTTGTGAGGTCGACAGCGGGCGATTGCAAGACGACGGCAACCCGGACTGTTCGCAGTCGATGGAGCTGTCTTATTGCCTCAAATGTGGAGCGGAGATAGTTTACGACTGCTTCTTTTATGGACAGCTGGGACACTGGCGTTGTTCTTCTTGCGCTTACAAGCGCCCCGAGCCGACTATTGTGGCCACGCACATACAATTGCAGGCCGCCAATTCACGCTTCAAGTTGACTGATAAGAGGCAGAATTTGTCGGTCGATGTGAAACTGCCGATTCCTGGCTTGTTCAACGTGTATAACGCCCTTGCCGCCGCTGCCTGTGCGGTGAAACTGGGTGTTACTCTGGAGTCTGTCAAACAAGGTTTGCAGAATTATTCGACTCTATTTGGACGCTCTGAGAAGATCTCACTGCTGGGCAAGTCTGCTCTTATCCAACTGATAAAAAATCCCGCCGGTGCCAGCCAGACGGTCAAAGCAGTAGTAGAGGACAATACGGCGCGTGTTTTGATCGCCATCAATGACAATCTTGCCGATGGGCGAGATATTTCGTGGCTCTGGGATGCTGATTTCGAGCCCCTCAAATCAGTGAAAGGTACTGTCATCGTCAGCGGCTTGCGGGCGGATGATATGGCTGTTCGCCTGAAGTATGCAGGTGTTGAACCCGAACGTATAATCTGTGTCCCGAGATTGGAACGAGCCTTGAGACAGGCGTTGAATGACACGAGTCCAGATGAAACCCTTTGGATTCTGCCAACATACACCTGCTTGCTGGAATTACAAAAAATCGTCAAAACCATGGGCCAGTCTCTCGCTGGCACTTAAACTCGTTTTTCATTTTTTTGATTCTGGGAACTGCCGGGTTGAAACTCCGTCGGCACGATAGAACGTGAGCGAATCAGGAGTAGTTATGAACAAGAAGAAAGCTCCCAAGCGAATGGAGAAGTCCGAAAAACCGGAAAATCCAGTCTATACACAGCAGGATGATTCAGCATTGCTTGAATCGAAAGGCAACAATCAGCCCGACGCAGACCCGGCACAGTCGTCAAATCAAACCGGCAATGAAGGAAAGGCGGACAGTCATTTGCCCAATGTCCATAAGGAGTCTGCCGATAAGATTTCCAAGAAAGATAGGGACGCTGACGGTGAATCTGAGCAGCCGGATGAAAGAGACGAAGACAGAGAAGAAGACAGAGAAGAAGACACTTAAGTAAGTTTTGAACACAGCATTCCCCGGGCTATTGCTCGGGGAATGGTTTGTATAAATCGGAAACATCTTCGTCTCGTAATGTTCCGGATTCCTTCAGCAGTACTTCCATTTCTGACTTTACCCTCGTGTAGTTTTTCGGAGTTTTGAAAATCTCCGGATCTACCATCGTTTTGCTGACAAATGTGGTGTTCAGAAAAACTTTTGTACCTCGAAAGCTGTCTCCGACGACTCTTAACGGCAAGCCTTTTCCGGTTGGAATGTAGCAGCAGATTGAGGCTGCATCCATCAAGCCTTGCGGCAAGTTGAGATTTTCGGCACAGGCAAAATCATAGAGAAGCTTTTGTTCTTTTGGATTTTTAGGATCGTATGCATACCAGTGCCAATTTTTGGCTTTCAGTCCGGAAAAGGTTTGGAATCTCGGCTTGCCTGGCTCCAGTCTTTCTAAATATCCGCTCGGGCGCGGTTTGCGGGGGCTTCGCCTCTGAAACTCTTGAAGCGATTCATCGAAAATATATTTCGTGCGCTCATTCCAGAACGTGATTCGCCACTTCGGCGGAGTCATAGTCACTCTGATGGTGCCCATCTCCATCTTCAGTCCGTCAGGAGAAACGATTGTTTTTACTGTTCCGTAAGTTTGACTGTTCTGACGAATGAGCCATCCCGCCTTCTTCGCCTGAGCAGCCTGCGACAGTGAGGCGAATGACATGACCAGAGAGAATGTCGCGGCAAATATCTGCTGATAATGTCTTTTCCTTCGCTTCATTTTTGAGTCATACCCAAATCATGGAACTCTCTTTGACCGTCTCCTAATATTTACTGATCAAAAGTAGCTATTGAGGGTAGATAGGACTATACGAGTCTCTGGCGATAAATCTGCCATGCCGGAAGAAAGTGCCGAAAAATTTGAAAAGGTGGAAGGCTTGGTCGAAAGAACCAAGATCGACCTCTCGCACGCGACTTTTGAAGAAATTTCGGCTTTAGAGAGGCGCAGAGCCAGTCTTTCCGGAGAGGAAGATCTTCAAGACCGCCCGATCATTTTCGATAATTGCTGGTTGATTACCGAACGGTTAGGTGAGGGTGGTATGAGCGTTGTTTACAAAGCCCGCCACCTCGATCTCAATCGGACCGTTGCGATTAAGGTCTTGCTGCCGCATTTAACGACGAATACGAAAAACCTGCAGCGATTTAAGCAGGAAGCTGTTACAGCCAGCGCTCTCAGTCATCCTAATTTGATTCGTGTAGAGAACTTCGGAGTGACGCCGGAAGGTCGAACCTTCATTATCATGGATTTCGTCGAAGGGATGAGCCTTGCCGATGTGATCGCCAAAGAGGGAAAACTCGATCCTGTGCGTGCCGTATTCATCTTCGTTCAGGCCGCAAACGCGCTCCAGCATGCCCATGAGCGCAATGTCATTCACCGTGATTTGAAGCCCAGCAACATAATGCTGATCAATAATGGAGAAGAAGGTGAGACTGTAAAAATCGTTGACTTCGGCATTGCGAAGCTGCTCTTGGATGATGAGGATCAAGTTCAGCATCTGACTCAGACGGGTGAAGTGTTCGGAAGTCCGCTTTATATGAGTCCCGAGCAGTGCCGTGGTGAAAAGCTCGATATGCGCTCAGACATCTACTCGATGGGTGTTCTGATGTACGAGGCTCTGACCGGCAATCCACCAGTGCGCGGCGTAAATGCGTTTGAGACCATGCACAAACAATTGAATGAGACCCCTGCGCCGATAGTCGATAACAAAGCTCCGGACAGTCTTTTGAAACGTTTGAACGCCGTTGTAATGCGAGCGCTCGAGAAGGACTCTGCTGCTCGCTATCAATCGATGGAGGAGTTGGAGAGAGATTTGAACAACGCTCTTATCAGCGCGGAAAAGGAGTGGAAAGATCGAGCCAAAGCTCTCAAGAAGCAATACAGAAAGGTCAGCGCAAAAGATAAGAAGAACAGGAAAGTTTTGACTTTTGGTGTTTGTGGGTTGTTTGCGGCAATTGCCGTCTATTTGTGTGCGCGAGAGGTTACGTACGATCCTGTCTCGGCAATGGTGCCTGAACAAGATTCGCTTTTTGCCAAACAATTCAAACCGAAAGCAAAGGCCCAGGGTATTAATTACTCCAAGCTCACAGAACAGCTGGACGTTATTGTTATGCGTGATGAGAAAATTTGGAAAGATATAAAGTCGCGCTGGAACCGAGGTGATAAGCGTTCTGAAGACTACGATATAGTCACAAACGATCTGATTCCGGGGCGTATTGATGCCATGCGAACCTTCCAGGAAGACAGAAACTATATGGCTGCCGCACGGCTCGGCAGGTGGGTTTTGGAAATGTACGATATGGTCTCCGACGTCAACTCGTCGGAGTATGTAAGCATTTTCAAGCTTCAAGGCGAGAATTATCTGGCTATGGGTGAATTGGCTGAATCGTACAGAAATTATGAGAAGGCCTATGCGACCGCCGAAAGAACACTGAGCTCTTATGGCAAGCTCGAGGCCATGAGCGAATTGCTTTACATGATGATGGAAATAAACGTGCACGAGAGGCACTACAGAGCCGCGATTTTGCAGGCTCAAAGATTGAGTCAATTCTACAAAGAGATGGCCAGATTCGAAGATCCGGTGGCCAGGCGCGAAGTTCTTGCGCTCGATTCAAAAGTAGCTGAAATGGAGAGGTTGAGCGGAAGTCCGAGCGTCATCGATGACTACAAGATTGTCATCGGAAACTGGAAGGCGTTCATTGCGGCAAGTCGTGGAGACAATCAACTGCAGTTTGAAGATTTTCTTGCCAAATCCCGCTATGGACTGGCTCTGGCTCAAGCACAGGCAAAGCAGTACGATGAAGCGACCAAGAATTTTGCCGCCGCATACGATTTTTTCGTCAAACAGGGCAAGGATCCGGCCCTTACCGAGCGCGTCAGGATAAATTACCTGGCACTTTTAAGGAAAACCAATCCATTAGCCTACGCCTTGCAGGGTTTTCGCGGTTAATCTCGCTTGCAATTTCATATAACAAGATTGATTAGTTGATCAAGTGGAATACTATGTATTAATGGAGCTATAGCGGCTAATACCCGGTTAGCGACTGATAATGGCGCTTGAAGGCTCAACCCGTCTAGCTCGGACCAACCCCATCCTTTTTCCGTTAACGTGAGCGACAATTCGGACCCGATCTTTGAAGATGAGGAGTTAACGCTTCATGATGAAGCGGCGGTTGCCAGTGAGCGTCCCCGCAAAGAAGACGTGAAGCTGAAAGAGCCAGAAAAGAAAGAGAACGGCGCCGATAGCGAGCGATTTGCCAAGCCGAAAGATAAACCTGACAGCAGCAATAAGAACATTCTCCAGTCGACCTCGGACTTATCGGGCAGCGTCGCGCCGCGTTCTGACTCCAAGAAGCTTGGTGCTGCGACACCCACGTCGGAATCAGGCAAAGACGAGACTTCTCTTTTCGGCAACGTTGATCCGATGGTGGGCAAGCGGATTGCCGATCGCTGGGAAATTATGGAACTGCTTGGCGAAGGCAGTATGAGCATGGTCTATAAGGCTACTGAGGTAGAGACCGGCAAAGTAGTGGTTCTTAAATGCCTGCACTCTCACCTGTTGGCGAAATTGCCTAACGTCAAGCGTTTTGAACAAAAGGCCAAAGCCAATGCCAATCTCCGGCATCCGCATATTTCGAATTTTCACGATTTCCATCTCGGCTCGGATGGACAAGTCTATCTAATTTGCGATTTCATCAATGGCCAAAGTCTGGAAGACCTTCTCTCCAAAAGCGGTCACTTGGCTGTAGATCGAGCGATTGCGCTTTTCTTGCAAGCAATTGAGGCTCTCGAGTATGCGCATCAGGAGAAGGTCCTTCACCGCGATCTGAAGCCCAGTAATATCGTTGTGCAAAAGGAAGCGGGCGGAAAGGAATTGGCCCGCGTCGTGGACTTTGGCATTGCTAAGTTGTTGACTGACGAAACGGATGACGTCAAATCGAATCAGTACATTACGCACACCAGAGAAGTATTCGGAAGTCCCCTGTACATGAGCCCCGAGCAATGTATGGGCAGAAAACTGGATCCCAGATCCGATATCTATTCACTGGGATGCGTCATGTACGAAACGATCAGCGGCAAACCTCCGTTCGTAGGCAAGAACGTCCTGGAAACAGCCTACAAGCACATGAATGAGGCTCCTCGTCCGCTCGTCAGTGATTCGGCCGAAGATCGAACCTTATCTCGTTTTGAACTGGTTGTTTTGAAAATGTTGGCCAAGGATGCCGACAACAGGTATCAGAACGTATCCGATATCAAACATGATCTTGATTTGATCCACTCTGCGTCTGATGAAGAGTGGCAAGAGCAGGCGATAGCGCTGAAGAAAGTTGCTAAGTCCAAGCGGCTCGAGACAAAGAGATTGCCGGTTTCCTTTGAGATGATGGTGATTCTCACCACCTCGGTGCTGCTGATCGTTGTGGTCGCAGTCTGGTCTCTTTCTTTCCTGAGTCCGGAAAATCAGGACTATCCAGCCTTTAATGATGATCAACTCTGGGTGATCAACGACAAGAAGCATAACCCTTCTGCTGTACAAGACTTCGGCAACCGCGAAGAAGCCGCCCGTATGAATTTGGCTACGGTCGAGCGTGAACGTGGTCCGGATTGCCGTGAGTATGCTGACGCTTTGTTCAATCTGGTTGAACTCTACGATAAAGCCGAACACTGGGCTGATGCGGCTCTCAATACTACTCGCTTGATTGAAACCACCAAGAAAGTCGGCGGTCCGATGTCTCAGGGAACTTGCTATAAGCGCCTGGCCTATTACTACTTCATGCAAGATGAATTCGACGAAGCGATCGCCAATGCTAATACTTCACTCGATTTGCTGGAAAAAGAATTTGGGCCTGTGTCACCTTCAATGATGCTATCCATGCAGGTCTTAGGCGACATATATACAAGAAAGAAAGACCTGGATAATGCTCAGAGAATTTATGAGCGCATGCTCGCCATTACCGACAGCATGAAAGACAGAAGCCCTCTTGATTTTGCCAAGTCATCCGCGAAATTGGCAGATGTATATCGCCGGCAGGGTAAGCTGGAGCTTGCTGAAAACCATTACCGGCAGGGCTTGGAATGGGTTCAGAACACAATCGGCAAAGAGAACGCCTTTGTTCCGAAGACCATGTATGGACTTGGTCTGACGCTTATGGCTGAGAAAAAATACAAAGAAGCCGAACAAATGTTCAAGGACGCCCTGCCTCTGGCGAAGGCTTCTCTGGGTGAAAGGACAGCGCTAGTCGGCGCCATTCGCAAGCATTATTCGGATGTGCTCTGGAAAACTAACTGGGTAGCGGCTGCGATGATGAAAATCGGCTCTTCAGACGCAATGAAATAGCGACTGAATCAGTTTTTCTTGCTGCAGGGCGGCAGTCTACTGAGTCTTGCTCAGCTTACTGATGCCTTCTTGTGCGATCTTGGAATTCGGATTGATTTCCAGAGCCTTTTTGTATTCCGATATTGCATCGGCTTTCTTGCCTTGCTTTTCAAGGAATTGAGCGTACTCGACACGGGCGGTCACGTCCTTCGGCGACCATTTGAGAGCTTCAAGAAACTCCTTTGTCGCTTCCGTACTGTTGCCAGACTCAGCGAGTGACTGAGCTAATCTTCTGTGAGCCGGCGAGAAATTCGGCTGATATTTGAGAGCCTTTCTCTGTTCCGCCTGGGCGCCTTTTTGATCACCTTGCTTGGCCAGCATCCAACCTAAACCGCTGTGTGCGTTCGGGTGATTGGGAGCGATGCGAATCGCTTCCCGGAACGAATCAATAGCGCGTTCCGGATTGCCTGACTCGCCGTAGATGTTGCCCAGATTGACGTGTGCTTCAACACATTGCCCGTCCAGTCTGATTGCTTCTTCTTCGGCTTTGATGCCATCCTGGAATTTGTTTTGCTGAGCCATCAGCACACCCATGTTGATGTGCGGTCTGGGGTCTTTTGAATCGATTTCCGCAGCCTTCTTGTAGGTAGCAATTGCCTCGTCCAGCTTGCCGTTTTGTGCGTAGGCGAAGCCGAGATCAAGGGTCGCTCTCAAGCTGGACGGCTTAAGTGAAACAGCGGTTTTGAATTCTTCAAGAGCTTGTTCCATTTTGCCCTGGTTGGCGTATAGCTGACCAAGAATGATGTGTGACAAGAAGTACTTAGGGTCGAGTTTAATCGACTGTTTGGTTTCTAAAATTGCCGTTTCTTCTTCGCCCATTGCCCCGAGAACCGCGCCCAGCCGTTGATGGGCTCTGGCGTTGTCCGGCTCCTTGCGAATGATTTCTCTAAATGCTGCTTCCGCTTCTTTCAGCTTGAGCTTCTTGTACAGCGCGTCGGCTTTGTTGAACTCAGCGCTTTGTCCATCTTCTGCAAATGCAGGTGCGCTGATGGATGCGGCGGCGATGACGGAGATTAGAGTCATCAGTTTGCGGGGAGTCATTTAGGTTTCTACCTCTCGGTGAGATTGGGAATGTAAGTGTGCTTCCTGTTAGTAGTTAGCAGGCACAGCTGTGGAACCTTTCACAATAGCTACGCCGGCCGAGGTGCCCAGCCTGGTGGCACCGGCATCGACCAAAGCTTTTGCCTTCTCGAAATCACGAATTCCTGCGGAAGCCTTAATACCCAGGGTCGAGCCTTCGATTGCTTCCTTTATCAGTTTGATATCTTCTACGGTGGCACCCTTTCCGTCTTTAACAAAGCCCGTTGATGTCTTTACCATGCCTGCACCGGCTCTGACACAGGCTTTTGATGCTGCTACCTTTTGCTCGTCCGTGAGCAAATCGCATTCGATAATTACTTTGACCATGTGTCCTTTCGACACTTTCACTATTGATGCGATTTCCGATGTGACATAGTCGATGTGTCCGTCTTTGAGAGCAGATATGTTGATCACCATGTCGATTTCTTCAGCGCCTTCGGCAATTGCTCTTTGTGTTTCGGCAATTTTTACATCAGTGAGATTGGCTCCCAGAGGGAATCCAATCACTGTGGCAACGGCCACTTGGCTGGACGCTAATTCTTTCACGGCTTGTTTGACGAAATATGGATTGACGCATACAGCAAAGAATTTGTTTTCTTTTGCTTCTTCGCACAGTTTTGTTATTTCACTTTCAGTGGCAGCCGGGTTAAGTAGAGTGTGGTCGATGTATTTTGCAAATTCGGCATTCACAGCTTGTATCTCCGCGAAGGGCGCTCGTCTAAAGTTTGAGACAAGCTGGAATTATATCCGAATGCAGTCAAACAGCCATTATCGCCGTGCAATCTCGATTTATGAATGAATACATCCAGTACTGGAGGGCGTTTTGGAGTTTGCAAAGGCGAATTTGACTTACCGTGCATATGTATGGTATATTTCGTGAATACATGGCACGCAGGAACGCCGACATCATTGAAATTGAATACATGTACTTTGGTTCCCACTAGGGTGCCTTCGTAGGGGCGGGCGAGAGCCCGCCCCTACGAAGAGCGCTCCAGGCGCGCAGGCTTAGAGATTGGTCCGACCGGTCGAAGCTTCGCGCTTAATGATGCTCTGGTGATACTCTTGTAAAGCCCGTACTGCGAGAGATCCGGATTGCATGGCTGCAATTGCGGAAGCTGTCGCTCGGGCTCCTGCCAGGGTCGTGACCACCGGAACGTTGTAATTTACAGAAGCGCGCCTGATCAGCTGGTCGTCATCTCGGGCCGTTCGACCTGATGGAATGTTGATTACCAGCTGAATTTCACCGTTTTTGATACGGTCAACCAGGTTCGGTCTGCCTTCCGAAACTTTGTTGACGACGATGGCCGGAACTCCAGCCGACTTGATAGCTGCAGCCGTCCCTCTTGTTGCTACAAGCTCAAAACCAAGTTGATACAAGCTCTGAGCAACAAGAACCACTTCCTGCTTATGAACATCCGAAACGCTCACAAAAATCCGCCCCTTAGTCGGCAGTTTGTGTCCGGCAGCGATTTGTGCCTTTGCAAAAGCTTGTCCGAACTGAGTTGAGATTCCCATTACTTCGCCGGTCGAACGCATCTCCGGTCCCAAAGATATTTCGGCGCCAGGAAATCTCTTGAACGGAATTACAACGGACTTTACGGAGACATGCGGCGGCAGGAGTCTTGGTGAAATTCCGAGTTCCGAAAGACTCTTTCCGACCATTACGGCGGCGGCCAGTTTTGCCCACGGCACTCCCGTAGCTTTCGACACAAAAGGCACCGTTCGACTGGCTCGTGGATTGACTTCGAGAATGAAGAGTTCTTCTTCTCTGACTGCAAATTGAATGTTCATCAAGCCGATCACTTTCAATTCGCGCGCCAGGTCGTTTGTAATCTTTCGGATTTCTTCCACGATCTTGAGCGGGATCGATTGTGTAGGCAGCACGCATGTGCTGTCTCCCGAGTGGATACCGGCTTCTTCGACGTGTTCCATGATGCCGGCAACGATTGTGGCGCGACCGTCCGAGATAGCATCCACATCGATTTCGATGGCATTCTCCAGAAATTCGTCAATGAGAACCGGCGTATCAGGTGATATAAGGAAGCCTGATGCCAGCCACCTGGAGAATTCTTCTTCGCTGTAAATGATCTGCATCGCCCGTCCGCCGAGCACGTAACTCGGTCTGACCAGTACCGGGAAGCCTACTCCTCGCGCAGCTTCCAGAGCTTCATCAGGAGTCTTGGCGATGGCGCCTTTCGGTTGCTTTAGTTTCAAACGTTTTATCAAATCACCAAAACGCTCGCGATCTTCAGCGATATCGATTGACTCCGGCGACGTGCCCAGAATCTTGAATCCGCGTGCTTCCAGTCCTTTTGCGATCTTGAGAGGAGTTTGTCCGCCGAGCTGTACGATAATGCCATGAGGTTTTTCTACGTCGGCAATATTGGTGACATCCTCAAGTGTGAGCGGTTCGAAATAGAGCCTGTCCGATACGTCGTAATCGGTAGAGACCGTCTCCGGATTGGAGTTGACCATTACTGATTCGTAGCCCATTTCTCTCAAGGACATGGTGGCGTGCACGCAACAATAATCGAATTCAATTCCTTGCCCGATGCGATTTGGTCCGCCTCCCAAAATCATGATGCGAGGCTTTTCTGCAGGCGGCACCTCCGATTCTTTTTCGTATGTCGAATAGAGATACGGGGTGGTGGCTTGAAATTCGGCTGCGCAAGTGTCGATTGTCTTGTAGGCAGGCACCACATTTAGTTTCTTACGCAGTTGGTAGATTTCATCTTCCGTCGATGAAGTCAGATTGGCCAGATACATATCGCTGAAGCCCATGCGCTTGAGACTGTATAGTTCGTCTTTATCAAGTTGGGACGCGGTCAGATTTTTTTCTTTCAATTCCTTGGCTTTGTAGTGGAGTTCGACCAAATTGTCGACGAACCAGGGATCGATAGAGGACAGGTCTGTCACTTCATCCGGTGATATGCCTGCTTCCAGCGCACCAATCAAGTCGGTTATGCGATGGTGGCTTGGAACCGAAAGGCGCCGCCGCCATTCCCAGAAGTCCGCCTTCAGCCTTGAGGCCACCGGTGAAAAGCCCGGCAATCCCAATTCGAGTCCCCGCAATGCTTTTTGAATCGCTTCCTGGAAGGTGCGTCCCACAGCCATTACTTCCCCTACAGACTTCATCTGTGTGGTAAGAGTGGAGTCGGAGCCGCGGAATTTTTCGAAGTTGAATCGCGGCACTTTTGCCACGACATAGTCCATGACAGGTTCGAATGATGCCGGAGTTGTACCGGTAATGTCATTGGAAATTTCGTCCAGTGTCAAACCAATAGCCAGTTTGGCTGCTATTTTCGCAATTGGATAGCCGGTCGCTTTGCTGGCCAGCGCCGACGATCGCGAGACGCGGGGATTCATTTCGATAACCACTATTCGACCGTTTTTGGTGTCCACTCCAAACTGGATGTTCGAGCCACCCGTATCAACTCCGATGGCACGAATGACTTTGATAGCTGCATCTCTGAGTGCTTGATACTCTTTGTCGGTCAATGTCTGCACCGGTGCCACCGTAATCGAATCGCCGGTGTGCACTCCCATCGCATCGAAATTTTCGATGCCGCAAATGATTACGACATTGTCGAGTCGGTCGCGCATCACTTCCAACTCGATTTCCTTCCAGCCGAGAACGCTCTCTTCCAGCAGTATCTCGCTGACAGGACTGGCGTTCAGTCCATTAATAGCGATGTCGTGCAACTCTTCATGGTTGTATGCTATGCCACCGCCGGCGCCACCAAGAGTGAAGGCCGGACGAATGATGATTGGAAATCCGATCTCTTGAGCGATTTTGTCCACTTCCGACAAATTTCGCGCGATGCCTGAGTTTGGAACGAAAAGACCAATCTCTTGCATTTTGTTCTTAAACAAGTCTCGGTCTTCGGCAAGCTTGATGGCATTGAGTTTTGCGCCGATCAACTCGACTTTGTGCTCTTCCAGAAAGCCGCACTCGGCAAGTTCGACCGCTACGTTAAGAGCCGTCTGCCCGCCCATGGTGGGCAGCAGTGCATGGGGTTTTTCAATGGCAATCACAGCCATTGCCACTTCTTTAGTAACTGGTTCTATATAAGTACGGTCGGCAACCTCAGGATCGGTCATGATCGTGGCCGGATTCGAGTTGATGAGGATGACCTCGTACCCTTCCTCTTTCAGCGCCTTGCAGGACTGCGTGCCCGAATAATCGAATTCACACGCCTGCCCGATCGTGATTGGACCCGCACCTAAAACAAGAATCCTCTTGATATCTGTTCGTTTTCCCTGCATCTTAAATTTTTGGCTCCCAGTCAGCCATTGGATCTTACATCCCGCAGGGCACTTGACTGAACTGGTGAGGAGCTCACGCAAACAAATCGAGATGACTCTTAGCCAGTCACCCGATAAATTTTGGTCTTGATATCGTTTTAAACGACCTTCCAGGGTGGCAGAAGTAAAGATAAGGGCAGTCGATGGCTGACTGCGTATAAAGCAAGGCTGATTCTAAATTAGTCCGTCTCCGTGCGAGACGGGTCTGGGGGGACCTTATGTCAATGCGCATGCAGAGGCAATCTCTGCTATACCTTGGCGCGAAATTATTGCGCGTTTTCGTTCTTAGCGTGTTGGTAGCCTCGCTCATTCCCAGCCAATCTATGGCTGGCGTAGTCAGAGAGGACGAGGCGACATTGGCCCAGCAAGTGGGCTTACCGGTCTACGAATGGAAAAGCGATTCGGCAGAACCGCGAGCTGTGGCTGTACTCGTCCATGGTCTGACCATGCATGGAGCCATCTATGACAAGCTGGCCCGGCATCTTGCTGACCAGGGATTTATCGTTCTGGCGCCGGACCTCCACGGTTACGGACGTTGGACTGATGCACCGGCTGAAAAACGGCATTGTAAAGAGTGCGGTGCTCAGGTTTGCTATCAGAAGAGCCGCAGAGAGCTTATTGGCCTTGTGGACTCCGT
Source organism: Candidatus Obscuribacterales bacterium (assembly GCA_019745505.1). GTDB lineage: Bacteria > Cyanobacteriota > Vampirovibrionia > Obscuribacterales > Obscuribacteraceae > QKMZ01. Next base: position 1,208 of record JAIETE010000260.1, on the reverse strand, counting down.
CAAAGAGACTTACCCGACCCTTCCTCTTTATATGATCGGCGAGAGCCTCGGAGGGGATATGGTTCTGTACTGCGCCGGACAGCGTCCCAAGGCGATCGAGGGCATTGTTCTATCCAGCCCGGCCATCAAACGTCGATTCAATATGGTGCCCAGAGTGATATGGGACGCCGGGCTGGTCAGCCATAATCTGTTTCGCCAGGTCAACCTGGTTCCATACATGAAAAAGTTTGCTTCCGAAGACCCGCGCATCGTGGAGGAGGCCGTTCACGACCCCCTGGTGCGTAAGAAGCTGACGACCTGGGAGCTCTTCAAAACAATACGCACTATCAAAGCATCTCTGCACTATGCGGACCATGTGCCTGCTGATATGCCTGTGCTGGTCATTCAGGGAGACAAAGATCGCATGCTGAAAAGCAACGCGGTTTGCGACCTGCTGAAGCATTTGAATTCAAAGGACCGAACGGTCAGATGGTTCAAGGACAGAGGGCATCTCTTGCTCGAAACGGCTTATTTGCAAGATGAAACACTGATGACAGTGGACGGCTGGCTGCAAGAGCATCTGAACAATAATCGGATGGCTGAAGCGACGGCTCACGGCAGCGTCAGAGATCAGATTCTTTCCAATAACTGAGCAATTACCGATTTGCAGTTCCACGCACTACCTATAAGGTGCAAGCCTCTCTCTGAGGCGGAACTGCAAATTTGACGTGCCGGCAATTTGATTGGCGTTGTATTCCCATTGATTGGTCAAACTCGATTGAGGGGTCGGATTGGGCCTCAAGAAAGGGAAACGATTGGTCTGGTCGAGAAATGACGAAGGTCTGACGAGCGGTGCATTCGGCTTCTCGAAAACACGTGCATCGGCCAGTACTTTTCTGACATCTTCAATAGGCGTCGAGCCGGCTTTGCTTCCTTTGATGTCAGTCATGGCAATTACGCCGATTGCCTCGAAATTCTGGTTGAGAAGCGGCCCTCCGGAATTACCCGGTTCGACCTTCAAATCTGTAGAGATGACAGTTCTATTGGGATCTTCGCCCGGCAAAAGACCGCCCTGAATGCGGGGTTTTCCGTCCGGAGTGTATAGCATGGATGCCAGGCTGATCTTGCCCTTGAATCCACCAGGCAGGAAGCCTGAGCCGTCTGCAGCAAGGAACATCTTGTTCTGAGCAAATTGGGCAGGAGATTCGTATGCAGACGGTTGCTGCCAG
>JAIETE010000256.1 GCA_019745505.1 Candidatus Obscuribacterales bacterium | reverse complement strand
GCCATTACATTCGGGCTCCTTTCCGGCTGATTGAGGTGGCTTTGGAAAAAAGTCCGTTAACGGACTTTTTTCCAAAGCTCCATTTTGCGGTTATAAGTCATGGGCTTTCCAAGTGCTTTTCTCTAGCAAGATGGATTACTTCTCCGTCTATTTTTTCTGTGACATCTTGATGTTCTGCCAAGAATTTTTCTAATTCGATGGCTAGTGCTTCTGCGTTTTCGAAACGGTCGCTGGCTTCAATTGCAGTGGATTTCGCGACAATATGATTCATTGAGCATGAGAATTCTGGACCTAAATGCGTTGTCTGAATCGCCTCTGGTTCTTTGGCGGTAAGCAAAAAGTAGATTGATGCCCCTAGTGAGTAAATGTCGCTCTGCGGAATTGGTTTGCCCCTGAATTGCTCAGGTGCCATAAAATTTGGTTTGCCGACAACAGATCCTGTGACGCTAGCTTCCACCTGGCGGGCAACCGAAAAATCGATCAATTTGAGCATGCCTTCTGCGCTCAGAATCAAATTATCGGGTGTGAAATCTCTATGCGTTACCGGCGGGTCGTTGCCATGCAGAAATTTCAAAATCTCGCACATTTGCCAGGCCAATCGAGCTACTTCGCGCTCCTTCAATTTTCCCTCTTTCTGGACCAGAGCCTTGAGATTCACCCCTTGGGCTCTTTCCATTACAAGATAGGCTCTGTGGTCTTCGATGAACAAATCGAAGAATCTCACAATCTGTGGATGATGCAAGCGAGAAAGCATCTCCGCTTCTATTTGGAAGCGTTCAGCTGCTTTCATACGCACTTTGGGATCCGGATAGACAGGCAGCATGAACTCTTTGAGTGCAACTAAATTTGCATCGGCCGGAAGTCTCTCAGAGCGGGCGAGATAAACTGTTCCTTGCCCACCCATGCCGAGTTTTTCTTGAATTGTATAGGTGCCGTCTTGAAGTTTCAGTCCCGCAGAAAGCGGTGTGAGTTTGTCTCTCTTCGGTGCGGCAGCTAATTCTCGAAGCCAAATTTCGGTGTAGCTCTGTCTGACGGTGGGCGAGCCGAACACATTTTTCAGCTCTTCGCAGGAAACGCCTTTCGGCACATTTTTGCTCAGTACTTCGATAAATTTCATCCTGTGCCACGGTGTGAGGATGTCTCCGTATCTTATTTTGAGTGGCTTCGACGCGCTGTACCGAATTTGAATTACATAGTCCAGGTTTGAGCGCTTTTTGTCAGGGCGCAGCAATTTGATTTCTTCAATTTCACTCCAAGGAATGAATTCCTTTGAAATCCATTGCGTGCTTACTTCCGACGACAGCGACACCTTTTTAAGCATGATGTCGATTCCCGAACGAGCCAGATAAATTGTATTTGGACTTGCCTTCTGCTCGAGCGTGAGCTTAGCAATCCACAAGCCAATCAAGATAAAGATTGGCTGTGAGATATTTGAAAAAATCTGAATCATGTCTATGCTATTGCCGCTGGCTTGCATTTTTAAAAATGGCTTGAAGGGTAATAGCAGTGCCTTGGCAAGAAAGATCAAAACCGGCTCCAATGCATTGGTTGATACACCAACCAGAAAAACCAGCCCGATACCGAAGAAGAACGCAGGCAGCCATTTATCGATTAGTCTGAACCAGATCGATACTTCTGCATTGGGACAATAGTCCAGATACTCTGCCTGGAAGCTTTTTGTAGGCTCGAATAGGCCTTTTGACTCAGGGCCTATGAACTTGTTGCCATACTTTCCAAATGGAATTTCGCTCATTTGTCTTTCCATGCTGTTAGTAAGTCAGCAACTTGTCTTGCTGATACCGGGCGCTTCTCTTGTTCTAATTGAGTCAATGAGACAACCAGATCAGATAAGTGTTTTGGTGTATCGGCCTTCGTGGCGGACGGGTCAGAGACACTGATTGGTTCGGGATCTTTTCCCGTCAGCAGAAAGAAAAGCGTGCAGCCGAAAGCGTATAGATCGCTTTTGACGGTCGGCTTGCCTCTCAATTGTTCAGGCGGTATATATGCCTGTTTGCCTATCAGGGTGCAAGTCGCTGTGCCTAGAAAGGAATTGGCGGCTCCGAAATCGATTATTGAAAGAGAGTCGTTTTCATTCAGAATGATGTTGTCGGCGGAAATATCTCTGTGTATTATGGGCGGATCTTGTTCGTGTAAATAGGCGAGAATTTCTGCGATCTGGCGTCCCCAGTCGATAGCTTCCCGGGAGGTTATTGCACCATTTTCTTTGATAAACCGGCGCAAATCCGTGCCTTTCACATACTCCATTAGCAGATAGTGGCGATCGTCTTCGACAAAGTAGTCATAGACCCGCGCTAAGCCGGGATGATTCAAACTGCTCAGATAGTGAGCCTCCCTTTCTAGCATCGTTATCGATTGCCGGCGCAACTCCTCATCGGCTTCTTTCGGAATTACAGCTTCCTTCAGCACCAAGGTTGAATTTTCAAGGTCCTTGACGAGATAAATTGCCGAAAGTCCACCGAAGGCCATTTGTCTTTCCAGTGTTATTCTGCCGTCTTGTAATTTATGTCCTGGTTCAAGCGGTATGAAATTTGTCGCTCCAAAACGCACTGACAGCTCTTCTTCCCACATCTGCGTGTAGGAATTCTTGCTTCTTCCATCTGAAAGCGTATGTCCGCCCAGGTGCGCGCGAGCCTCAAGCAAAGCAGGGAAGCTATCACTGCCCCCCGCCCAAACATCAATCGCAACAATCATTTGCTCTAGATCTTTTGGCTTGAAATATCTTGAATCGAATTCTACTTCTTTGCCGTCCTTGAAATAAAGCTTTAGCAGTCCTCCTTTCGATTTCGGCTTGAAGCTGACGGTCATAAGGTCACTCCACCCTCTCTCGGAGCGAAACCCAATACGAGGCATGAGAAAAAACGGCAAAGAAATTCCTTCTCTTGTCAGAAAAACGCTGTCATCCGCTGATAAAAGTGCCAGCGAAATCAAAACGGCGAAGGCGATAATTTCCATCATTATGAAGAGCGATGTCGGACCGTACTGCAGATAATTGCTCGCCACGGCAAACAGCATCACAAAGCTGGACCAAAATACAAACACGCCGGCCAGCGGCAAAAAGACATAGAGCGACCGATTCAATAACAGAACCGGATAGGTTCTGTAGCGAATATTTACTTCTGCTTCCGACATTGTCTTTTGCTCGAATTGCCGTGCAGACTATGTTCCCTCCCTGTTACGTAAATACTCGCATTGCCAATGGCATTGAAAAAGGGCGCTTAGCCCAGACCCAGCTAATGTTTGCAGGTCTCAATAAGTGCATAATGGCGGGCTTGTATACTCTGGCCGGACGGGGCTGCGGTCGCTTAGAATGCACTAAAGTCCTTCTGGTGAAGGTAATTGAGCTTTCATTCGAGGTTGGATTCGTGGCGAAACGGTCGGAGCAATTTCCCGCAAAAAAGACTGTTGTTTTAGCTGCCTGGCTGTCTATTACAACAGCTGCTGCCGCCTCAGTTCTGCCAGGTCCAGCTGAGGCAACTCCAAGCCAGGCTGCGACTATCACCAAGCTGCCAGGGCAATCGGATACGCTCTCCAGCCAGCAGCAAGAGCGCATACTTCAACTGGAAGCGGCTCTGGAAAAGGCTCGCAAGGCTAAGGGAGAAGCGGAGGCCGATGCACTCTATCAGCTCGCTCAGTATCTCTTTTCCATAGGCGAAATAAGCAAAGCAGAAGGTTTTTTCCGTCAATCTCTTATCGTCGAGGACAAATTGCATCGCCAGGAGCAGTCCTTGCAAGTCCGCATTGCAATCGCGCATTTGCTTATGGCTCGGAAGAAAACTGAAGAAGCCCTTTCGATGTACAAAGAAGCTCTTGCAGTAGCAAATAAGAACAAAAACAGCGAGCAAATAGCCAGCGTCCTGGACAACATGGCTTCCTGCTTGCTGCTTGCCGGTGATTACGATGAAGCGGAAAAATTGCTAATGCAATCGTTTGAGTCGAGCCCTTCGGCCGTCGTAAAAGCAAATGCCTTTATAAATTTAGCTGCGGTAGCGGCTGCAAGCGGCAATAATCAATTGGCACTTGAGCGCTCACAGAAAGCAATCGACCTGTCTGCAAGCTCCGAAGAACTGCGTACGATTGGTCTGGCTTGCCGCCAAAAAGGCAGAGCATACGCCAATATGGGCGATTTCCAGAATGCCATCGCATCCTACCGGCAAGCTGCAAAAAACTTCGAGGAAGAAGTGGAAACGCTCTTGCAAGCTCAAGTGCTTCTCAGCATTGGTCAATTGCAACTGGCTTGCCGGCAGCCCCAAGATGCAAAAATTGAGTTGAAGAAAGCAATCGAAATAGCTCGCAGTGAAAACGACCTGCTCTTGCTAATTGAGTGCATGATAGCTCTTGGTGCCGCCGAAGCAGACACAGCCAATTTCGAGACGGCTAGAAGTTTGCACTCGGAAGCCTCTAAATTGGCTCACAATCACAATAATCAGCGCTGTCAATACTTAGCCGCGTCCGAGGAAGGTTTTGATTTTCTTCTTGAAGGAAAAGTCGAAAAGGCGCTGGATAGATTTTTAGAAGCCAATTCACTCGTTTCAAAAGCAAGTGCCGCCAGCGTTAAAGAGCATGCCGGCATCTTGCGCGATCTGGGATTGTGTTACCGCTCACTCGGGCAAATGGAAGCTGCTGTCAAATACTATCTTGAGTCTGCTTCACTATTCGAATCGGTTGGTGATGTCGAGGATCAGGCACTTTTGACGAACAGCGTGGCTGTTGTTTACCTGGATATGGGCAGACGCGGCGAATTTGAGCGGGAATTTGAACTGGCTCGCAGCCTTGCAGCCAAGAGCAATAATCGCTCCGTTATCGCCTGCCTCGCATTCAACAAGGCGCAATTCGATTTTATGGAAAAGAAGTTCGACTCTGCCATAAAGTCCTACAACGAGGCGATTGAAGCTGCTCGCGGCGCTAAAGATTTGAAGACGGAGTGCATGTCTCTCAATGGACTGGGTTTTACCCACCTGGCGATGAAGAATGCAACGGACGCGAAAAATTGTTTTATGAGTGCGGCCAAATTGGCTGATGCTCAGGGTTTGTTCGAAGCTCGTTGGGATGTCGCTCTCGGTTTGGGCAAAACATTGCGCAGTCTGGGGCAAGACTCCGAGGCTGAAGTTCAGCTAAAGAAAGCAGTCTCGTTGGTGGAGAAGGAGAGAACCTATCTTTCTCGCGATACTTTCAAGACATTCAGTTTGGACTTGAGGCAGGAATGTTATCTGGAATTGATCGACCTGTACGCCTCTACCGGTCGCGCCGATCTGGCTCTCGAACAGGCAGAAAAGGGAAGAGCCCGAGCCTTTCTGGATTTGCTTGCCGGGCGTGTCAATCGTAGTTCTGCTGATACGATTGCAGTCGTGCTCGATGGCGCAGGCGAGAAGAAGAATCAATCAGGCGCGGCACCGCTGGTCGCGCTGGCTGAGAGCACTGAGGATTCGGCGGTGCGCGGAGTAAAGATTGTTCCCAGAGCTTCCACTCTCGTAGAATCCTCAGCATACAGCCCAGTCAACGCTGCTCCTCCCTCTTTATCCGAAATCATAGAGCTCGTGAAACGACACAACAACTATGTCGTCGAATACTGCATGCTCAAGGACAAACTACTGATCTGGGTGATCAGCCCGAATGGCGAGATCAAGCTGGCACCGCCCGTGGTGATTAGCTCATTCGAGTTGAGAAAGAAGATACTCCAAACGCATGAATCCATCGCGCAAGCTGCAAAGCTCCCGAAAGACCTGGGGCAGCAGGATCGCACGCGCGAAATGCTGCTTAAGGACCTCTATTCAATTTTAATCCAGCCGGTACAAAGTTTTTTGCCGGACGCTCAGGAAAGCGTCGTCACATTCGTGCCTCATGGCGCCCTTTTCTCTGTGCCTTTCGCTGCGCTCATGTCGGCCAAAGGCAAGTATCTGGTGGAAGAGCGCACAGTCAGCTATTTGCCTGCAATCGGAGTATTGCGAGCGACTGAAAAGATAGCTTCCGAGTCCGACCGCGCCGCCGACAATACTTTGCTTGCTTTTGGCAATCCAATTACAAAAGTAATTGCATTCCTTGGCACCCTGCCGTTTGCCGAAAAGGAAGTGAAAAAGGTCGCGGCGCTCTTCGCTGACGGCAAGGCCACAATTGAAGTCGGTGCGCAGGCTACCAAGGCTGCTTACAGAAACCTGGCTCCTAAGAACTCAGTGATTCATTTGGCGACGCACGGATTGATTTCAGAGGAAAGACCCATGGATTCTGCTCTTGTCCTCGCTCCGGAGGGCTCTGACGATGGACTCCTGACCGTCAAGGATATTTTGACAATGCCTCCGCTGAAGGCAAAAATGGTCGTCCTTTCCGCCTGTCAGACCGGTCGCGGCAAAATTACCGGCGATGGCGTCGTTGGGCTGTCACGCGCTTTTATCATTGCCGGTGCACCCTGCGTGGTGGTCAGCCAATGGAACGTCGATGACGTCATGACTGAGTATCAAATGGGAGAGTTCTATAAGTCTTTTCTTTCCGGCAAGTCAAAAGTGGCGGCTCTGCGCGAGGCGCAACTGAAAACAATCGGTTTCATGGACCGCTTGCTGGCTGCTCCGTCCGGTACGGTCGCTAATCGTCCTAATCCTAGATTGTGGGCGGCATTCCAGTTGATCGGCGATACCAACTAAATCTGTTTGCTGCTCAATTTCGCCTGACGCGATGATTATTTCGATGCCAGCTTGGTCGGGAATATAGCCGGTTTTGATACTTCTGCGCGCAATCCGCCATAGAGACGGAAATTGAATCCTGCCAGACCTGGGCTGGAATTGGCTCCCATATTGAAAATCGGCTCGGCGCGAACGAAAGCGGACAGCGGAATATTTCTGTGCAGTTGGCGCGCAATCTCTCCAGTCAATACGAAGACCTGATTGTTATTGCCGCCCCTAAGATTGCTGTTGCCAAAATTTGTAAGGAAGGTGCAGTCGGTAGTAAAAAGCCAGGGGCTTTTTCTCAGCACATAACCAACCGAGTAAAACTGGTCGAATTCTTGAAAGCGATCGAGCATTTTTTGAAAACGAACCTGACCCATTACACTGCCGTAAACAGCCCCATGCTGCCCCACGCGACGCACCACGACTGCAGAAGGAATGATGTCGCTGAGCGGAGGAGTGCTCGCATTCTGCAAATTGAAGAACAATTCTCTGCAAAACAACCCGGCAGTCATTGTGGTTTTGTCATTGATAGTGAAGTCATGATCGGCCCGCACACCGACAGAATAGATGTTGCGGCTCAACTGAGTGTCTCTGCTGGCGTATTGATCGCGAAAGAAGAAAAAGTTGCTTGATACCCGCGTTTTTCTTGTCAGCGCATAGCCCACTGTCAAATTGGGCAGCACGCGGTAAACCAAGTCAGCTTGAGGATTTCTGGAGGTTTGAAAAACGTTGGTCTCCAAGCGTAGCGAATTCTCACACACACCAGAAAAGAACATCCTGGCTGGAAGTCTGTACAGCATTTTGGCTTTATATGAATCGAAATTGCTGAAAGCCGCACCGCGCTCAGGGATTCTTATGGGGGTGAGATCCAATTGCTGCACGTCATCAGGTTTGGAAACTGATTGCGCGATGGACGCCGGCATTAACGGATCGACGGTATTCTGAACGCCACCGACGTCGTTTTCTCTGGGTGAATTCGACGTATCCGAATTCTGTAACCTCAGAGTTTCCAATGACTGTATGGATGGTTTTTGATTGCTCTCTTCGACAATGGCCTGCTCTTCTGCCGCAGTTCTTGTGGCATCCGTATTGACGATTGAGTTGGATATATTGGCTTGCACCGCTGGTGGTACTGAAGCGGGCAGCGGTCCTCTCAGATTGCCCAAATCACCCTCTAGCGCCAGAGCCTGACTGGGTGCCCACACTATCGACAGGCAGGCAAGGCTTGATGCCAGCCCGGCAAGCAGGAAAGATTTTGCAGTTTTGGGATTGGCTAAGGACACTAGGTAAAATCGCGATATTTGCAGAAGCTCGAACAATTGACAACGGCTTGGTTCATCGATGTCATCTGGATTATAGCTAACCTTTTGTACGCCACCATGACCGTACGCTCAGCGCTTTTGTTCGGCGGCAGACTATTCTTTGAAAGACCCGCCCGTGGGCGCTGCCACCATTGACGGTGAGATATCTCTTATGCCGGTTTACTTCAATTCAGGCTTGTTATCAAGCGGCTGGTTTGTCTGCGACAATCGATGAACTAAGTTTTGATGGGGATCTGAGTATGGCTGTAGCCCGAACTGGAAAAGCAAGAAAGTCAGCCAATCCGGCAAAACCGACCAAAGTTGGTGCTGCTGCTAAAAGAGCTGCCAGTGCCAGGTCGGATAAAGCAGCAAGGTCATCCAAAACATCTCAGCCTGTCCCACATATTTCCGGACAATCAAGAGACCCGGCCATTCGCGTTATCCTCCTGCCCCGCGACACTAACAAGCACGGCACAATATTCGGAGGCGTGATTCTCAGCTATATCGACCTTGCCGGTGCGGCCGCTGTAAGCCGGGTTACTGCGCAGAGGATCGTCACCGTGGCGATTAAGGAGGTCGTTTTTCATGCCCCCGTGCTCGTCGGTGAAGCAGTCAGTTTCTACACGCAGGTGACACGAATAGGGAAAACTTCAGTAACGGTGCATGTGGACGTTGAATCGATGAGGGGAGATGATCGCGTGGCTGTGACCGAGGCAGAAATTACATTTGTTTGTGTAGACAAAGATGGAAGGCCCATCCCTGTCGAAAGAATCGAGCACATCAATCCAATTTGAGGCTGTCAAATCGCAGATCTGACCGCTCAGTCCGGCTATCATATGCACTGTTTCAACCAACGCACGGTCAGAATATGATGACAACCGAATCAGAACCGCAAGCAAAGGCAGTACAGGAAAGAATCAGGCTTTACTTGGGTACGGGCTGCGGAAAGACAACAGCCACTTTTGGCGTGATGCTGAGAGCACTGAGTAAAGGCAAGAATGTCACGCTTGCCTTCTTCGACAAACTTGAGGAAAATTCAAGTGAGGGTGAAGCTCTGAGAATCCTGTCAGATGTTCGATCGCCGGGCTTCGGAAAGCTTAGAGTCAAGTATTCGGGCGTGAATCGCATAGGCACCGGCCCGAAAGGAAGCTTTCGTCTCTACAGCTCACCTAATGGCATTCTTCCGGAAGACAAAGAAGAAGCCCTGGCTGGCTTGAATTTCGTTGCCGAGGCATTGAAGCGCGGCGACGATATTGTGATTGGAGACGAGATTCTTGACGTAGCGCGAGTCGGGCTCGTAGATTGGGATTCAGTAAAGGCGGCTTTCGACCACAGGAAAGACCCGACCGTCCTCGTGCTGACAGGACGCCGCGCACCTGACTGGCTCATGGAACAGGCGACCACCATTTCCACTACAACCCAATTACGCCATCACGGTAAAGCAATCGAAGGGATGGACTGCTAGGCAGTCAGCCGGCGAACGGATTGCTGTCATGGTTTGCAATTGAATCAGTGCTTCTTCAACGAAACCGTTTTGTGGTTTGGCTGCGTGGTCACTTCTCTCTTCAAGACTTCCATGGCTTTGGCAAGTTGTACGTCTTTGCCGTCCGTAGGTGAACGCTTGAAGTTGGAGTAGGTGACATCGATCCACCAGGGTCCGCGGCCCTTGTTGTAATCGTCGTCTTTGAGGACGACCTCGCAATCTTTGTCGGGGCTGATGCCTTGTTTGTGGATATCGACATCGTTGGGAGTCAAGTAACGGGCAATCGTGACGTTGATACCGGAGCCGTCATCCAACTTGTTGATTGATTGCACAAGCCCTTTTCCGAATGTTTTTTGCCCGACCAGCTTGGCGCGTTCATTGTCATGCAATGCTCCGGAGAGGATTTCGGAGGCGGAAGCACTGCCCTGGTTGATCAAAACGACAATCGGTTGTTTGGTGATTGGGCTGTTTTGAGCTTCGGTTTTGGCTTTGTATCCTTCGCTGTCAATGGTACTGACGATGGTGCCATGGTCGAGGAACATATTGGCGATATCGATGGCGTTGGAGAGCAAACCGCCGGGATTATTTCTCAAATCGATAATGAGACCGTCAGTGGTGCTCAATTTTTTCAGCGCTTGCCTCATCTCGGAATTGGCCTTCTGGGAGATAAAGCTGTCCAGACGAATATAGCCAAGATTACCGGGCAATACCTCGCAACTGGCCACTGCTTTGATTGGAATTTCGGCACGCTTCAAAGACACTTTGCGCCTGTCTTCGTGCTTGTCCGTTTTGCGCAAGAAAGTGATGTTCACAATTGAATTGATCTCGCCGCGAATTTGCTTTACGACTTGATCCAGAGATTGTCCTTTGACGGGTTTGGCATCGACTTCCAAAATCTCGTCACCCGGATGCACGCCTGCATTGAATGCCGGTGTGCCTTCAATTGGTGCTATCACTACGACTTTGTGCTCTTTATTCATGCCGAGCTGCATGCCGACACCGAACAAATGAGCTTCTATCTGCGATTTCTCCTCGTCGAAAGAGTCGCGGTCGAGAAAACGGGTATATGGGTCAGCCAGACTGGCAAGCATAGTCTCAATGGCTTTATGTGCATCTTCGGCGGTCTTCAGCTTGCCATCGTAATGATGCTCCCAGCGATTCCAGTCCTGGGTGTTGAATCCTTGCTCGTAGAAATTGTCTTTGAGCAATTTCCAGGCTTTGGCGTACAAAACTTGCGGGGGAATGTTGCGATTGAATTCGCTTAAGGCCGGCGCGGCTTTGAGCTCTGATGTGTCAGCGATGAGGATTTGGGCCGGCTGCGTTTTGCTGCCGCCGGTCAAAAGCCAGCACTGGACAGCGAAAAACAGCAAACACAAAACCAAAGGAATGCCGATACGGGCTACTCTTCTCTGTTCCACTGACGCAGTTACCCCTTTTAAAGACTTCTACTACTGATATTAGATCATGGCGAGTAAACCCGCCAAAGCTCTGTGAATTAAAGCAAATGCCTGGCTTAGCTTTTCACTTGCATGGGCTGCCTTTTCAAATTCCGCCGGATGAGCCTATAGACTCGAGGGACGCTGGAAGGTTTCTTCCTCATTGCTCTGCCAGAGGGACTTCAGGCTCCCCAATGGTCATTTTAACAAAATCTTATTTTAGCCCTCGCCTTGCCAACAGTCGATAGCTTTTTACCCAGATTCGACATAGATCAAGTGTAAGTTAACTCTTTGGGGTTTTAATCCCGGACGCCGTTGACCTAACATTGAACCTGTCTTTGAGTGAATTTTCTGGTAGTCAATAGGATAAGCGCCTCCCAAATGGTCTCGCCCGCGTATGCTGAGAGGGTTGAAAATAAACCCTGTAATGAGTCACTTGTATCGTCGCCCCCTATGCAAGTGGTAGAAGAGAACAAATCGGCATCCGACGTGAACAGCACGCAGTTGAAATCCTTACCAATCATCAGCGGTTTGGCAAATTTGGCCAAAAAGGTCAATTTGTCGAAGCAAGATAAGCTAAAGCTGAAGCTGTCCTTCAGTGCGCTTATGTTTGCCAGTCTATTTATCTTCGGCAAGGTCGACTTGTCGAAAAGCTGGGAAGTGGCCCTCCAATCGAACGGCTGGTATCTGACTGCAGCTGTGGCTTTCTTCCTGGGTTCGGTAGCCATTAATGCTAAGCGCTGGCAGTCGCTTGCTGATGCTGTCGGGCTCCAAAAGCCGTTTCTTGCCTTATTGCAGTATTGCTATGTCGGTCTTTTCTTCAACCTTTTCTTGCCTTCAACCGTCGGCGGCGACTTCTCTCGTGGCTATTACCTGTCGAAAGGCACAGGTAAGTACAAGAGCGCCTTCTACTCGGTTCTTGCCGATCGCACCGTAGGTATTGCCGTTCTTTTTCTTTTTGCCACAGCCGGTATTCTCGCCGGTCCTGCCGGACATCTGCCCTGGAAGTTGAAATTGCCCATACTGCTCGGCACGGCAGGAATCTTTATCGTGCTGCCTTTTGCTCCGAAACTCTGTCATATGCTCCTGGGTGCAGACAACAAGATAACTAAGAGATTTGAGAATTCGGCGGTCAAAGTGTACTGGCAAGACAAAAAGCTTGTGCTCTTCGCCCTGTTGCTTTCGGTCGTGCTCCAGCTGGTCATTGTCGTCTGTCACCTAACAATTGGGCTGGCTCTCGGTCTTACCCAAATTCCAATTTGGTACTACTTTGTTTTTTACCCCTGCGTTGCGGTTCTCGGCTTTGTCACTCCGAGCTTTAACGGCATCGGTATTCGCGAGTGGGCCTACACTTACTTTCTTACTTTCATCGGTGTGGATAACTCGCACGCGCTTACATATGCGATGATGTGGCTAGCTCTAACCACTCTCAGCAGCCTGGTTGGCGGAGTTGTCTATTTCGCCGGACACCTGCAAATTTCCAAAGAAGAAAGAGAAGAATTCGAGCACGTTCAAGAAGAGGACGCTGAAACGGCGTAAACCTCTCATCTTCCGTCCCTCCTCTCTTTGAGGAAACGAATGAGAAGCAAAGTCGAATTTGCTCGCGGCTGCCATCCATTGGAAAACCCGCTGGTGAAGCAGGTTTTGGATCATGCGCGCCAATGTTCCGTATCTACTTATATAGTGGGCGGTTATGTGCGAGACGGCATAGTGTCTCATGACAACCGGGCTGTATCGAGAGTCGAGCAAAGCGATATTCCCAGAAAGAGAGATCTGGATTTTGCCGTGGCAGGCGGCAAGGCCTTCGATTTCGCGCAGCTGATTTCACTGGAAATGGATGGTCATTTTGTTCCTCTTGACGAGGAGAATGACACGGCTCGTGTAGTTTTCGATGATGGAAGCATTCTGGATTTTGCCGGATGTGTGGGCGGCAGCATTGAAACCGACCTGGCCAGGCGGGATTTTACAGTCAATGCCCTGGCCTGGGACAGTGCATATCCTGATCAAGTCATAGACCTGGCAGATGGGTTGAAAGATTTAGTCAGCAAGACAATCCGGGCCGTTTCACGTCAGACTTTTGTAGATGATCCGCTGCGGGTGCTGCGCGCTTTTAGATTTGCAAATCAGTTGAGTGCAGAGATTGAGCCGGTCACCCAGACCTGGGTCAAGGAGCTTGTGGAAGGTCTCAATTCCGTGGCGCCAGAGCGCATCAACTACGAACTGTTCGAGTCTCTTTCCGGTCGTAAAGCAGGGCATCTTACGAATCAGCTTGCGGATTGCGGCGTTCTTGAGGTTATCTTTCCTGAGCTGATCGACTGCCGTCGAGTAACTCCCAATTCCTATCATCATCTGGGCCTGTTCGAGCACAGTATCATCACGGTCACGGAACTGGACGGACGTCTGCCAGGCTTGCCCGAATGGATACACAGGAGTGCCGCTCGCGAGCTTTCCTCCGGTGTCAGCCGTCTTTCCGCCACCCGCTTGGCTTGCATCCTTCACGACATCGGAAAGCCCGGAACCTGGGAGGTCACCCCGGAAGGCAAACACACTTTTGTCGCTCACGACAAACTGGGCGCTGAAATGACCGCTCTTATAGCGGCTCGCATGCGCTGGTCCCGACCGATCGAGCGATTGATTACGAGGTTGGTTGAGCTTCATTTGCGCCCTGGACAGCTCTATCATCAGGGCCCGCCGACCGCCAAGGCGGTCAATCGTTTTTATAGAAACGTCGCCGAGGATGTGCCTGAGCTTATGATGGTCGCTTTTGCCGACCTGGGAGCCACCCGGGGAGCCGGACTATGCGGAGACAACCGCGAGAACCTGGAAAAGGGACTCGAAACACTCATGCACGGTTATCAAGTTTTCCTCGAAGAGGTAGTTTCTCTCAAACCTCTGCTTGGAGGTCATGACATCATGCGCCTTTTGAATCTCAATTCCGGTCCGATTGTGGGCGAACTTTTGAAAGCTCTGGAGGAAGCCAGAGATTTGAAAGAAGTCGTGGATCGCGCACAGGCTGAGACTTTTGTGAAAGAACTCTACGCTCAAAAGTATTCCAAATAACCTTTTTAGGCTTGGCAACTATTAAGTGGTGTTAAACAAAAAATTTCCGGGCATAAGATTCTCGGTGAGACAGAACCGACTTTTGGTTCTTGAAGCCAGTAACTATAGCGGTTTCCAAGGGTTGGGCAGTAAAGAGCTTGACCGGCGAATAAGCGCATACCGCGGGTCGGAAGCACACATGCAGGTGACAGTAATGAATACCAGGGCAGATAAACTCCGGAACTACACAATCATCGCCAGATTGGACGATGCAATTCCGTTGAACACCGAAGAGTGGGTTACTGTTGAGCGCTTGCTTAATCAAATCAGCGAATTCGTGCCGATTTCGATGCTGAATAACGTAACTGAAGCGATCATCTCCTATGCCGATGATCAGGCAAGAAGAGGTTATTTGCTGGGTCAAGAAGACCTGGTCAAAGAGCTCAAAAACAAGGCACAGCGCATAGCATAAGTGTGACGAGATTGGTGGGCTCGCTCTAAGTCACAACGCAAGCCGGTCCGTCCCAATCGAAAATGCATCGGTAAACGCCACGAGGTCTATTGATTCGTGGCGTTTTGCATTAAAAGCGGCAATCGATCAACGCAGATAGTTGAGAGGGTTATTCGGCTTGCCATTCACACGCACCTCGAAGTGCAAGTGTGGTCCGGTCGAGAAGCCCGTGGTCCCCTCATATCCGATTACGTCGCCTTTTGAGACGTTGTCACCGACTGATACAGCCGCTCTAGATAAGTGCGCATAAAGAGTGGCCATGTCGTTTCCGTTGGAATTGCCGTGTCCGACGATGACGACTTTGCCATATCCGCCGTACCAGCCAGTGAAAAGGACGCTGCCGCTGTCGGCTGCACGGATGGCCGATCGATTGGGACCTGCCAAATCGATGCCCGTATGGAATTTACGCACTCCGAAAATCGGATGGCGGCGCCAGCCGAACGGCGACGTGACGTGCGCTTTCAGAGGCATCGACATATTGCCCGATCCTTGCTGAGCCGGTTTGTTGGAACTTCTTGCCGCGCGTTGCATAGCCAGAATTTGAGATTCCAATCGGTGCGATTCATTGGACAACTGTTGTTCGGCTTTTTCGTAAAAGGCACGTTGGGTCTTGAGTTTGCTGGCTACTTGTTCCTGCTCGAATCTGGCTTTGGCAATTTCCAAAGCTTTCTTGGCAAATTCGCTCACCAGCGAGCCAATCTTGTCTTTTTCGTCTGCCAGCGCGCCTTTTCGTGAATTGAGCGCTGCCGTTTTGGCGCGCAATTCATTCAATAATTTCTTGTCTTCTTCGGCAATTCGCTCCTGGAAGTACATGTTGTCGAGGAAGGCTTGCAGTGAATCGATCTGAAAAAGCATTTCCAGGAAGCTCAGTCTTTGACCTTCATAAATTTCGCGCAAGCGTTTCGCTGCGCCGGCCGAAAGTTGCTCTTCTTTGGTTTGAGTAACATTCAGAACTTGAACTGTTTCTATGAGTTTGTGCTCGGTGCGTTTTAGCTGATGCTTCGTGTCCACCAGCTGCCCGGTTGCGGTATTAAGCTTCCTGGTGATGCTGGACAATTTGATCATCGCCAGCTGTTCTTTTTTGCGCGCTTGAGCGACTTGCTCATGGAGTTCGGCGCGTTTCTTCTCGATCTGAAGCAGCCTCTCTTTTGTTTTGGCTGAAACATTCGGGTTTTCCAGAAGCTGCCTGTTGGCTCCATGCATCGATGCCGGCGAAAAGAAGGTCAAAGCCATTGAGAGGGCCAGACCGAATGCAAAAGGTCGCGACGCGCGCGACTGGTCTTTGCGTGCGGGCATAGCAATTTGTTTTTCCAAGCCGTTATTTGATATCGGCATCCTAAGCAGGGTTTCCTTTCTGTTACCGGACTTGCACTACAGGTGCTGGCTTTTGCAGAGTCGAAGTAGTCAAGAGAATGACTGCTTGTCAGTAAGGTGTAGGCATGAGTTTACCATTGCCAAGCTGGAAGTTTTTCACCCTTACAAGGGCTTAAGTCCAGCCATCTCATCGATTTCCAGTAAATTGCCTCCATTTCTTCAGGACACTCAGTCTAGCTTGCTGCTCGAGCGCCTGCCATATTTGCTTTCCGGTCTGTTGAAACGAAATAAAGATGGCTATCTATGCGTATCTTAACGATAAGGTCACGATATAATTCTTAGCTGTCTGAAGCCGAATTAGCCGTCAAATAATTGCTTTTCAGGCAATCGAAGGCTCGTAATTCGGATTTATAGTTTTTCATTTTTGAACGCAACCGGTTTCTCAATTGGTCTTAATCACCCAAAACTACAGTCAAGCAAGGTCATTTAAATGTTGAAAGAAGTAGTGAAATATCCGCTGGACATACGCGGTGTCGAGTCAAAAGAATTCAATGAAGTAAAAAGCCCCTTCAATGGGGAGGTTGTAGCTGCAATCGGACAGGCTGATGAAAAGGCGATTGATACCGCGCTGACTGTCGCTCAGGATGTTTTCAAAAATGTCATGCGCCAGATGCCCGCTCATCAACGCTCCGAGATATTGCACAAGACCTCGAAATTGCTTCTCGAGAAAAGAGAGGATATTGCTCGCACTATCGCTCTTGAAGGTGGCAAGCCAATCAAAGACGCGCGCATAGAAGTTTCCCGCGCTGCCAATACTTTTCTTCTCGCCAGCCATGAAGCAATGAGATTGGATGGCGAGCAGATTCCGATGGACGTGACGGCCGGAAATGAGAATCGTCTCGGCATGGTATTGCGAGAACCGCTCGGTATTATCGGTGGTATCACACCCTTCAATTTCCCCCTCAACCTGGTTGCGCATAAAGTTGCGCCGGCGATCGCAGCAGGCAATTGCATCGTTTTGAAACCCTCGTCTCAGACCCCCATCGCCTCCATAAAATTGGGCGCAATACTGAAAGAAGCAGGTCTGCCCGACGGGGTATTGCAAATAATTCCTTGCCGCGGATCGAAAGGAAATGCACTGGTCAAAGACCCGCGTCTTGCGGTTCTTACATTTACCGGCAGTCCGGAAATCGGTTGGCAAATGCGCCGCGATGCGCATGCGGGCACCAGACTGGTTCTGGAATTGGGTGGCAATGCTGGCGTCATCGTCCATGACGATGCCGATCTGGATCTGGCTGTCAGAGGCGCCGTGCGTGGTGGTTATGCACATGCCGGACAGACCTGCATCTCTGTGCAAAGAGTCTATGTTCAGAAAAATGTCTACAAAAAATTCGTAGACAAGTTCGTCGAATTGGTGAAAACACTCAAAGTCGGCGATCCGCTCGAAGATTCGACAGATGTCGGTCCGCTCATCGATGACGGTGCAGTCGAAAAAACACTCGATTGGGTTGAAAAGGCGACTAAATCCGGAGCGAAACTTCTCACCGGCGGCAAGGTAATCAATAATCACCTGGTGGAGCCGGTTGTTCTGTCGGACACCAAGGCGGATATGCTGGTTGTTTGCCAGGAAGTCTTCGGACCGGTTGTCTCCATCATGCAGTATGAAAGTATCGATGAAGCGATTGCCAAAATGAATGACGGGCGATTCGGACTGCAAGCCGGTGTATTCACCAGCAATCTGGACATCGCATTCAAGGCGGCGCGCTCGATTGATGTGGGTGGAGTGATGGTCAACGATGCGCCTACTTTCCGCTCCGATCACATGCCTTACGGCGGCAGAAAAGAATCGGGATTGGGGCTGGAAGGCGTGCGCTACGCTGTTCATGAAATGACTCAGCCGAAATTCATCTGCTTGAACCTCAACGCTAAGTAAAAGGAAAGAGGAAAACGAAATGGTCGACGCCGCATCCGGCTGCCGCGAAGAGTGGCAAGCTGTAAAGCAAGTTGCCGGCGAGCTCATTGTTTCCTGTCAGGCGAGTATGGGCGAACCGCTCTGCTCGCCTGAACACATCCTTGCGCTGGCTCTGTCGGCAATCAATGGCGGCGCCGGAGCCTTGCGTTTGGAAGGTGTTGACAATATAAAACTGGTCCGCGCCAATACGCAATTGCCCATTATCGGTCTTACTAAGGACGACACAATAGCACCCGGCGATCGGCTGAAGAAGGTGTATATAACAGGTTCTTATGCTGAGGCCGAGTCGCTCGCCAAAGCCGGCGCCGACATCATTGCCTTGGACGCTACCGGTCGCCCTCGCCCGGACGGGCTCACCTTGAATGAGCAAATCGAGAAGATTCACAAACAATTGAAATTGCCGGTTTGGGCTGATGTTTCCACCTTCAGCGAAGGTGTTGCTGCGCGAGAAGCTGGAGCAGATGTGATTTCTTCCACGATGTATGGATATACTGAAGAAACGGTTTTGCCGCCCGAGCACGGTCCGAGTTTCGAGCTATTAAAAGATTTGTGCCAACACCTTGATTGCCCAGTCATTCTCGAGGGACGTGTCTGGCATCCTGAAGAAGTCACAAGAGCGTTTGAGTTGGGAGTTCATGCAGTTGTCGTCGGTTCTGCTATCACGCGTCCGCAATTGATCACGCAGAGATTCGTCAAGGCAATACCGGCTCGTAAAGCTGATCGCCACTAGCAAGTAGGTAGGGTGTCCATTTAATGCCTTCGCAATTCAGCTTGTGGTTGTATCCGCTTCTGCTTTTTTCCTTGCTCGCCATAGCTCTGCGTGCGCGCCTTGGATTCGCCTGGGCATGGGGATTTATTGTGCAAGTCCTGGCGATCGGCCTTTGCGCCATTCTTGGTTTGACCATTGGACCGGACTGGTTATACGCACCACTGGGCTGGGCACTTTTTGTCATTTTTGCAGTCATTCCCAGAATTTTGCTCTCGCGTCTGGATACATGCGTTTCTCTGCTACGCGCCAAACAAGCAATTGATTGTGCCCATAAACTCAAGTTTTTCTATTGGGGGCAACCCGGCCAATTCTGGATTGATATGACTACTGCCAATGCGCTTTTTCTAGAACGCAAGGTTGATGAGGCCCTGGAAATATTGACCTCATGGGAAAAGAAGAAGCTTCCCAGCGCGGTCAGCGATGTCATTTACACCTATCGTCTATCGGGGCGGGCGGTGCTGGGACAATGGCGAGAAATCGTCGACGAATATGAGACTGCCGCAGCCGGCAACGCTAAGGTATCCAATCGCCTGTCTCTGGCTGCATCTAGAGCATATCTGGAAATTGGGGATGCCGACCAGGCAGCATTTACTCTGGAGCAGTCTCAGTTAAGCGAGTCGAGAGCGAATTCGAAAAGCGTTGCTCTCACATTGCTGCCCTATTTCGCTTTACTTGGCGCAATTCCTGAAACCGAAAAGATGTTCGAAGTCGGCGATGGCGGCAAGATGGCATTGCCGGAGTATGTGAAACTTTACTGGCTGGCGCGCTGCCAGGTTGCAGCTGAGAAGTTCGGCGAAGCAAAGATAGGATTTCTCCAGTGCTTAGATCTAATCGCCGCGCAAAATGGTCCTCCAAACTGGCTGGCGCGAGTGCAACATCAGCTCGAGCGCGTCAATTCAGGCGAGATCGTCCCCTTGACTGGCAATGTGCAAAGTGCCATTGCGCGTGGCTGGCACGTCTTCGAACAGTGCGATTTCGTCGAAAAGATCATTTTTCCCAACAAGAATTCCTTTGTTGTCACCGCTTTGATCACATTGATTCTGTTTGTGGAATTGATCAGAGCTTTTCCCAATCAATTGAGTAGTGATGCCCTCTTCTTCTGCCATCTTTTCGGAAGGCTGCAGGCTCATGAGGTTATGCACGGACAATGGTGGAGACTGATTACTTACCTCTTCTTGCATGCACACCTATCCCATGCCGTGCTGAACGTAATTGGACTTTTTTGGTTCGGAAGAATGGCTGTGAATATATACGGACCTGGCCGCTTTCTCTTTATTTATCTGGCAGCGGGCATGCTGAGCGGCATGAGCCATGTTCTGCTTGCTCCGGCAATGCCTGCCGTTGGTGCGTCCGGTGCGATTATGGGAATTTTCGGAGCTGTTGCAGCCGGCATCTGGCGTCTTAAAGATGCCTTGCCTCGTGGAGTCAGAAGGCAGGAATTGTCGTGGATGCTCGGGTTGGCTCTTTCTCAAGTTTTTCTTGATCAATACATGCCGCACGTGGCGTCGATGGCCCACCTCGGCGGTTTGGTTTTTGGATTTTTGATAGGATTGCTGATTCAGCCCAAGAAACGCGAAAGTCTCAGTGTTGCGCCTCGCGGAGCCTAAGCAATCTACTTTGTGCTGGATCTGAAAAATTCGTCGATATCTTTTGCTTGCAGGCTGCCGTCTTTGGAGAACAGCAATCCGGCTTTGTCTTTGGCCTGTTTCCAGTCCGGTTTGATTGTAAAAGCGTCTGCTTGCAGCGGCATATCCTTTACCTTGGTAGTGGTTAGAATTCTGCACCAAACAGGTTGGCCCAGTTTGACGACTTTATCGTTGTAGCCAATCACTCGCGCGCGCATTTCGTTTATCTGAATCGGCAACCCGAAATTTCCGTCCTTGAGCCCAAGGAAACGGCACCACATCTGGTGTGCCGATGGAATCAGTTTGAATCCGTCCAGGCAAGTAAACTCGGCAACCAACTGTTTGCCTTGTTTCCCCAGTTTGGCGTAGCCTCTGTATCTCTTTGCCGGTCTGCCTTCGAAAAGCGTCGCGGTGGGACTGTCGAGCTCTTCTATCGGGACAGGTAGGAAATCTTGATCCAAATCAACCAAGTAAGCTTTTGCGTCTTGAAGAATATAGACCTTGTTTTCATTGTTGTAGACAATTACTTTGTTGGGATTTTTTGCCGACCATATCGAGCCACCCATTCTACTTTCGATATGAATCTCAGACTGCGAAGCCCGCGCTCTAAAGTTAGAAAATAAGTCGCTTGTCCCTTCAATGTACAATTGCTTGCTTTTCGAAGTCTCGATTTCATTCACTATCTTTTTGGACGCCATCTCGCGGCTGAAAGCCGCCGGCACGACTATGCAGGCGCTAAGCAGCAAAAAGCCTGCCAAACGGCTTTTTCGCAAAATTTCTATCCTCACGAGCATCATTTACCTGCTGTAGCCGGTCGCGCTACCTCAATCAATATTCCCGGACTCGCACCAGATCCATTTTCAATAATTGGAGGTGACTATGTTGAATCTTTCCGGCGTGCATGAGAACTCTTAACTTTGCTCTTTGTGTGACTGGTATGACGTTTTTTCGGCGATGAGGCAGCTGCTTTTGCTGAGACTTTTATGGGTTTGCTTTCTTCGTACTTAGGATCAGGTGGGGATTGGGACGGAAAAATTGTCCAGAGAAGACCAAGACAAATTATGATCGCGCTTCCTCCGATCACACATCGCATAAAGTCGCCGAAACCATTGAACCAGTTCGGTCCGACCCAAAGCTCTCTCCATTCAGGTTCCCTTACGAACCATAATCCAAGACCCAACGAGATCAGCAACATGAATAACTTCGATTCAGGCAACTAAGCAACTCCGCAGTGGTTCTGCCATCATAGTTCGGAAGCGCTTGGCAAGCTTCTGCGTTTAGCTACTCTTAAGCATCGGTTTTGGGCAGGCTGAATCGTATGACCGACCCACTTCCAGTCAGGGATTCGAAATAGATTTGCCCGCCGTGGTGTTCCACTATCTTTTTGGCGATCGGCAAGCCCATACCAGTTCTTCCTCCTTCCGGTTTGCCATGAATTCGATGGAAAAGGTTGAATATCTCCCGGCATTCATCCTGCTTGATGCCGATGCCGTTGTCCTCGATGGAAAACCAGAAGGACTCGGATTCTTCGTTTACTCTGATATCGATTTGCGGCGGGCATTCCGGTTTTTGAAAGTCGATAGCATTATCGAGTACTGCTTTGAAAAGGTAGTGCAATTGCGCCTTGTGTCCACGCACGATCGGCAGTATCTCTCGAGTTACAGTGACTCTGTTTTTTTCAATTTTTGAATGCATCTCGTTCAGCAGATCGTCAACCAGTCCTGTCAAACTGATTTCTCTTGCCTCTGTTTCCTGTTTGTTTATTCTCGCGTAGATCCACAGGTCATCAAGCATGCGCTCGATGATCTTGCTTGCGTTCACGACCTTGTCTATGAATTCGTCGGCGTCCGCCCCGAGGCGATCTTTGTAGCGGATCGACAGCAGGTTCAGGTAGCTTGTGACAATGCTTATCGGGCCTTGCAATTCATGAGATACGGCGAATGCCAGATTTTGCAATTCTTTGTGCGATTTGGCCAGATCTTGTGCGGCTTGCTCTATCTTTTGTGCCGCCTGCTTTTGACTGGTGATGTCCCGAAATACTCCGACACCGCCAACAATTGTCCCCATTTCGTTTCTCAAAGGTGTGGCGTTGATGCTGACCCAGACTCCGTCGGCGATATTCTCGTTTCGAATCCAGGCCTCTTCCTGAAATACTGTTTCTCCTCTAATAGCCCGTGTCATAGGTAATTCATCAGAAGGGCAGAGCGTTATTTGATCGGACTTGAAGATGCCGAAATAACTGGGCCAGCCTTCTTGCTTGCTGTCGGTTACATTGCGGCCGATTATCTCTTGCGCCTTGCTGTTGTACACAATGAAATTGCATTGATCGTCAGCAACTATGACGCCGTCGACCATATTGTCCAAAATCAGACGCAAAGTGTCGAAATTTACTATAGGCTCAGTTTCCATTCCAATTGCCATGACAGTTATCCTTGCCTCGATTGGAGGCTGTGGACGGGTGAATATTCAATCAACTGATTGAATCATACAGTTGACATGATTTATCTGTCAAGTTAGGCTGAAAAATGAATGCGAAGAAGGAGCAAAATGCCTGCAAAATCGGATACGAAGAATCACATCCTCGATGTGGCGGAGAAGCACTTTGCTCGAGATGGTTTTGCCGGAACATCTCTTCGTGCCATCATCAAAGACGCCGGAGTCAACGTAGCCGCCATTGCCTATCACTTCGGCAACAAAGAAGACCTGTATAAAGCGGTAACTGAAAGATTTGCCGCGCCGGTGGTGCTCGATCAGCTACGGCGATTGAGAATGTCGCTATCCTGCCAGGATGCAAGTCTTGAGGATGTTTTGCGGGCGTTTTATGAACCTCCGCTCAATCACATCAAAAAGATGGGCAAAAAGGGCGATACGCTCTCGCTCTTTCTCGGGCGTGCCCAAACCGAGCCTGAGCCTGTCTATTCTTTGATTGACGCGCACTATGCCTCGTGCAGAAAGGAGTTTATCGAGGCCATACAAACGTTCGTTCCCGGGCTTACAAAGGCTGAATATGAGTGGCGTTTCGAATTCATGCTCAGTCTCATAGTCTGTTTTCTCACTCGCAATAAACCCGTGCGGGCTCGTTTCTCAATTGCAATGGTAGATTCAGATTGGCGTGCCGACGACGTAACCTCCAGCCTGATTGACTTTTGCTTGCCCGGACTGCTCGGACGGTCCTTTTTGCAAGTTACGCGCAAGGAACATTCCTGACTTAACCGAGTCGGTAGATATAGGTCAGGGAGTCACGTTTTTTATGAGTTCGTCGGTCGTCTACAAAATTGCCCCGCAAAAAACTGAGGGCGGTGGAAGTAGTGGTTTCTTTGCTATTTTCAAGAACAAGAATTATGCGCTGTACTTTGCAGGACAGTTCATTTCGCTTGTGGGAACCTGGATGCAAATGGTTGCTCTTTCATGGTTCACGTATAAGGTCACAAATTCGCCGCTCTTGCTTGCCGTCGTCGGTGCTTCGAGTCAATTGCCTTCTCTTGTGGTAATGCCGTTTGCAGGCGTTTTTGCCGATCGTCTCGATAGAAAGAAAGTAATTGTTGTCGTGCAAATTCTGGCCATGATAGAAGCCTCATTGCTGGCGTTTCTCACCATGACCAACCAAGTCCAGGTGTGGCACTTGATTGCTCTTGGTGTATTTGCCGGCGTGATCAGTGCATTCGATATGCCTACTCGTTCGGCATTCGTTTTCGACCTTGTCGACAACAAAGAAGATCTGCCGGCTGCAATCGCTATGAATTCGACTTTGATGAATGTTACTCGCTTGATTGGTCCGGCCTTGGCGGGATTTATAGTGGCTGCAGTAGGGACTGGAGTGTGTTTCCTCCTGAATGCAGCCAGCTACATTCCGGTGATAGCCGCGCTTCTATTGATTCGAACCAAGGCAAAGACAGAATTCGAATCAATAGAATCTGATCAAAGTTCAATCGAAAAGAAAACCATTTTTGCGGAATTGAAAGTTGGTCTCGACTATGTAGCTAAAACACGCTCGGTGCGCCAGCTTATAGTGCATCTTGGAATTTTTGGTATCGGCGGCATGGCATATGCGATGCTGCTGCCCGTTTTTGTTCACAAGATAAACGGTGATTCGAATACTCTGGGTTACTTGATGTCCGGCTCGGCAATTGGCTCTCTGTGTGCAACTCTGGCGCTTGCTTCGCGCAAGAGCGTGGTTGGTTTATCCCGGTGGATTACGGTAAGTTCGTTTGCGTTCTCTATACTCTTGATCGGCTTTTCATTCGTAAACAGCTTTTGGCCAGCCATGTGCGTACTGGCTGCAATTGGAGCATGCATGATGCTTCAGATGGCCTCCATCAACACCATTCTGCAAACGATCGTTGAGGAAGATAAGCGCGGAAGAGTGATGAGCCTTTTCACTATGGCGTTCATGGGAGCCGCTCCAATAGGTAGTCTTGGCGCTGGAGCCCTGGCTAACAATATCGGTCTATCCAACACTCTACTTCTTTGCGGAATCTACTGTTTCGCTGTATCGATCTTCTTTTGGAGAGCACTACCGCAATGGCGGAAAGAAACCCGCCCCATCTATGTCGAGAAGGGACTGCTAATCGCCGAAGAGGAAGTTGAAATACTGGCGCACTGAGCCAAGCGCGCGAAAAGATTCTTTTTAAAACAGTACTGACTTCAGACTAATACTTCTTCCAGTCTGGTATTCTCTCCGCCTTCTGCCACCAGACCCACGCGCTCTTTTACAAGGCGCTGATAATGGTCTGTTTTGCCGTGAGCATCCAGGTGAGCAGGTGATTCCCAAAGCTCGTAGAAAAAGAATGTGTCGCTGTTGACGTTGGCGTAGAGCTGATATGCGATGCAGCCAGGTTCCTTTCTGGTCGGCTCGATCATTCTTGTGAGCACTTCTTTGAGTTCTTTTTCTTTGCCGGGAACTGCTTTTACCTTAACGATCAAGCACAAGGGCTTTCCATTGCTGGAACTCATAAACTCCTCCGCAATTTCATAGTCGACAATGGCCAGTATTACGAAATCGGACCACTAGCACAGCCAGGATGCCCGCACTGACACGGAGCATCCG
>JAIETE010000242.1 GCA_019745505.1 Candidatus Obscuribacterales bacterium | reverse complement strand
TGACTCGGCGTCCCTAATCAGCTCGGAACAAGGTAACACGAAGGCTATCTTGTGTTTAGCAAGATAGCAGGATAACCCGAGGGGGCGCACAATTCTTCAAAGCGCGGTCCATTCAGACTTGTTCGCGGTGCTCTTTTTTTGAAACGGTGGCGCACAATTCCCGATCTACACTGTACATGGCAATTATCGCAATTCTCCGCCAGATTCGCTATTGAATCGTGCATCAGCAGCCATATCTGGAAATTGCCTCACCGAATTCACAGGTGTTCCGCACAGCAAAAGTGCGAACTTGCTTGAGTTTAGACATGGCGCATTCACAGCAATTGAAAGGCGTTGATTTCTATGAATCGATGCGCGTTTTCACACGTCGAAAGCAGCGAGCAAAAATTGAAAGATTAAGAAATCGTTTTCAACACGCACCACAAACGGTGGCAGTTTGAAGGTCTGCATCAAAAGACAGAGAAATCACTTAATTTAGATCAACAAACATCAACTACGAAAACGCAGGCAGTGCGCCAAATCGCAGGATGCTACTCTGGGGAAAACAAACGCACCTGCCGCGAAAAATTTTCAAGCGATGCCGCGCTTGCCGGTGCGAAAAGTCCATCAAAACCATAGAGGTGCATTTTGGGTAAATCAAAGAATCTTATATCAGTCCACATCTACCTGACACCAGCTCAGAAAATGATGTTAGACGCAATCGCTACAAAGAAGCGAATGAAAGTCAGCTTGCTCATGCGCAACGTCATGGACACTTACGTAAAATACATGGACACAGCCTTCCTACATCCTCCAGAAGAGGACATTATGCTCAAGCTGGAGCAATTAGAAGACCGGCTTGTAAAACTCTCTCTAAAGGGGCTTCACGCAACCGGACGAATCCACTACCTATCGTCCATGCTCTGGAAATTCGGCGCTTCGAGAACCGGACTCGATGGACACGAATACGAGGTTCTTATGGAAAAGAGCAACATCGCAGCTCTCAACTGGCTAGAAAATCGCACCACCAAAAATCGTTGAACATGCAATGAAAACAAAATATTTGCGCAGTTCATTTGCCTTCGGCTCTAGCATCACGCTCTTCGGCGGAGATTGCCTCCTCAGTAACAGCAGATACTTCGCCAATGTTAGGGTCAGCTTTTGGCAATTTACAGCCTCTCCATCCGAGCCTGAGCACGGTTACTTGCCATGGTTTCTGGTTATTCAATCTACACTCTAATCTGTAATCTCCCACCTGATACAACCAAAGGAAGTATTGCTCTTGCTCCGTTATCGAAAGCGCGCGACCTTTCATACGGAGTCTCCTTAACTCGCACAGCATTTTAAGAAACTCAAGAATCTTAGATCTGTCCTCTGGCGGAATCTCATCGAGAGATTTGATGACAGAGGGCATTAGATCAACTGGCCGCATTAGCGTCGCCCTCGGACTCAGCTAACGGCTTTGCGCTTCCTATCTGCTTGGCCTGCTCGATAACTTCGCCATCATGGCTCATTCCTGTCATTTCCCAGTGCGAGTATTCCAGTGCAACTCGAGACAATGAATACGCGAACCTAGACGTTAAATGCTCCAAAATAGGAGCAGCAAGCGTGCATCTCCTTCGAGCACGTTCTCTTGCAGGACAAGTGGGTTCCAGTCTCTTATACAGCTCGCCGGCTGGAATTGTGAAGTAGCGAATCATATCAATAACCAGTGGTGGGAGGCCAGTTCCCGCCAGATCTTCCGCCTGATTCACTTCACACAAGAAATGATATCGCTTGTGATCATTCTGCCTGACTGTTTTCCAGTTTTCCCCGAAAAGATATCTAACTCGCTCTGCCACAAAGACTTCGCACAGCAAAATGTTTCGAAGCAAATCATTCGATGCTAATGAATATTGTTTTTGAGCTTCGTCTTTCGCAGGCCCATTTTCCATACCTAGTAGCGAAGCAAGCTGGACTTCCACGGACGGACGTGCGCGGAAGTCATCCACAAGGTCACATGATTGGGTTAGAACAATGGCAAGTGGAACTGCTTGGGTTTCTATGGCTGGTCCGTCGTCACCACTAGTCGAGAATGCGTTATTCACTTCATCTCGAGATAACCGATTGAGAACAACGTTGGAGAGGAGTTCTCCTTGCATCAACGCGCCGCTTGATGGTGATCGATTGAATGGTTTCGGAAACACAATCTAAAACACGAAACTATAGTCCAGGACCAATTCTTTGACTCTTTGATGCCCGCTTCGATCTAATGGCGGGAATAAAGGCCTTCTGAGACCATCGAAAATACACATCACGTGCATACTGAAGCACTTCAATTACAGTTTCTTTCGGCAACTTTCTGCAAAGAACGAGCAACTCTCCCCGCTCAGCAGAAATAGCAGTTTCTGGTATTACAGGTGGTTCTGCCGTAGTAACATCAACAGGCTGCTCCCAGTCAAGCACATTCGCTGCGCTTTGCCCTGTCGTCAGTGAGGGAGACTGGCTCCATTGCTTGATGTAATTCTGATGTGATGCACCAACGGAAGAGCCGTCCTGATTTTTCCTTGAACTTCCTGAGAAGGGGGATTGCATCGTTCACCTCTGTTTTCTGCTCAGTATAGAAATCACCATCAATCACATAACACCGCGAACCATCAAAATCTGCAAGACCATGTTGTAGTAAGACTTGAGATGAGGGAATGTTTTTCAGTCTTATGACGGTTCGAGTAAAAACATTCAATACGTCACCGGCTTCGATATTAGGCCCAGCTAGTTCACCGAGGATGTATTCCTGAATGTAAGTCTTCCAAATATTAGGATCTTCCTTTCCCGACAGCGGACGAATCACGTTCTGATATCTGAGCCCCAATCGTGTAAGAAACGCTGGCGAGTAAATCCTCTGCAATATCTGCATAATTTCAGAGAGTTCCTCTTCGAATTCCTCCCACCTCCAATAGTCTTTGGTGCTCAGCGCCAGAAATCCTCTATTCAGGCTGATCGTCCATTTATGATCTGCAGAAGAGAAATCATGGACAGTTGAAATGAGTTGGCCTATTTCAGGAGGCAGCAACGGTTCCACTTCTGCTGGAACGTTTCCGTCCCGGCGCGTCTCATAAAGTGGATATGCGCGACCTGACTTCATTCTAACAGCATCTTGGAAGACGGCTGGTTGCTCGCTGTCAACTCTCAGAACCGTTGGAAATCGGAGCTGACAAATGACTGCTTCGAGCGGGTTTTTTTGGTAAATGCAGCGTTCGAATTCAGGAAATGGCATCGCGTTTCAGCATATATCGGATTCAATTGTACACACCAAGATCAAGATGTCTACTACTTTTTCTATTCCCAAGCTGCCTTCGATAAAACGGGCTTCCCATAAGCATTTCGCAATGAGAGAGTCTTCGCCAAGAACAGCTATTGCCACTCCTGTGATCTTCTTGAGCGAAGCGCAAACAGCTTAGCAGTCGAGATTTTCAGAGAGTGGATCAATACAAAGCAACGCCTTTGTATGTCGCTTCACACGGATAAACGCGTATCAAAAACGTGATTATTTGGCTTCACATTGGCTTCACAGGAGCCATTTGCCTACACCAAAAATCGAATTCAAAAAGTCTGGAAATAATTGGTGCCGAAGGTCGGAGTCGAACCGACACGCCCGTGAAGGCGGATGATTTTGAGTCAACTGCGTCTGCCATTTCGCCACTTCGGCGTGGGTGAAGGATATTCTACACTAGAAGGCGTAAACCCCCACGAGCTACTGAAACGACTGTTTACAAGCTTTGCGGGAAGCCAGAGGAGGTCCCCCTTGCCATCCAAGCCCAAAAGAGTACTGGTGGCGGGTTTCGACGCCTTCGACAACCTGGACGCCAACCCCAGCCAGATTATTGTTGAGACGCTCGACAGCTCAATAAAGTTGCCAGGCAGGAAAGGCGAGGTGTTACTCGACCCGATTGTATTGCCAACCTGCTGCAACAAGGCTTGGAGCAAGCTTAAGCGCAAAATGGATGCCAACAAAGGTGCCTACGACGCAGTAATACTGACCGGGGTAGCGGCTAAACGCATGAAGATCTCCTTGGAAAGGTTCGCTCTAAATATCCGAGATTACCGAATCAAGGACAACGGCGGGCATCAATACTTGGATCAACTCATAGAGAAAGGTGCCCCGGACGCTGTAAAGACGGCTCTTTCCCTTGTTGCGATGAGCAAGTCATTAGGTAAGAGCGGCGTCTTGTGCGAAGTTTCAAATCATGCAGGCACGTTCATTTGTAATGAAGTGTACTTCAAATGCCTGCGATATCAGGAAAAGCAGAGACATTCTGCGCAAGTCCTATTTGTTCATCTGCCTCTGCCAAACACCTACGCGAGACTGTACAGAGCACATGAGCCGAATCGCCCAGCCAATAGAGAAACAGGCATAGCTTTGATGCGTGCTGCCGTCGAACAAATCATTGTCAAAAGCGTCTAGAAATCGACGCCCTGCAAATCAACTCCTGCCGCCGGCATCTGCGCCTGCATTGGCGTTTCGGCGGACTGCACAGGCATTTCAGCCTGGGCTTGCGCTGAGGATGAACCCTGCGCAGGGGTTTGAATTGGGGATTGGACTTGAGCCGGTGCGAAATCTCGAGACTGCAAAGGCGCTTCCATCTGAGCGGACACCTCTTCGTCTTGAACGACACCCCTGACTCGCATTTGTTGCTCTTCCGGGCGCTGCATGCCGTTGCCGTTCTGAAGATCGAATGTCTTCTTCGAGATTGCGGAATTCATCGGCACAAGCGGGTCGGGCAGATTGTTCTCGTCATTTACCGAGGGCTGTTGCGCAAACTTCTTGCTCTTCTTGCGCTTTGACTGCTTTTGCTCGTTATCTTCCTCTGGCTGACGATTTCTATGATTAGGATGAATTCCACGCCCCAAGGTGCTTCGCATCATGGCCGGCAGCATCATTGCCGGTCCCATGAACATAAACGGGCTCATGCCCCCGCCGCCACCGCTTCTGCCGCCACTCATCGGTGTAGCGGAACCGGCTTGCGAATTGTTTGCCGCAGTCGAACGGTTCTTCACACGGGCATCTCCCCAATAGTTGGGAGAAGTGTATTGTGGACCGGCTGTAGTCGAATTCGAAGAATTATTTTGGTAATACTGTGCAAAAGATGGGCTAGTTCCGAAGACCAGAAAAACCAGTACAAGAATGGCTGTCAGCAAAGAATTTTTCATAGGGCGACACTTCTGGATGATATATAGAATGCCATCATACGGGCGCCGGAAGACTTTCGGAATGGTGCTTTTCCCATTCAGCCCACTAATAACCCTGTTGCTCAAACTCCTGCTCGAGATTCTCCCGCTCGGTCGTATAGACGATTTGGCTCGGCTGTTTAATCGTTTGCGCCAGTTCTCGCCTGAGCATCGCGCCGGCAGCCATAGTTTGGCGCAGCTCAGCGTTTGGACGCTCTATAACTGCGTAAGCTTTCTGTCGCTCTGAATTGCGCCGCTCGATGAGTGAATTGACGCACCAGTTGAAGACGATGCGCAAGAATGGCAGAGCGACGAAGATGACGGCATATGCGAGCAAGCAGTCTATAAGAGCAGCATAACGATGCAGCAGTGCAGACGTGGCGATATGCTTGTACAACCAGTAGCTGCCTGCCAAATTTAAAGCGGCAAGAGTCGTCACCCACAGACTGGACGAAAGGGGAAACTGACTGAATTCCCAAAAGCTCTCTTGCAAATATGGAGGACGCTGAATCTTTTGAAGATTTACCTTTCTGGGCTCAACGGGAAGATGCTGCTGGTTTCGCATCGCCTCTTCTTGTGGACGAATCACCATTTCGTAATAGCGCGCCCCGACATTGCTGCGGATTTTTCCTTCCGGTGTTTCGGACGCGCTGGGCAAATTCAGAGTATCCAGAATCGCCGCAGACTGTTGCGCCAGCTCAGCAAAAACATAGACAATTCCACCATTTTCAGTCACTTCCGGGCGACCGTTGAATCGCACCAAAACTGGAAGTATGGAGCTCTTTGAGCCTTCCAGAAGCGGTTGCACTTCTTCTTGCGTAACCACACCACCGTTATCGACAATCAGCTTTGCGATGTACTGCCATCGCTGTTTCTCGATATTGGAATTCGGATCACCATCACCAAACAGGAAGGAAAAGACTTCAAGAAAGAAATTGGCTTTCTTCTCGTCGTTGTATTCGAGCTCATACAGCTTCTCTTGATGCCCAGGTCCATAGCGCCAGGCGAAACCATCGGCAATAGAGGCAACATCAAACAGCCCGACATCGGGCAAGCCTCCAATCCCGATATCTCCGCCGCCACCACTATCTCCGCCCCCGCCCGAATCTCCCAACGCGGCAATGATGAGGGCGATGAACAGCAGCACGATGACCAGCAGGGACATTACAAGCATGATGCCGAAGGAAACACGAAGCAAATAGAAGCCCGCTTCAAAGGCAAAAATTCCCGCGGTGAAGAGCACTTTCTTCAGCTTGTCTGTGAAATATCTGTCTTGAAAGTTGGGTGCGAACTTATACTGAATCTCTCCTCGATTGTTGACAATGAGCGCGCCGTCCGTGTCGGCGGCAACTTGATTGAGAAGCTGAACCGTGCGAGCAAGCGGCATGCCTGTGCTGGCTGAAACCTGCGCCGCAGTAACGCTGTGTTTCAGCGCTTGTACAGCTCTAATTACAGTTGATTTTTCCTTGCCTTGTGCAAGCTCAAGCTCATTCAAAATCGACTCGAATGACTAAACAATGCCGTGCCCTTTCAGATCGAACCGGGGACTTGCCCGGGAACCGCTACAGAGCCTGGAATACTCATCTGACCGGGAATATTCGTTTGCCCCGGAGTAAACATTTGCCCGGGCATTGAGTTCATTCCTCGTCCGTATTTTGCGTATCCAGCGCCACCGCCACTGGTGCTCATCCCAGGGACGGAATTCGACGCACCGGAATAAGCATTGCTTGTAGCGTTGCGCATAAAGGTGTCCATGTAGCCGGAGTATTCGTTGGCGTAATAGCCACTGTTGCGGGTAAGTTTTCCGCAGCAATTGGACGCCGGCAATTTCACCGCCGATTGGCTACCATTGTTGCCGCCATTGGCATAACCGCTGTGACCTGCTGCAAAACCGACCGCAGCGGGTTGATTGACGAAAGATGCCGAGGCGCCCGCGACTGCTCCGCCTCGCCCCCAGGTACTGGGAGCACTGTGGCTGTAGCCTGCGGAAGCTCCCGCCATACCCGGTACACTACCGGTATCCGAACCTGAAAACGAAGGCCCAGCCGTATCTTGCGCCCAAACACCCGGCAAGCAATTACCCGGCGACAATGCGGGTAAAAAGACCGCTAGAAGCAATGAGCCGATTAACCTCGACAACTCAAAATGCCATCTCTGTTTGGGTTTACGCATTTACTATCCTGTAAATTCGGCGGATTGGACACGCCGGTGTGCGGATGCTTCCATTTTCGGGCTGGATGCATCATAGACGCATTAATTAGAAAGGTGTGAGGCGGTTTTTCCCACACCAGAGCAAGTTTTATCTAATCGCCATCAGGCAAGTAGGGTTAGGGTTTTGGCAGTTCCGGAATTTTGCACCAGGTGTCTTTTCCGGCTGTGCATCGAACACAGCGCTTCCGCGAGTCGCTGAAATGGGCGGCACAAACGTCACTGTTACAGCCTTCACAGTGTTTTTTTGCAACACCGGGTGCTGTTGGCATTGGTATGAGCCCTGACTCCAAAGGTTTCCCGCAAATAGAACAACAGTTCTTCAGTGTCGAATCCGGAGGATTGGGGAGCATTAAAATCCCTCATTGGTTATTGCCCACAATTCCATTTTAGACAGACTGTTCAAAGATCTAACGCGTAACAGTATGAATTCGGCTATCATTTCTCGTTCCGCGCCCGAAAAGAGTGTCAGGTTCGCAGGTTAGCGATTTGTCGAGGTCTTTTGTTCAAAATGTCCAATAAGTACATCCTCAGCATCGATCAGGGAACGACCAGTTGCAGAGCAATAGTCTTTGATCCGTCCGGCAGTGTTTTAGGTGTTGGACAAAAAGAGTTCAAGCAGATATTTCCAAAGCCAAGCTGGGTGGAACATGACCCGGAAGAAATCATCGCCACGCAGGTTGAATGCATCAAAGAAGCGGTCAAAAACGCTCACGTAAAGCCGACCGACATTGCCAGTATCGGAATTACAAATCAGCGCGAAACGACTGTAGTTTGGAATAAGGAAACGGGAAAACCAATCTACAACGCGATCGTTTGGCAGTGCAGAAGAACTGCGGATTTGGCGGAAAAGGTGAAAGAAAAGTACGCTGATGTAGTGCGAGACAAAACAGGACTTGTCCCGGATGCGTACTTCTCCGGACCTAAAATCAGATGGATTCTGGACAATGTAGATGGTGCTCGAAAACTCGCGGACGAAGGCAAATTGCTATTCGGCACCATCGACACGTGGCTGATTTGGAACCTCACGGAGGAGAAAAATCACTTCACCGAACCCAGCAATGCATCACGCACGATGCTATACAACATCAAGACCCTGGAGTGGGATGATGAGCTGCTCGAAATTATCGGCGTGCCCAAATCAATGATGCCGCAGGTGATACCATCGAACGGAGATTTCGGAACAATCAAGAAAGATCTGGTGGGATTCTCAGCACCAATTTCTGCAGATCTCGGAGATCAACAAGCTGCCCTTTTTGGTCAAGGGTGCTTCGAGCCAGGCATGGCGAAGTGCACTTACGGCACGGGCAGTTTCTTGCTCGCCAATATTGGAAACAATCCAAAACACACTACCGGTTTGCTCACCACTGTAGGCTGGCAGCTGAAGGGTGAAAAGCCTATTTATGCCTTTGAGGGCGCCATATTCGTGGCAGGCGCTGCAGTGCAGTGGCTTCGCGACGGACTGGGCATCATAGAATCAAGCGAAGAGACGGAGGCGCTTGCCACATCATTGAAAGACAATGAGGGTGTTTACTTCGTACCGGCGCTAGTCGGACTTGGTTCGCCCTGGTGGAATTCAGATGTGCGCGGAACAATCGTTGGACTGACAAGAGGAAGCGGTCGTGCGCATCTGGCGCGCGCGGCGCTCGAGTCCATGGCATACCAAATCAGCGATGTTGTCGAAGACATGCGCAAAAACGGAATTCAAGTTTCGGAATTGCGCGTGGACGGCGGAGCGACGAAGAATGGATTCATGATTCAGTTTCAAGCCGACGTACTCAATATTCCGGTCGTGCGAGCAGCACAAGTGGAGTCGACCGCCTGGGGCGTCGCGGCACTTGCCGGTTTGAGCGCCGGCATTTTCAGCTCGTTGGACGAAATCCAGAGTCAGTGGCAGCAAGATGTAAAGGTAACTCCGCAGTCAGATCGCAAGCTCGATTACTCGGGCTGGCAAAACGCCCTCAAAAGCGCCTTTGCAGGCGCAAACAGCAATTGAGAAGAAGACAAAGCGCACTGAGAATCCTGACCATTTGCCTGTTTTCTCCGCCAGTCTGTCTTTTCACTAATGGAATAAGCGCCATGGCATGCTATAAAAAACGCTGCCAAGACCGTTACGACCGCGTGAGACCGTTTATGAAAAGAATCTCTGTTATTGCAATCACATCGCTGCTCATCGCAGGTTTGAGCCTTCCAGCGCAAGCCCAGAAAGAAGAGTACGGCAACAGCGGCACAATCACCGGTGATGATCCAAAATCATTTTTCGGCTCCGGCGCCAATATCGACCCTGATGCGATGGAAGATGCCAGCGTGCCGGTCGACAGAGCTACTCACCTTGATCCCGAATATCCGGGTCAAAAACAAATTTACCCCACCGTCGGCACGCGCGGCGCATCGACATATCCCATTCAATTGCCGAACCGCCCCAATGTAAGTCCCGGCACGCAAGCCGCAAGCCCAAGCGGAAATCCCGCCAACGATCCGAAAGTACAGGACGCCTACAAGTACGACATGGCGCAAGGCAACGGGACTGACAACAACAGCAACAACAACAGCGGCAAGCAGAAAAAGCAAAAACGCCCGGGCTTCCTGAAGTGGTATGCACAGTCCTGGAAGCACTTCTTCCTGTCCTCCGGCAACCTGATGGGCTTCCCTGTCGGCTCCGATGATGACGGCACCGGCGATTTGAAGCCACCGGATATGTACGGCAACAACTAGAAAAGTGCACGCAAAACGTAGACGTCTCTTCGCCTTATTTTTCGCGTTTTACTTCAGTTGCGCATTTTCATATCAGGTACTCGCGCGCGGCGAAGATACTAAAGGCACAGCCGGAGATTGGTACTGGCGCGGAATCAGATCTTTAGAGCAGAATCGCTATCAGCAATCTATTAACGACTTCACCAAGTCGCTCAGCCTCATGGATGAAACCAAATACGGTGACTTCCTGTCAGCAGCAAAGCGAGCAGCGCAGTCTAAATCTATTAAAGACATCGATTTCATCGCTGATCAAACGTACAGCATAGCGATTTGCTACAACTCGAGAGGAACGGCATACGGAACGCTAGGCAATATTTCAAAAGCCATGGAAGACTTTGACAAAGCGCTCCAAGCGTATCCGCGATTTGGAAAAGCCGCCTGCAATCGCGGCAACGGACACCTGAGCCTCGGAAAGTTGGAGCTGGCGCTGAGAGACTTCGACCAGGCGACAAAATTTTCGCCCACACTGATTGAGCCGTTCAAGAATAGAGCCAGGCTCTACAGAGCAAGGAAGCAACTCGACCTGTCGCTAAAGCAAACAGAGATAGCAAGAAGAATGCCTCCACCTGATGAGAGCTTCGATACGTCTTTTCACAAATTCGTCGGCGACCTGGTTCTCAAAGGGCTTACCTTGGCGCCAAATAACCCATATTTGATCAATGCGCTGGGAGCAAGCAAGACGAAATTGAGCGAGCAAAGATCGGCAATTCAAGATTATCGGCGAGCCCGGTCGATTGATCCGAAATTGTCGATAGCCTATCAAAATGAAGTCAAATCGCTTTTCCAGCTCGGAAATGATTCCGAGGCATTTCGCGTTCTCAAACAAATGGCAGAAAGGTTCACAAAGGACGCGTTTCTATATGACTGGATTGCACTGCAATTCATAGAACACCATAAATACAAGGAAGCGATAACGTATTCAAATGCCGCCATCAAGTTGAATCGCCGGTTTCCTTGCGCCCTGACTAATCGGGCAGTGGCTTACTTTGGTTTGGGCAAACACAGCCAACAAGCAATCAACGATTGTGACAAAGCCATTGCGATTGATCCTCGATACGCCAATGCTTACGCAACGAAAGCAGCGGCCCTGCTTGATTTCAACAAGTACCGTGAATGCATAGAAGCGGCATCTAAAGCAATTTCATTCGACTCCAACTCAAAAGAGGCCTACCACAATCGTGGTGTAGCTTATATGAAATTGAAAGTCTGGGACAAAGCGGACCAGGATCTAGAAAGAGCTATTCAACTTACTCCGCAAGATACGTTTACCCGCAAATACAGCAGCGAGATTGCAGCGCATCGGGGCAACATGGAGCTCATGCTCGCCGACCGCGCTGTTGGCAAATCAGCGATTGATGCGGGCAAAGCAATCAAAAGAGAAGATATGGATAGGCAGGCGTCGTCCTATACCAGCGTGATCGCAGTCGCACCATCGCTCCCTGACCCGTATTACGATCGAGCGCTCATATCAATTGCCTCGGACAAACCCCAACAAGCTTCTAAAGACCTGGCCAGATTTTTATACCTGACAAAATGGTCGGGTAAGACTTCCAGCTACGCCGCGGCATTGCTCGCTATAGTTCTCCGCAGTGGGCATGATGACAAGCAAGCGGAGGAAATTCTTCATCGAGCCGAAGCAAAATTCGATCAGCAACATCGCGTGCCGATTCTCAGGTATCTTCTGGGACAAATCAGTGAGAAAGCGCTGCTGCAGAGCGAACTCAGCAAAGCCGACAGGACGCGAAATTTGCTGTTCTACGCAATGGAACTCTTTCAGAAAGGAAGTGCAACGAAAGCGCGCGCCATCCTCGAAGACATAAAGAAAAACGGAGATACGGAAATCGATGAAAGCATACTAATACCAGTCTATTTAAAAAAAGGCGGCTGAGGCGAAGTGAAAGCGCGCAATAGTAAATATCTGTTTTCATTGCTTGGCGTTTTGCTTGCCGCTGCAACTGTCACTGCCGGCGCTCTCGAGCTGGTCAAGCCAGATCTCCTCAAAGAAGAGCAGGAGCTTGTCCGCAAGGGCGAATATCAGAAGGCGATCACACTGGCCAATATCGCCATCGAAAAGTACTCGCTCCCTTGCGGCAGCGATTTCAATTCAACAGCGAAGTACTTGTCTCAAATAAAGAACGACAGAGATTGCGATGCGCTGATAAGCAATGCGAACAACAAAGCAGAAAGTTTCTCGATAAGAGGCATAGCATACGCTTCCGTGGGAGAGCTCGCTCTGGCGAAAAAAGACTTCGATGCTGCGCTTAGCCTGTTCCCCGAGTCAGCTGTGTATTTGTGCAATACGGGGCGGCTTCTCCTAAAGCAAAGAAAATACGAAGAAGCTATCGCGCAAGCGAGGAGAGCTCTGAGAATTGATCCCAAATTGGCTGAAGGACACAAGCTTTTGGCCGGTGTATTCAATTCACAGGGCAAATACAAACAAGCGAATGCTGAGCAGGCGCTGGTCAGGGCACTTACAGGAAGAGTTAGAGAAGACAACATCTACTTGTATACGGTCGCCGTGTCGACAGAGGCTCTAAAGCTGAATCCGCGCAATCCCTATGTTTATCGTGCACGCGCCTACGTGAGCTGGGATGAACACAAGCAACGTGCAGAAGCTGACTACAGAAAAGCATTGCAGCTAGATCCAAACTGCGCGGCCGCATGGGCGGGGTTGGCAGGTGTTTATGTTGACTCGAGAGATTTCAAACAAGCTGAACCAATGCTAGAGAAAGCAGTGAGGCTTGATCCGACATTTCCTAGATTTTGGTACAACAAAGGTGTCATGCATTCACTCTGGAACCAGAAGCAGAAGGCGCTTGAATGCTATGAGCGCGCATTGAAATTGGAGCCTGACAATCCAAACTACTGGCGATGCCGCGGCAGCATAAAGATGAAGATGGGCAACCCCAAAGGTGGGCTTGCTGACAGCGAACAAGCGCTGAAGCTCTCGCCAAATTATGGGCAGGGGTACATTTTGAAAGCTCAATGCCTTTCTAAGATGTCCAAATTTCATGAAGCAATCGACGCAGCCAATCAAGCGATTGAGTTCTCTCCCAGAAGAGCTGAGGGGTATCAGATTCGGGCATATTGCTATAAGTGCCTGGACAATATGGAGCTGGCCCTTATCGATTTGGAAAAAGCAAGCACTCTCAAACCAGAAGACGAAACAATACACCTGGATACTCGAGACGTGGAAGCCATGAGCGGCAATTTGGAATCCGCCATGCTGGAGGCTCAAGCCAGTTCCGGATTCAAAACAAAGAAATCGGTAGAGCAAAGCCAGATCTTGTCTGAAATATCGTCTTATACGCAAGTCATAGATATGTCACCGAATATAGCGGCGCCGCATTACGACCGGGCAATTCTGTATGCAGCCACTGGCAATCTAAAGAGTGCGATAGCGGATTTGAGAGCTTTTCTAAAATACTCGCATTGGAGCGGGAAGACTTCATCCTATGCCGTGTCCATGCTCGCTCTTTTGCTGCGCGAAAGTGGTCAAACAGCCGCATCTCAGGAGATTTTAAAACAAGCCAAAGTCAAAATCGAAAAGGGAGCTCAGACTCAATTTCTCCAATATTTGCTCGGACGGCTGACTGAAGCATCGATGCTTGCTGCGGTCAAAGGTTCGCGTGACGAGACAAGAGTGCGTATTCTGTACGCAATCGATCTCTTTCAGCGCTCACAATTGCCAGCCGCCAGAAGGGAAATCAAATGGCTGGCCGAAAATGGAGACCGGGCAATTGACGAATTTGTCCTCGTATCAGTGTACAGTAAGAAGATGGAACTCAAGAATACTGGCGGCAATGATAAGAAGAATTGATCAGAGTGGCAAAATTATCTAGCCTAATCATCTCGCTGATTGCATCAATGGCGATATCAGTTTCGCCGGTGCTCGCTGAAGAGAAGTTTTGGCTGGGGGATGGGCTGAGATTGCTGCATGCTAGAAAATTCGAAGAAGCACTCGTTCCTCTTACAAAAGCGATCAAGCAATCTTCGAATAGCTGGAGTTCTGAGTATCAAAATACTGTGGCGGTGATGGCCAAGGTCAGGAAGGTCGAAGAATATTTCGAAATCAAAAACCACAATATGTATGTCATCAATGCCTGCACAGCAAGAGGCGTTGCGTATGGCAGCATCGGAGAAGACCAGAAGGCGATAGACGATTTCAATCTGGCAATGAAAGCATTCACTGTATCACCGAAGGCCAGGTGCAATAGAGGAAGAGTCTATCTCCGGCAGAAGAAGCCAGAACTGGCCATCAAAGATTTCGACGCAGCAATTCAACAGACCACGCATCTTGCGGAAGCCTACGAGGGCAGGGCGAAGGCTTATCAAATGCTCGGCGAGCATCGAAAAGCTGAAGCCGATATGAGACGTGCCGCCGTGGTCAGAAATGACCCGGAGAATGAGTTTGTTGAGACAGTCTTTCACCGAGAATGTCTTGTCGACGATGCTTTGCGACTCAACCCGAAGAATGCCGTGCTCCTATCGGAAAAAGGAATCGTCTGCCTCAATACCAACAAACTAGAGAAAGGAATCGAGTATTTCAAAAAAGCTGTGGCGTCTGACCCGAATCTATTCGAAGCCTATGGCGGAATGGCTGACTGCTACATGAATAAAGAAAATTACGATGACGCGCTCGTAATGGCCAAGAAGCAAGAGAAAATGCGGCCGGGCGACAGCAAGGCTCTCATGCGCATGGGATTGATTTACTACAACTCTCATCGTCTAAAAGAAGGCGCACCATATTTGAGGCGCATCCTCAAATTGCCGGCCAAGACGGCTGAAGAATTCAGATTTAGAGGTCTATGTTACATCGGGCTGGGACAACCGCGCGAAGCGCTTCTCGAGCTGGACAAGTCAATCAAGCTGGATAAAAAAAATCCACATGCCTGGGACGACCGCGCGATGTGTTTTTACGATTTGAAGAGATACAGCGAGGCTATCAAAGCGGAGAACGAAGCAATCAGCATCAATGCGAATTTAGCATCTTTCTACGTTCATAGAGCGCAGATGTACGCCAAGCTTCACAGCCTGGAAGCGGCGGACGCAGACCTGGAAACGGCGCTCTCCATAGCCCCCAACGATAAATCGATCTATCGCATCAAAAGTGCGGTCGAAGCGATGCGCGGCAATCTGGAGCTCAGCTTTGCTGATGGACAAACCAGCAACACCATGCACAGAACTACAAAAGCCATAACCAGAGAAGAATTGATCAAAGAGAGCGCTCGATACAGCAAAATCATCGCCACCATTCCCTCGCAGCCGGCACCATACTATGACCGTGCCATGCTCAGAATCGCAATGGAGAATCTGCCTGCGGGCATAGATGACTTGCGCAATTTTTTGAAACTCTCCAAGTGGAATGGAAGATCTTCTTCCTACGCAGCCAGCCTGCTGGTGCTGACATTGCGCGAGAATGGTCAGCCCAAGGAGGCGGACGAAACATTGAGGTCCGCTTCTCAGCGAATGAATGCAGCAAATACCGTGCCGATTCTCGAATTTCTCATCGGCAAGAAAGATCAACCATCAATGCTCAAATCATCGGCTGCCGGCAATACCGAAACCAGAGATCGGCTATTTCTAGGAATCTACCTCTTGCAAAACAAAAAATATGCAGAAGCCAAAACGCAATTTGATTGGGTGCAAAACAAAGGAGACCAGAACATAGACGAATACGTTCTGGTCTCTGTTTACAATCGACGGCTAGGATCTATTCCCAGGAAAGAGCCCCGCCAGTCTGATAGTCGATAACGCGCGTTTCGAAGAAATTCTTCTCTTTCTTCAGATCGAGCATTTCGCTCATCCACGGGAATGGATTCTTCGCACTGTCATATTTTCCAGGCAGACCAATCTGCTTCATTCTTCTGTTGGCGATGAATCTCAAATACTCTGAGAACATTCCGGCATTGAGACCGAGAACGCCGCGAGGCATGGTGTCTACTGCGTAGCGGTATTCGAGTTCCAGCCCCTGGTCGAAAAGCTCGACTATCTCTTTCTCGAACTCGGGAGTCCACAAATGCGGATTCTCGAATTTGATCTGGTTGATCAGATCGACACCGAAATTGAGGTGCATCGACTCATCGCGCAAGATGTATTGGAATTGTTCGGAGGCTCCGGTCATTTTGTTCTGACGACCGAAGGAAAGCATTTGAACGAATCCTACGTAGAAGAACAAGCCTTCCATAATTCCGTAGTATCCGATCAAGTTGCGCAGGAAGCGCTGATCGGTTTCCGGAGTTCCTGTTTGGAAATTCGGATCGGCCAATTCTTGCGTGAATTGCAACTCGAAGGCATCTTTGTCATGAATGACAGGCACTTCACGGTACATATTGAAGATTTCGCCTTCGTCAAGACCAAGGCTCTCAATCACATACTGATAAGCATGCGTATGAACAGCCTCTTCAAACGACTGGCGCAGCAGGTACTGGCGGCATTCCGGATTGGTGATGTGGCGGTAGATCGCCAGCACGAGATTGTTTGCCACCAGGGAATCCGCTGTCGAGAAGAAACCAAGGTTGCGCTTGACGATCAAACGCTCGTCATCGGTCAAACCGTTGGGATCTTTCCAGAGCGCAATATCGCGAGCCATGCTGATTTCTTGCGGCATCCAGTGATTAGCGCAGGAATCCATGTATTTCTTCCAGGCCCATTCATACTTGAAAGGTACAAGTTGGTTAAGGTCGGCGCGGCAGTTGATGATGCGTTTGTCGTCGACTCTCAAGCGCTTGGCATTGAAAGCGATAGTCTCCAGACCTGTGACTCCGGAACCTTGCGCATCGTCCGGGGCAAAGCTAATCGAATTGACTTGCTGAGGAGTTTGAGGCGTTGCCGTAGCTGTTGCTTGAGCAGCGACTTGAGGCTGAGCCAGCGTTTGAGCTTGTGTCATAACATGCTCTGGCGCGTGTTGAACTTGCTGTACTTGTTGAGTCTGTTGTTTCGGTTGTACTTGGGGAACAGGCTGAGCCGGTTGCACGGGTTTTGCAGCAAGCGCGTCTGTTTTCTGTTGATCTGGCGGTGTGAAATCGTCATCAAATGACAGCATTAGGGGTCCTCAGCGTTAATGGGTTTCTACAAGTACTCGGTTTTTACTGGCAAGCCTCACATTCCGGATCAGATAAGAGACAAACACTTACAGAGGTAACTTCCGTTGCCGGCACTTCTGCTTTCGGTGCGTTGGACACGGCATTGAGTGCGCCGGTTGTAATTGTCGATTTCTCGGCCGTGGTTGCGCTCAAAGTACGCAGGTAATAGGTGGTCTTGAGACCCTTGCGCCATGCCAGTTTGTACATTGTGTCCATTTTCTTGCCGCTGGGCTCGGACATGTACAGGTTGAGGCTTTGCGATTGGTCGATCCACTTCTGTCTGCGCGATCCGGCTTCGATAAGCCATTGAGGCTCAACTTCGAACGCGGTGGCAAAAACATCTTTTACTTCTTGCGGAACTCTCTCGATGTTCTTGAGAGAGCCATCGAAGTATTTGAGGTCATGAACCATTACTTCATCCCACAAGCCACGAGCCTTCAGTTCTTCGACCAT
This sequence comes from Candidatus Obscuribacterales bacterium, assembly GCA_019745505.1. Lineage (GTDB taxonomy): Bacteria > Cyanobacteriota > Vampirovibrionia > Obscuribacterales > Obscuribacteraceae > QKMZ01. The sequence goes on along the minus strand of JAIETE010000242.1, from coordinate 7,666 downwards.
GTATTCGTTGACCACGGTGAAGTCGCCGGACAGGTTGGATTTCACGTAGAGGTTTTGGAATGTAGGTTCGATTGATTGGCTGACGCCGGCGATATTGGAGATGGTGGCGGTAGGAGCAATCGCCAGGCAGTTGCTGTTGCGCATGCCGTGTTTGGCGATGTGTTCGCGTACCGGTTTCCAATCGAGACGGCTGGTGCGATCGACTTCGACAGCGGACGAACGTGCGTTGTCTACGAGGTCGATGCTGTCTTGCGGGAGAATACCGCGATCCCAGAGGGAGCCTTTGTATGTCGCATAGGTTCCGCGCTCCACAGCCAATTCGCTGCTGGCGAGAATTGCGTAGTAGCTGACTGCTTCCTGAGCAGCATCTGCAAATTCCATTGCTTCGGTGGAAGCATAAGGAATCTTCATTATGTTGAGGGCATCCTGGAAGCCCATAATGCCAAGACCGACGGGGCGATGCTTGAGGTTGGAATTGCGAGCTTTGCCGACGCTGTAATAGTTGATCTCGATTACGTTGTCGAGCATGCGCATAGCTGTGCGAACTGTCTTCGCCAACTTTTTCACGTTGAGCGCGCCGTTGATCATGTGTGCTGTCAGGTTGACGGAACCAAGGTTGCAGACAGCGATTTCGTTCTCATTCGTATTGAGGGTGATTTCAGTACAGAGGTTGGAGCTGTGTACGACACCGATATGTTGTTGAGGGCTGCGCAGGTTGCATGAATCTTTGAAAGTGATCCAGGGATGTCCTGTCTCAAACAACATTGAGAGCATTTTGCGCCAGATGTCTACGGCTTGTACGCGCTTGAACGCTTTGATTTCGCCGGCATCGGCTTTTCTTTCATAGGCTTCGTAGACTTCTTTGAATTTCTGTCCGTAGACTTCGTGCAGATCCGGAGTTTCGTCAGGACTGAACAAAGTCCAGGCAGCATTTTCCATGACGCGTTCCATGAACAGGTCAGGGATCCAGTTGGCTGTGTTCATGTCGTGCGTACGGCGGCGATCGTCACCGGTGTTCTTTCTCAGTTCGAGAAACTCTTCGATGTCGAGGTGCCAGGATTCCAGGTAGCAGCAAACTGCACCTTTGCGTTTTCCGCCCTGGTTGACTGCGACGGCGGTGTCATTTACGACCTTGAGGAAAGGAACCACGCCCTGGCTCTTGCCGTTGGTGCCGTGGATGTGAGCGCCGAGCGCGCGCACCGGTGTCCAGTCGTTGCCCAGTCCGCCACTGAATTTGGAGAGGAGGGCATTCTCCTTGAGGGCATCGTAAATGCCGGCGAGATCATCTTTGACGGTTGTGAGGAAGCAAGATGAAAGTTGCGGGCGATGGGTGCCGGAATTGAAAAGTGTAGGTGTAGAGGAGACGAAGTCAAAGCTCGAAAGCACTTCGTAGAACTGAATCGCTCGGTCTTCTCTGTCCACTTCGTTAACTGAAAGTCCCATGGCGACGCGCATCCAGAAGGTTTGCGGCAGTTCGAAGCGCTTGCCGTTGGTGTGGAGCAAATACCGATCGTAGAGAGTTTGCAGGCCAAGATATTGGAATTTCAGATCGCGCTCCGGCTTGATTGCTTTGCCGATTTTTTCGAGATCGAACTGGGCAAGTCTTGGATCGAGCAGCCCGGCTGTAATGCCTCTGTCGATGTAGACAGGCATGTACGCAGCGTACTTTTCAGCCATGTCTTTTTGAGCAACGCGCTCACCGAGAATCTCCTCTCTGATTTGCTCGAGCAGCAGGCGAGCACTTACGTATGAATAAACAGGATCCTTTTCAATCAAGGTGCGAGCAGTGAAGATTGCCGACTTCATTACTTCCGCTTCGCTGACTCCGTCATAAAGCGACGAGAGAGTAGATTCGACGATGTTGGCAGGAGAAGCGGCTTCGCCGAGACCTTCGCAGGCGTCCTTGATCATCGAATTGAGTTCGGACACGTCCAATTTCTTGGCTTTGCCGTTGGCGCCAATCACAGTGATCGCATGTTCGATGCCATCTTCACCCTGCTTGGCAATACGCTCTTTGGTGCGTTCCTCTCTATAAAGAACGTAAGCACGGGCCACTTCGTGTTCGCCAGAACGCATCAGACCGATTTCAACCTGGTCCTGAATATGCTCGATGTGCAAAACGCCACCGTCGGGCAAGCGCTTCATGAGAGTTTCGACAACTTGAGTGGTGATTTTGCCGACAATATCTTTGATGCGCGAGCTCTCGGCACCGGCTTCGCCTTCTACAGCAAGAAACGCCTTTGTCATTGCGACTTGAATTTTCGAAGGTTCGAAATCAACGACGCTGCCATTTCTGCGCACTACTCTATAGAGCGCCAGATCTTTGTTGACGGCTTCCGTAAACTTCGCTGCTGTAGTTGTCTGACTCATGAATCGACTCCAAGTTCTTGTCGGCGTGAAAAAGAAAAACCTCCCGGCCCACGGAACCAGAAGGATGGTCCAAGCAGAAGTGAAACTTCTCCTTTTTGACTCATCACTCCTTGCCGCGAGGAGGTGTCATGTAGAAGCATCCAGGTGGGTAGTCTGACTTTCAAAACTGCGCTTGCTTTCTAGTTCGCTTGTTTCGATCACAGTTGCGGGACAGCGGTGGAATTGCACCACACTTCCCCCACCAGACTCATTGCGCAGAAAAACTAACTTGCGAAGTTATCGAGTTTGTCCTTGCAACGAATCCCTGGCAGTTGCTGAATGCTCAGCTTTGATCTATTGAAGATCGCCCGTATTGGGATAACGACACCTTAAAATTACACTCGAACTGCGTCTCTGGCTAGTGATCCTGATCGATAGATTGTCTTATGAGCGTACCGGCTATACTGCATATGCAACGCATTGCTTCAACCTCGCAAACATTGAGCCTGTGAGATCGCGCTCCATAGATTAAATGACGCATTCTGCGTAACATGTTTGTTAGCAAAAAGTTTTAGGTTTTTGGAATGTGGCATTCAGACGGAATGAAGAGTGATGCGGCAAGTTGTGAGAATGGTCTATAGAAATGAATGACTTTCTCCACGATCTGCTCATCGTCGTACGAAAAGAGCTTGTATATATCTTTCGCGTGCCCGATGTTCTCATCTTTTCGGTCCTGATACCGATGGTTCTTTATCCGGTACTAATGATCGGAGCCGGGGTGTACAGCGCCTGGGTGGTTGCCAATCAAAAGACGCAGATATATAAGATCGCTATCCCGGAGTCCCCGCCGGAGAATGTCAATCGCGTCGTCGAAATCCTCAAGGCGACCGGGCGCATCAAGCTGGTGCCGCTGAAAAACCCGGACGATGCTGTTCGCAAAGAGACGGTTACGGCGTCTTTATCTTCCGTGCCGGCAACCGGGGAATTGGAGATTCACTACGACGAATCAGCATCCTCTGCCGCCGAGCCAATTCGCTTTATCGCCGATACGCTCGAGGCCGAAGAGAAGAAGCAATTGACCAAGACTCTGGTCGGCCATGGGTTGCCCAGAGAAGAATTAGAACCGCTGGACGTGCGACTTCGCGATATCAGCGCCATGCAGTCGACGGAGAAATTTCCGCAGATTGATGCGCGCTTTGCAGAAACTTATGCGCCATTGCTTCGATTCGGCACATTGCTCGGCATATTTTTTCTTCTATCTAATGCCCGTTCGTCCGCGGTATCACCTGCGGTTTTCATGTTGGCGCAAGAGCGCGATTTGAAAACACTGAAAGCGACCTTAACTTTGCCGATTAGCTGGAACACTCTTGTTCTTGGCAAAGCCATAGCGGTTTCCTTCATGGCGCTGCTCTCGGTTTTCGTAAACTCAATCGGCGTGGCGCTGCTTGCTTTCTTCGTCGTAACCAGCCTGGTAATTCGATTGCCGAGCGTCCGCGCAACAGTCGAGGGCATCATTCAGTCGATATCGCCGACTGCCGTCGGGCTGATCGTCACCTGTTCATTGCTTGACATTCTGCTGTCGTCATGCACCCTACTTCTCTTATGCAGTTTGACGCGCACAACCAAAGAAGCGCAATCGATACTGCTTATTTCCAGCTTGGGCATGGTCGGTGTTTCCATCTTCGCCCTGGCACCGGATCAGGCTCTCAACTGGCAGACCGCTTTCATTCCGATAATGAATCTGCTCCTTGTCATCAAATCAGCCAGTGCCGGAACCCACTCTCCATTGCCGGTCTTCATCACAATTGCCGAGAATATGCTGCTAATATACGTCGCAGTACACCTGACAGCCTTTCGCTTAGGGCAAGAGTCGTTCATCCTGGCTGGCGAAACGCATTTCAGATGGCCGTGGCAGCGGCGGACAAAATCCGTGCAGAGTAAGGGCAATTGACTATTCGCGCAGACGGTGTAAAAAAATGGTTTTACGATCGCAAGCGCGGCGAATTCCCTGCTGTCGACGACGTTTCCTTTGAATGCAAAAAAGGCGAAGTCTTTGGTTTGCTGGGACCGAACGGCGCCGGCAAGACAACAACATTGATGATTATCACCACGATTCTCAAGCCCGATGATGGCAAAGTAGAGGTGAACGGATTCGACGTCTCGACAAACCCCGAAGGCGTGCGTGCGCAATTCGGATTCGTCTCATCTGATGCGGCATTGTACGACTTGTTGACGCCCCGAGAAACCCTGGCTTTTGTAGGCAAATTGTCGAAGTATCCGAAAGAAAAACTCTCGGCAAGAATCGAAGAACTGATCAAATTACTAGATATGTCATCCTTCGCCGACACGCGATGCCAGGCGCTTTCGACCGGCATGAAACAGCGCGTGGCGATTGCGCGGGCTCTCGTGCATGACCCGCCCGTCGTTATCATGGACGAACCGACAAGCGGTCTCGACGTGCCCACCATGCAGTCCGTGTACCAATTGGTAAGACAGTGCCGCGAGATGGGCAAATGCGTGCTTTTCTCCACTCACATCATGAGCGAAGCCGAAAAGCTTTGCGATCGCATCGGCATTATCAACAAGGGCAAGCTGCTCGCCATGGGCACACTGGCCGAATTGAAAGAAAAATACGGAAAAAACGACCTGGAAGAAATTTTCCTTGCTGTTGTCGGGGGCAACGAAAACAATGGGTCATGAAATTCTGACCCTGATGCGAAAAGAGATCATCGAGACACTTCGCGAATTCAAGTCGCTTGGTCTTTTCATTGTTTTCTGCTCAGTATTTTTTCCGATGTTTTCTCTTTTCGGCAACACCGAAATCTCCGCTGCTTTGATTGAAGATCAACTTTCCAACACGAAAGGTAAGGTCGGTGTCAGAGGTGATGTCGAACTTGTCCGAGATCTCCTGAAAGAGAGAAAAGAACTAGAAGTCAATTCGCTTTTCGACCTGGATCCTATCAAAGCGATAGACGGCGACGTATACGACATAGTCGTCGTACTGCCGGAATCTTCGAAACTCGAACCGAAAAATCTCGAAGAGAAACCGACTATTGATGTTTTCTACGACTCGCATTCGGAAGGAACAATAACCTGGGCTGTCGAAGTAGCGGCAGCAATGAGCAGCAGTCAGATGAAAATGCTGAGAACAAAGCTGAAACGCGTGGGAGTTGAGAATTATCCGGATGCCGTTCCCAAGGTCAATTACAAAGGAATCGCTGATGTGGAGCGCAAGGGAGCAGCCCCACTTAGTGAAACGCTGCCCACGGTAATTCTCTTCTTCATTACGACCGTCGCCATCGGCGGTGCCATCGGTGGAATCACCATGGAACGCGAAAACAAACGTCTTGCCCAATTATTGCTTCTGCCAATCAAGCGTTCCAGTATTCTCTACTCGCTGCTATTCGTAGTGTCCGGCATCTCATTGCTTCCCGTGCTGGCCGGGCTGTTTTCTCTTTCCTGGGCATTCTCTCTCGATGAGATTGTCGACAGATTGAAGATGCACAATCTTGTCGTTACAGTTCCGCCGGAAACGGTCTTCTGGCTGATGCTGCTGACGGTTCCCATTGCAATTTCGGTAACCGCCACATCGATTTTGTTTTCCTGCTACTACCGGATCGCTCAGCAAGCACGTGGATATTCATTGATTTACATGGTGGTACTCAATGGAATCGTTCGTTACATCATGACCCTGAAATCGCTGGAAGGTGTGATGCTCTACATTCCAGTCGTCAATTCGGTCTACGTGGTACAGCAAGCTCTTGACGGAAAAGCCGATGCATTTGAAATAAGCATCGCCACAATTATTACGCTTGCAGCTTCAGCCTGGATGATTAGAATCGCAGCGACAAAACTCAGCGATGAAAAACTTTTGGTCGGAGTAGAAAGAGCGCCAAAACTTCAACTTCTCGGCAAGCGGAGGGCAAAAGCTTCAGAGGGTGCATAGAAGCTAAACAGCCGCCTTCAACTTTTCCACCAGCTGCGGCAACACTACGCCGGAAGGACCGGCAAGGAACAGATCTGCCGACTCCGTCAGTTCTGAGCGATTAGGATTTACTTCGATAATTTTGGCGCCCGCTTGCTTGGCAATATAGGGTAAAGAAGCGGCTGGATGCACCAAACCGGAAGTACCAACGACGAGGGCGACATCTGCTTTTCCCGCTGCGGCAAACGATTCTTTCAGAAGCTTCTCGGGCATCGCTTCGTTAAACCAGACAACCGCCGGTCGAATCAATGAGCCACACTCACACCGAGGAGGCTCTTTCAAATCGTAAGGAACATCGAGCGCCTCATGCTCTCTATCGAAACATTTGAATCGCGATAAACTGCCGTGGATTTCGACTACCTGCGTACTGCCTGCTCGAATGTGCAGTCCATCGACATTCTGAGTGCAGAGAAAAAAATTGGGAACAAGCTTTTGCAATTCGGCAAGGGCAAAATGCCCCTGGTTCGGCTCTACATCTTTCACTTTTTGACGGCGCGAATCATACCATTGCCAAACCAGTGCAGGATTGTTTTTGAATCCCTGCGGCGTAGCCAGCTCCTCGGGATTGTAATTGGACCATAGCCCTTCAAGCGCGTCGCGGAAAGTCGGTATTCCGCTCTCTTTCGACACGCCGGCGCCCGTGAGAACAAAGAGAAATTTGCAGTCTCTCAACCAATCAACAGCGAGATCAATTGCTGCGCTACCTGTTTTCATTTCTCTTCTCCACTCCCCTGTTCCGCGCTCAGGTTTTTCAAAACCTGCTTGGCGCGCCACTCACTGGACAAGATTGCATACAGGTAGGTGTCTCGCCAATGCCCTTTAATCAAGCGCTCCTCGAGAAAATGCCCTTCTTGCCGCATTCCGCACTTTTTCATTACCGCAGCAGAACCGATATTCAGCACGTCACAAGACGCATGAATTCTGTGCAGCCCCAGTTGTTCGAAACCATATCGGATCAGGGCAGCCGCAGCTTCAGACGCTATGCCCTTATTCCAATAATTGCGATGCAATGTGTAACCGAGGGCGGCTTGCTTGAGACCAGGGTCAAATATAGTCAGGCCGCAACCACCGACCAATCTCTTGTCTTCTTTGTGGTAAATCGCCAGCTCATAGTGTCTTCGCGGGTCGTCGCGCCGAAAGTGTCGAGCCCCCTTGACAAAATTCCTCGTCTCCTTTTCAGTGTTTGGTCCCCATTCCATGTACTTAGAGACCTCAGGATCCGAAGCATAGGCATGAACACAGACCCAGTCTTCGTCGTCAAACTCGCGCAAAATGAGCCTTTGGGTCTCAATCTTTACCATGTGTCCACCAGAATCAAAGTTAAGCCAACAA
>JAIETE010000132.1 GCA_019745505.1 Candidatus Obscuribacterales bacterium | reverse complement strand
AATCTTTGCGGACGACATTGCCTCCGAGGGGCAGTGGCAAGCCGGTTTCTTCAAACCACCATTCGCCAAGGTCAACGATTTTCTCGAGACCCATGCTTTGATAAGTCAATTGACCTTCGTGAATAATCAAGCCGGCATCAACCTTTCCATCTCTGACAGCTTCCGGAATTTGATCAAAGTGAACTTCAACTGTCTTCAGTCCGGGCATCCACATGTTCATCGTCAAGAAAGCGGTGGTCAGCTTTCCGGGAATAGCGACCGTCAGATTTTTCAGGTCTTCTTTCTTCACGCCAGGCTTGGCAATGACCATAGGACCATACTTGAAGCCCATGCTGGCTCCGCAAGGCATAAGAGCGTACTTGTCGCAGACCAACGGATAGGCAGCAAATGAAATCGCGGAGACCTCGTATTTGCCGTTGATGGCATCCTGATTGAGCGACTGAATGTCTTTCAAGACCTGATTAACTTTCAATCCCTTGGTGTCAATTTTGTCCTTGGCAAGGGCGTAGAACATGAAGGCATCGTCGGAATCCGGACTATGCGCAATCGTTATCTCTTTGTTCTCAAAAGACATGGCGGAGCTCCTTTATAAGCACTCAAATTGTCCACCTGACGGGCTTTGCGATCCTGAGCCGCAAATAATAAATCAAGGGAATTAAGCTGCATAGCCCGCCCTCTGGACATTTTCAGCGATTCATATTGCTTGTTGGACGAGCTCAGGCACAGCAAGATCCGCGGCGCAATGCCATAGCGCGACGTTTCAAAGAGAACGACTTAGAATCGCGAGGTCCATTCCATGGGCTTGGAAGTGCTGACATTCGCACCCATGGGCGGACATTCGTAGATTTTTTTCAAAGTATTCAAGTCGCGCTGAGTGATGCTGCCGGGCTTGGCGAGCGCCGCTTTTCCTTTGCCGGAAAAAAGCTCGCCCGCATACATAACGTCCTGAGCATTATCGCTGTGTCCAAACAGACCGACGGAGTGTCCGATCTCGTGCATGGCGACATTCTTCAAAATACGCTCTGGCACATCCGGAGGATAGAAAGTGGGTCGCAGAAGATAAATGCGCACTTGCATGTGCCCTTGCAAAATCTGCAAACGCGTAATGCCCAGAAGTCTATTGTCGGCAAAATGATTCTCCCAAGTGATCTCGATATCGGCAGGTTCGTTTGCTGAAGCCACCTTGAGCGGAATATAACTGCCCCACTTCTTGATCGTTTCGTCGAGATATTTTCGCCATGATTCAGGCGAGGATTGAGGCAGGCGCAGTTTCAGCGGAAAACGGCTGAATCTGGCGCTGGAGATACCGGGCGGTCTCCAAATCGAAGCCAGATAATCTCCGGCTTTCTCATCGTAAGGCATGCCTTTGACCACGGCAAAATAGTCAGACTGAGCGATATTTGCATTAACGCCGACAGGGGCCATCGCTTGCGGAGTTTTCGGCGCGGGTGGCGTCGCCTTCACCGCGGGCGGTGCGCCATTGCCGGACCCCTGAGGCATAGTCGACGTATAAATCGGCTGCCCGTAAGCAGGGTATTGTTGTGCCGGCGGAGGATACTGCGCCGGCTGCAGAGGCGGTTGATACGGCGGCTGCTGGTATGACGGCGGCTGCACGTATTGTGGGGCCGGATAACCATACTGAGGACTTTGCGGCGGCTGTTGATACGGCTGCTGATAAGGCTGTTGATAGGGCTGCTGATAGGGCTGCTGATATTGCGGTGGTTGCTGATACTGAGGCTGAGCGTATTGTTGTGGAGGTTGCTGATACGGCTGCGGAGGGTATTGCGGCTGCTGATACTGAGGTGCTTGATACTGAGGTTGTTGATACTGCTGCTGGTATTGCGGCGGCTGCTGATACTGTTGCGGAGCCGGCTGATATTGCGGCTGCTGATAGGATTGTTGAGGCATCTGCCAGTTGGGTGAGGCTTGCGGCTGCTGAGGCATTCCGGATGCCGGAGTGCCTCCGGAACGCCAGGGCTGCTGCGCCGGCACCTGATTGAAAGAACCGGCCGGACCTTGCTGCTGGAAGCCCCCGGAAGGCGCTCCGAAGGCGGCTTGCGGCGGCGCGGTTTGCGCAGGTGGAACATAGGCTATTTGTGGGTTTCCTGAAGGACCGGCATAGTTTTGACCGCCGCCTTGCTGATACTGGCCGAAATTGCTCGGCGGTGATGGAGGGACAGCTGCCATTTGAGGTGTCTCCGCCCTCAACTGGGGCATCGCCTGCCCAGCCGAAGAGGCGCCAGGGGAAGCATTCTTAGGCGGATACATGCTGGTCACCGCCTTTTGAGGAATCGAGCCTTGCGCCAGAGAGGTCGCAGAAGGGGTCTGCCCGAACGCACTCTTCATGCTCAGTTTTTGTTCCAGGCGCGCCAGTCTGTCCTGCGCAGGTGCTTGAGTAGGCGCACCAAAAATCTCCTTTTCCAGATGATCAAGGCGATCATCTACTTCGTGCTCGGGATACGTCGATCCAAAGGCCTGCTGCTCCAATTTTGTGACGCGGATTTCTTCCGGCGAATTTGCCGAAGAAGAAGCGGCAGGCGCAGGAACTGTGCGATTAGTTGTCCAGGCGTCGCCGTTGGCACTGCCCGCTGAGCCTCTGGTCGACTCAGGGAGCGGTTTTCCGAACTCGGGAATTTGCGAATCGGATGGAAATTGCGGGGGTGAATTGGAATAATCCGGCGACTCATACGGCGTGTATTTATAATTCGGTCCGTCTGCTTGCTCCGCCCCCTGAGGATTGACGTCGCCCCGATTGAGCTGATTGCCGCGACTGACAGGCTGCCCATTGATGCGCCCGAGCGGATTGGGATTTTGCGCTTGCGGCGCCGGAGCGGAAGTATCCATTTTCGCTTCGGACGGATCTATCGCCTTGAGAACAGGCTCTAATTGCTTTGGTGCGGCAGAGACTTCCGGGGCGCAACAAGACAAGCCCAAGCTAACGGCACAAAACAACGCAATACTGCGGTTTTTGTAAACTCGCCCGACATTTCTGACTTTAGTTTCGATTCGCATTGAACTGTCTTTTTCGTCAGTCGGCAATCAATTCTTCCGTGTACTCTCCGCCGATTCGCAGGCTCGTTTGCAGATCCATTATCTGCTCTCGAAAAACCGGCCTGATCATTTTTGAGGGATTGGTGACCACCTCGCGAAGAATGGCATAGGCACCAGGATCCAGTTCTTTGAGCATCTTTCGGCTATCTCTTACCGAAAACGCTGCTACGCATTCGGCCCAATACTCGTGCATGCTGGTTCGCGCATATCCGGAAATAAAGACACGTTGGTGCACCTGCTGAGGAGTGAGTACCTCGGCGTATCCTTCGTAGCCGTTCGGCAGCGGATAGTGACGTCCGCTCTTCTGCTTGTGCTTTTCGTACAGCTCGGTTATCAATGTTTGCGTGGCTTGAGAAAGAACGAATTCCAGTTGGTGACCGAATTCGTGCGAAACCACCAGATTGACGCGCACCTCAACATACGGCTGCAAGCGAATCGCTATTACTGCAAGCGGGCCGAAGCGCTTGTACAGCATAATTTCCTTCTCGAACTCTTCTTTGTCGAGAGTGACATTGCCGTGCCTGACACCGGTGACACCGGCAGCACCATGCCTCACATTACCGAATTGCGCGACCCCCTCGCTCTTTCTTACGATTTGCAAGAGCCCGCAAGATGCCCAAAGCCGCATGCTTTCCATGACATACTGCTTTTGCGGTGTATTCAACTTATCGAAATCGTCGAAATAGCGAATTATCTCGTTATCCGAATAGGAGAGATTCTTCCGATAGAGAGGACGGCCGAATTCGTGAGTCCAGGCTGATCCATCGGACTTGTTTCCTTCGAAATAGGAATTGAGCTGAGTATTCTCGTCCAATTTTCGGCGCGGCTCTTTCATCTCGCGATCGCGCACATAGACTTCGCCGTCATCATCAAACTCGCCCACCAGGCGGTGATCTTGAGTGGCAATTCGACCATTGATCACAGTCAGAACCACGCCGTTGTACTTCAGGGTTCCATCCGGTCCAACGCGCACTCCAGGCAGATCCAACTCCATTCCGGAGGAGTCGATGCCGCGAAAAATGCATCCTTCGATGTCATCGATTGCTACCAGACCGTGCTTCTCGGTCAGTGGTCCGAAATTACCTTTCAGGTAGCCGTCTTCAAACAAATAGCCGCATTGATTGCCATCGGCAGCGCAAATCTTGCCGTAATCAACGAGGAACATCTCACCGCCCAGCTCTATGAATCCGCTGGGGCCTTGAGATTGCTCGGAGATCGTAGAGACTTTTGTGGACATTTACCCCTGATTCGATACTGGCGCAGATCCCAAAGCTATGGGCATTATCAGCCGATTTTCCCATTGTGTCACTGATTTAGCCAGTGCAAAAGCGTTTTAACCCCGATTTTTCCAAATCCGGGCATCAAAGCTCAGAAATGCTTGAGAAAACCCATGCCTTCTACTTACTTCTTGGCGGACACAGGCTCATTTGCTTTCGCCCAGTCGGCGGCGAATTGAGCCATTCCGGCGTCTGTGAGGGGATGCTTGACCAGTTGTTTGAACACCTTGTAAGGCATGGTCGCCACATCAGCTCCGGCCAGGGCGGCCTGCGTGATATGTAAGGGAGTGCGAATGGAAGCCGCCAACACTTTCGTGTCCAAGCCTTGCACGTGGTACATCTCGGCGATTTCCGCTATCAGAGCGGAACCGTCCTGATTGATGTCATCGAGGCGCCCTACGAAAGGACTGATGAAATAAGCTCCCGCCCGAGCCGCTAGAAGCGCCTGGTTGGTCGAGAAACAGAGCGTGACGTTGACCTTGATGCCCTTGCGCGAGAGCTGCGACGTTGCAGCCAAGCCGTTTGCTGTCAGGGGGCACTTTACTACGACATTCTCCGCCCAGGTGGCGATGTCCAGCCCCTGCTTGACCATGCCGTCGACGTCCTCCGCCGTGACCTCGGCGCTGACGGGTCCGTCCACTATATTGCAAATTTCCTTAACGACCTTTTTGAACTCCCGTCCCTCTTTCACAATCAGGCTGGGATTGGTCGTCACACCGGAAAGCACGCCCCAGGCGTTGATTTCCTTGATTTCGTCCACGTTGGCAGTGTCCAGAAATAACAGCACGGCGCACTCCTCTGATAAGTCCTCGTAAAATCTATCTGAAATAATCTAGTCAGTTCAGTATAGCTAACAGAACTTGGGGATAAGATTTTTAGAAGCCGGTTGTAAACATCAGCCTGGGACTGTCCACAAGGCGGGAAATTCTCGTGAGCGCCCGATACCCCGAATCACCCAATTCCCTGCAAATTCTTGGGGCAACGCTCTTCGGAGTGATGGTCGGGCTCACCATTATTCACTTCACAAAACGCCCTATTTTTCCGGGCATTCCCGGTGCGCCCCCGGCGCCGGTCATTATTGTCGAAGATTCCACAGCCAAACCGGCAATGTCTTTTCCGAGCATGCCGAAGATCAACTTGCTGCCCACACTCGACCACAACATGAACATCCTGTGCATGGGTGTTGATTCAAACGGCAGGCATGCTCAGCGTTTTCTCAATACCCGCTCCGACACTATGATGCTGGTTCATATAGATACCGACCTGAAACGTGTCGGTATCGTCTCCATACCGCGTGACAGCCGCGTCAAATTGCCGGGTCCGCACGGCATCGACAAAATCAATTCCGCGCACGCTCTGGGCGGAGCGGAACTGGCTGTAGAAGCCGTCAAAGAAGCATTCGCCGTACCGATCGACCATTATGTTGTTGTCGATACGGAAGGATTGAAAAAATTATTTGAAGCGCTCGGACCAATGGAAATAATGGTCGAGAAACGCATGAGATACAGAGACCGCGCCGCCGGCCTGCACGTCGATCTGGAGCCGGGTTTGCAGACGCTCAGCCCGAAACAAGTAGAAGAGTACGTGCGCTTTCGTCATGATCCCAAAGGCGATATCGGCCGTATCGAAAGACAACAGTGGTTTATGCGCCAAGTTTCCAAAAAGCTGAAAGAACCGGCAGTGCTGCTCAAGTTGCCGGATCTCTTCAAGTTTGCCAACGAGTATGTAGTCACCGACATGAATGCAGAAGAGATGGCCAAAGTCGCCAACTTCGGCAAAGACATTCAACCGCAACAAGTGCAGACGGCGACACTGCCGGGACACGCCGAATACATTCACGGAGGCAGTTACTGGATTCCGGATCCGGAGGCTTGCTCTGTGGTTTTCAGCCGCATGCTCAATGAAAAAATCTCGGTTGCCGAACAAGAGGAAAAGAAACAAGAATACGGCAGCGATGCCGCCACTGCTGCCACCACATACAGTGACGACAGCGAGCGCCCAGTGCGGATAACAATCAAGTATCCGCGTGGGCAAGAACAGGAAGCACGCTCTCTTGAAACTGCTCTCAACGGTCTTGGTTACAAGGTTCGCTACATCATGCGCGGCGACACGGCCGACTGCCAGCACGAACAGATTGTGCAGATGAGTTATCGAGCAGACAACGCCCTTACTGAAACCTTGAAAGAAAAACTTCCGCAGCTCACTTCATGGCCTGTCAACGTCATGGTCGAGCCGCATTCATCAATGGACTTGACTCTCGTTCTGGCACCTTGCACAAAGCTGGGATTGGCTCCCAAGGCAGAAACAGAAGCAGAAGGCGTCTCATCCGCAACTCCGCAGAAGACAAAAGCGCACATCTAACTAAAAGCCCACCTTCTCAGGCGGGCTTGAATTATCTTCGAGAGCGATGCATGTTACGCGCAAGTTCACATGCGATAGGCTCACTGTCGCGAATTTCCGATTCTTAGTGCTTCCAGACGGAATTGCGCAGATGAGTCGGAGAAGTTATACGTTGTCCGCAATCGACACAGTTGGGGAACTTGCCGGCCGGCCAACCGGACGCAGGCATTACGTGCCCGGCAATCTTGCAATCGGCCTTAGCTTTTACCGAAGGCTTGAACGAGAGCATCAGTGCGATTGATTTGATCATATTGCCGACACTACTGAAGATGCCTTTCTTTTCGGTCGTAACCTTCAGTTTGACCACTTCTTCTCTGGTCACTCGACGAGCGCGCGCGGTGCTGGCAATTAGTGAACGATCCATAGATTGAGGCATGAATGGCTCCTTCAGATGACTCTTTACATCATCGGAAAAGGGAAAAATATAGGACGCAACGCTTGATTTGATGGTGTAAGAATCGCATTTCTAAGATTAAATGGCAATGGTGAAATTACCATAATGTTAAGTTCGCCGGACAGAAACGCCTCATCCAGGTGTCCATGTCGATTTGCAAGCGGTTAATATTGGACGTGCTCATTGGGGCTGATCGAGTCGTATTGGCAATTTGCGGCTACGGCAATTTCATCGGTCGCCGCCAGGCAACTTCAATTTTCTTCGAGGAAACGATGAGAAATTCAAGGCGAAATATCTTCATATTGGCAGCCGTTACATTGGCACTGACAGCTAATCTATCGCCGCAGGCAAGTTTCGCAAAAGCGGCAAAAGCGAAGGCGAAAGCTGCTGCTGCTGCCAAGTCTCAGCCCCAGGGCGACTCGGAAACCGCCATCAAAGGTCAGCTTTCCTCGCTGGCTGATGCTGCCGCCAGAGGCGACGGTGAAAGAATGGCATCTTTCTTCACTCTGGACGGAGCCTACGTGGACGAAGACGGCGTTCGTCACGAAGGTCGTCAATCACTCAAAGAACACTTCAACCGTCACGTCAGACCGGACATCAAATCTGCGCTCAAATTGGAGCCCACGGCAATTCGCTTGATCGGCAATGATAGCGCGTGGATAGAAGGCAGCACGACCAGACAAACGGCAAGAGGCAAACAAATCGACGCACGTTTCACGATGCTCTTGCAAAACAAAAACGGCACCTGGTTGATTCAATCAGCGTCGGAAACTTCAGTCAGCCAGGCTACAGCCGCCGATCATCTGGCCGACCTCAACTGGCTGGTCGGCGAATGGACCGCAGAACAGGGTGATGCCAAATTGAAAATGAGCGCCGAGAAGGTCGGCAACGGTCATTTCTTGCGGCTCAATTTCTTGCTCACACGTCCGGGAGAACAGCCAAGAATGGACATCCAGGTAATCGGCTGGGATCCGACGCGCAATCAGATCGTCTCCTGGCACTTCGATTCAAGCGGCGGCTTCGGCTACGGCAGCTGGAGTCGAGACAACAACAAGTGGATGATCAAAGCCGAGGGTGTTGAGCAGTCGGGCTGGCAATCGAATGCCACCAATGTGATTTCAGTGAGCAATAATGATTCGTTCCAATGGCAATCCGTAAAGCGCAATTCCGATGGCGTCATGTACCCGGACACCGAACCGCTCACAGTTAAGAGAGTCAGCCAATAGTCAGCGTTACCGAATTCGATTTGCTTAGAACACGAGACACAGGAACTAAACACATGCGCAGACTCGTCGCTCTCATATCTATTTGTTTGTACCTTTCGATGATGGTGCCTGCTTACGCTCGCGGCTTCGGTGGCGGCGGCGGTGGACACTTCGGTGGTGGCGGAGGATTTGGCGGCTTCGGCGGCGGTCGCTCGTTCGGCGGAGGCGGTGGATTCGACCGCGGCTTCGGCGGCGGCGGTTTCGATCGAGGCTTTGGCGGCGGCGGTGGTTTCGACCGCGGCTTCGGCGGTGGTGGCAGCGGTTTCGATCGCGGCTTCGGCGGTGGTGGCAGCTTCGATCATGGATTGGGCGGATTTGGTGGACGCAGCGGCGACAGTAATTTCGGCGGCGGATTCGGCTCTATAGCCCAGAATCACGGCGCAGAAGGTTTGGGCGGTGGTTTCGACCGCGGCAATTTTACGAATCGGCCTAATATTGGTGGCGGCGGCATCGACAACAAACCAGGCTTTGGTGGCAACCATCCCAATTATCCAAACGGCGGCAATCATCCAAACTGGGGCGGCGGCTCACATTTTCCGACCGACGGCGGATTTGGAAACATGTCCAAGTGGAAGAACGGCAACTTCAACAACAACAATTTCAAAAATTGGAATCAAACGAACAACACATTCAACAACAATTCCATCCGCAATAATTTCAATACCTACAACGTCAACAATTTCAATCACTGGGGCGGCTACGGCGGCTACGGATACGGATGGGGCGCGCATGGCGCCTGGTGGGGTTATCCAGGCGGCTGGTATTGCCCCGGCTGGTCGTCAGCCACCGCGTGGACTTGCATGGGTCTGACATCACTGACTTCTTTCCTGGGAATCGCGGCTATGGCCGGCATGGCCGGAGGAGGAGGCGGCGGCGGAGGCGGCAGCAACAATAACAGCCCGTCATCAGTCACAAACGTGACCTATGAAGGGGACAACGTCTATATAAATGGTACGCCGCAAGGTTCGACCACCGACTATTACAACCAGTCAGTGGGATTGGCTTCCCGCGGCTATCAGGACTATTCGGCTGAGAATTCGGAAGGCGCGGCGACAGATCCGGACAACTGGCGCTCACTGGGAGTTTTTTCGCTTGCCCAACCAGGACAAACGGAATCGTCCATGTTGTTTCAGCTGGCCATCAATAAAGACGGTACGCTTCGAGGAAATTATTTCAACCAATTGACTCAAGAAACCTCGACAATTTACGGTTCGCTGGATAAATCGACGCAAAGAATCTCATTCACCATCGGTCAAAACAATGGCACCGTATTCGACACCAGCCTCACCGATTTGACAAAACAGGATGCGCCGGTGCTCGTGCACTACAGTGCGACAAATACACAGCCGATGATGCTTGTGCGCCTGGAGCAGCCGAAAACAGCGACATAGTTCGATTCTGTAGGGAGACGCTATCCGTCTGCCGATAGGGAAGGAGACGAACTTGCTAGAAGCCGCAAAAGAGCGACTCGAAGAAGCGCGCATTGCGATGGCGCGAGGCGACACGCAGCAGGCGATTGCAGAACTTGGCGCCGCCCTCGAGATTGAACCCAGCATTGACGCCTATCTCATTCGCGCAGAAGCACACTTTTCCACAGGCAATGTGGACGAAGCACTGGCGGATGTCGACAAAGCGGAAGAGCTATATGACGCCGATCCAAAGTCTTCATCGATTCTTTGGGAGCGCATCGACGACGCGCGCAGCCGCTACACTCTGGCAAAAAATCCGGATCCCGGTCCTCCTATCAAACAAAGAATCTCGGTAATGCTGCCGATCCAGCTATCGGATCCTGCAGACCTTTTCATTCGCATCAACAAGCGCCGCGAATTGCAATCGGACGGCAAGACTCTTTTGCGCAAACACGGAACTGTCATATATGACATGGAAATCCTCGATCGCAATCCAGTTTGGGCGGAATCAATCATCGAATTGACACGTGGAACAAGAGCCAACTTTCATGCCGAGTTTGTCTACAATCACACACAGTTTTTCCATCTTCAAGCACCGAACGCCGAATTCGTCCAGGCGACGAGAAATCAATACGACGTTGCATCACAACTGCTTCATACACTCGATCCATTGATGCGCGCGGTCAATGCTCCGGTTGCGCTGATGAGAAACTCGAATCAGGTGAATGCCTGTGAAGAGATTTTCAATTGCGCATCAGAAGAAACGCCGGCCAATCTCTGCGCCGCCTTCTGCAAAATCTACAACGATGAGCACAATGCCTGCTTATTCACAGTCGGCATGCATGCCCTCGGGTATGCCGATGCCCAGATTCCCTACGAAATAATGCCGATGGAAATTGCTCAAGATGTTCTTTATGAATTCCACGAATTCCAGTGTGTCGCTCTCACATGGAATATTGGAGAGACGATGCAGTTCAATTCCAAAATAACAAATCAGACCTATCTGCTCAATCTATATCACTGCGGTCGATTTGAAACACCCGGAGAAGCTCGTTTCAACCAGTTCGGACTCTGGATCTTCGAGAGCGTCATTGGCTAAATGAAAGAGGGACGCATTTTATGCGTCCCTCTCAATCTGTTTTCGACGATAACCAGAACTAGATCATTTCTTCGATCAATTCCTGGTGAACGTTTTTCGCAAGACCGAGTTTTTGTTTTACAAGCGGACCTTTTTTGAGAACCGGTTCGTTGTCTTCGTAGGTCTCTTGCTCGGTTTTGTAGACCACACCAAGCGGGATTCTGTCACCCCACTCGTAGGCTTTCTCGATTGCTTTGTAGAAGTTGGTCGGATCGTATCCTTCGTCTTCCAACTTGTATACGCGCTCTTTGAAGTACGGGTAGGTGTTGATCTTGTTGTAGGTTACGCAGGGGCTGAACACGTCAATCAATGCGAAGCCTTTGTGAGCGATGCCGCCTGCGATCAATTCGCCGAGCTGCTTCTGTTCACCGGAGAAACCGCGAGCAACATAGGTTGCGCCCGATGTGATTGCCATTACCAGCGGATTGAGCGGCGACTCGAAGTTGCCTGCCGGTGTGGATTTCGTCTTAACACCCTTGGCGGATGTCGGCGAAGCCTGACCGGTCGTCAAACCGTAGATTTGGTTGTCCATAACGACGTAGGTGACGTCGAGATTTCTGCGCATCGCGTGGATCAAGTGTCCGACGCCGATACCGTAGCCGTCGCCATCGCCGCCGGTGATAACGACTTTCAAGTCGGTATTGGCGAGGTGAGCGCCGGTCGCTACCGGGACGCTGCGTCCATGCAGACTGTGAATGCCGTATGCATGAATGAAACCAGGAAGGTTGGACGAGCAACCGATCCCTGATACGACGAGCAGGTCTTTCGGGTGAATTCCGCACTTACCGGCAGCGGTTTGCACCGAGCGCAGTACGCCGAAGTCACCACAACCTGGGCACCAGTCGGGATCGACTGGTCCTTTGTATGTTTCGACTGGAAGTTCAATAACAGTAGCCATTTCTACCTCTTAAAAGATTTGCTTGCCTGAATACTTACTTGCTTTCGACCGGTTCCTTTTCAAAGGAATAGGTTGAGCCCGTATGCACGCCGATCTTCATCTTGCCGCCTTGCTTGCCGGAAGCTCTTTCCACAAGCTCGACGTTCCAGACTGGTTCGCCGTGTCCGTTGGCAGATTCCTGCACGGCTTTCACGGGGCGCAATCTTTCTGCATAGTGTGTACGCAGGTTGTGATACGCAATTTCTTTGGCATCGCTTTCCGAAACATTCAAATCGAGCGCTTTGCCCTTGAGAATGTCTTGAACGCGACCAACTACTTCTTTAGGCTCAAGCGGCTCGCCGTCGTAACGATTGACGTGTCCGTCCATCGAAATACCGGTTTCCATCTTGATATAACGTGCCATTTGACTGGTGAAGTTGACTTCGACAGAAATCTTCTTTTTGGCCTTGGCCAGAATTTCTCCGACTTCTTTGGCATGGAATGGAACTATCCACTTCAACACGAGGAAGTTGGTTTTCACTCCAGCAGCAGTCAACATTTCCGCGGCTTCTTCTACGACGCCGGAGCTGGAGCCCCAGCATACGAGAGTGACATCGGCATCAGCGGGTCCTTCCAGCTTAGGAGCAGGAAGTTCTTTGAGCAGATTGTCCATTTTGCGGAAGCGCTTTTCGTTCATCTTGCGGCGGACCGGCTGCGCTGTGAACATATCGGAAATCAGGATGCTCTCTTCGTCATGTTCGTCAGTTGCCGAAACGAAGTTGCAGTTGAGGGTTCCTGGAAGCGCTCTGGGAGAGATACCGGAATCGGTGAGTTGGAAACGTTTGAATTTGCCATTCTTTTCGGCATCCCACTCAGTGACGATTTGTCCGCGATCGATTTTGATATCGCTGTAGAACTTCTCGGGATCAACCGTTTCCGGGTGTTCGGAAAGCAGCAAGTCCGAAATCAGCATGACCGGCAATTGATATTTGTCTGCCAGGTTGAAAACGTTAACCGTGGTGTCGTAGCAATCGGCGACGTCGCGAGGAGCAACGATGATTTTCGGGAATTCGCCCTGTGATGCGCCGTAGACCTGGAACAAGTCGCCTTGCTCGGTCTTGGTCGGCAAACCGGTGGACGGACCGCCGCGCTGTACTTCAACGCAAACAACCGGCACTTCCATGATGCCTGCCATACCGATCGCTTCGGTCATCAACGCGAAGCCACCACCTGCAGTACCGCACATAGAGCGGACGCCGGCAATACCGGCACCGATTGCCATGTTGATTACAGAGAGCTCGTCTTCGCACTGCTTGACGCAAACATCGACTTTCTGCGCATGAGCAGCCATCCAGTGAAGAATGGTGGAAGCCGGAGTCATCGGGTATGCGGAATAGAATTTGCAACCAGCTGCAACTGCACCGAAGGCAATCGCTTCGTTTCCGGTGACGAATGGTCTTCTCTTCTTGGTGAAAGTCCATTCCTTGGTGAAGACTTTGGCATTTGCCTTGGCGTAATCGAAACCGACTTTCAGAAGCGAAACGTTGAGGTTGATAACCTTGTCGCCTTTGTGAGCAAAGGTATCGTGCATTACGCTCGAAGCTTCTTCCAGTCCCAAATTCGCAAGAGCGAGAACTGCACCGACTGCAACCGTGTTTTGCATGATTGGTTGAAGAGCGCCATGTTCGGCTTCTACTTCCTTGCAGATTTCTTTCATCGGCAAACCAAGGGTTTGCACGCCTTTCGGCACGAGCGTCGGATCAAGTTTGAGCTTGTCCGCATTGAAAATAATTACACCGCCTTCATTTACTTCAGGCGCATGTCTTTCCAAGGAATCTTGGTTAAGACAGATGATGGCGTTCAAACTATCGCCATGATTCAAAACTTTTTTATCGCCGATACGGACACGCAACCAGATGTGACCGCCGCGAATAATCGACTGATAGCTGTTGTATGCATATACATGCAAACCCAGCCGTCCACAGGTTTTCGCCAAGGTGTCGCCCGATTTATCGAGACCGTCACCGGCAGCTCCTGCGATTCCAATTGTGACTTCTTGCATCCTTACTCCCTCTACCTATCGAACCCCAAGCCCGCAACGCAACGGACTCACAAGATAGACAACACCGGACGGCTTAGCTAAAACGCCGCCTCAATGGGCCTTTCCTGGCCAAGTTAAAGGGTATCATAAGCCCGCCTTCAGATGGCAAGCGTCACCCTAATGTAAAGGTCAGATTTCTAAGGTTTGAAACGCACCCGGGCCGGGCGTTTCGTCACAAAATGTCCGGTCCGGCGCCTGGCAAGCTCGCCCAAGGCAGGCAGCCTTCAAAAATGCGCCGCCAGAGAGATTTATGCAGAAAAGGGGCTAATGTCCGCCTTCGCCAGTACCGGTGGTTCCGGCAGGAGCGTCGGTCGTGGCTGAATCTGCACTGCCTGTTGATGATGAACTTTCGTGGCTTTCAGACTTATCCGGCTCAGCGGTTGGATGTTCTTCGGCTCCAGCAGCCGGATCTGTCGGGGTCGAGGCCGGAGTGGAGGCTTTGTCTTCTTGAGGGGCGGCAGTTTCTGTCTTAGGAGCTTCACTTGCATGCTCGGATGTGTGCTCTGAAGCATGCTCGGCGCCGTGTTCCGAACCTTTACCCAAGCCTGCTTCATCCAGCATCTCCTGGTGAGCGGACCCAGCACCGTGCTCGGTTACGGCAGCCAGCGGCAGAGCGGTCATCCAGAAATAGCCGAGGTAGATGAATCCCAATCCGCAGATTGTGGCGCAGAGCAGGAGGAATTTGTCGTGCACGCTGCTTGTCGGCACGAATTCCTCACCGCCGTGATGTCCGTGGTCGTCGCCGTGTCCATGTCCGTGATCATGAGCGTGGTCGTGAGAGCAGGCGCCATGCTCATGGTCGTGACCGTGGTCATGTCCGTGGTCATGTCCGTGGCTGCAAGAACTATGGTCGTGTCCGTGGTCTGAACCCATTTGACTCTAGCCTCTCCTCTCAACTGTTACCGAATCCGCCCAAAGAGCGGTTTACAAATGCTTCCTAACGTTTCTTCTCGAACCTTTATCAGCGCAAGAAGAATACAAGAACGGTAAGACCGGCTACCCATCCGAAAATCACGAGGGCGTAATACTGACCTCTGCCGTTTTGCGCGTAGCGCAATCCCTCGCCCATACCGCGAGCCACAATGGCTGCGCCATTGACGATGTAATCGACAACGAGCATATCGATAGTCTTCCAGAGTGACTGGAAAAGCGGCAGGATGCCTTTCTGAATCAAGCCCATATAAAGGTTGTCGAAATACCATTTATTGAACGAGAACTGGTAGATGCCTTGCACAAGCGGAGATTTGCTTTCTGCAATGGCTTGGTTCCATTTCAAAGAACCGGCCACATATGTCAGATATGCAACCAGGAAGCCTGCTGCCGCGAATCCGATTGAAGAGAGCATGACCATGCCGTTCATGCCTTCGAAAACAGGATGCTGGAAGTACACAAAGGAACCGAACCAGTTGGAAAAAGCTTTGCCGTGCCCGCCGGAGAAATCAATTGCGCCCAAGGTGGCCCAGTTGAAGCCGAGATAACCGGACAGGATGGACGGTACAGCCAGAACCATAAGCGGAGCTGTCATGACAAGCGGGGATTCATGCGGGTGAGCATCGCCTCTATAGGCGCCCTCGAATGTCATGAAGTAAACACGGAACATATAGAATGCGGTCAAGCCGGCGGTCAAAATCATGACGCCGCCGAGCATCGGATCCATAGCTGTGGCGGCTCCGATGATTTCGTCTTTTGAGAAAAATCCGCTGAAGCCAGGGCATCCCGAGATGGAGATGGTTCCAATCAAGAAGCAAGCCGCGGTGATTGGCATGCTCTTTTTCAGCCCGCCCATCTTTCTTATATCTTGCTCGCCGGCCAATCCGTGAATGACTGCGCCTGAGCAGAGGAAGAGCATGGCTTTGAAGAAGGCGTGATTGAAAAGGTGGAACAAGCCGCCGGTGTAGGCGCCTGCTCCCAGGCCGACGAACATATATCCGAGTTGCGACACTGTGGACCAAGCCAATACGCGTTTGATGTCGTACTGACTCATAGCGATCGTTGCAGCCATAAACGCGGTTGCAGCGCCGATGATAGCTACGAATGCCAAGCCCATGCCGCCCGGGGTTCCATCAGCAGACTGCCAGATGGGATAGGCGCGAGCCACAAGGTAGATACCTGCAGCAACCATTGTTGCAGCGTGGATGAGTGCGGAAATTGGCGTCGGGCCTTCCATGGCGTCCGGCAACCAGGTGTGCAGCATGAACTGTGCAGACTTGGCCATCGGTCCCATGAACATGACCATAGAGATGAACCAGAGTGTTTGCACATCCAGATTCTTCGCCAGATATGCCTTATGGATAGCTCCGGCAATGTCGTATCCGTCTTTGTCGAAGAATTGCAATACAGGGTGTCCGGACCAGACGCTGTAGGTGACAGCGAAGAACCAGAGCACACCGACAAGAAATCCGAAGTCGCCGACTCTGTTGATGACGAATGCTTTCATGCAAGCTTCAGCGGCGCTGGGCTTATTCCACCAGAAGCCGATGAGGAAATAACTGCAGACGCCGACGAGTTCCCAGAAGATAAACGATTGGAACAGATTGGTTGAAACAACCAGGCCGAGCATCGAGCCCGTGAACAAACTCAAGTAGCAGTAGAAGCGCGAATATCCAGGATCCTCCCGCATATAGCCGTGCGTATATATTTGCACCAGCAAGCTGACGGAAGTAACGACAATCATCATAAAGACTGCAAGATTGTCGATCAGACATCCAACCGAGAAGGTGAAACTGGCGGATGTGAAATAAGGAATGTTCTTGACCCATGGCGCCAGCTCAGGGTGTTTGACCAGCGCTTGGAACAACAGAAGCGAATGTATGAACCCGTAGAGCACACCGCCTACGGATGCCACCATGGATAGAGTCTTGACTAGTTTGGTACTGGAACCGACAAGTGAATTCAGAACGATAATGCCGAATCCGACCAGGAATGGTGTCGCCACGATCCATGGTGACATTTCGATTACCTGACGCCAGTAATCAATTGATTGATCCACGAGACTATCCTTTTGCTTTGGCTTTTGTTTCGCCTATTTTGTCGCCGATTTTCAAGAACTTTTTTCAAGAACTTCTTGATTGCCTACTCGCCGTTCCCAAGAGGTTTTTCACACTCAGTCCAACGATTGCTCATCAATATTAGTGCCATCGTGTTGGCTGCGGATTAAGTGCGGTTGATATTTATAGTGTTTCTTTGAGTGAGAAGATTTTTCATTTCAACATCTCATCTGTAAGCCCGTTTTAAGAGGTTCTTCCTGGAATGCCACGCGTCACCCCGATATACTTGTCTCGCATAATTTAGAAACTTTCTGGCCTCTGTCGCCAGATTCTGCAATACCGCAGATTCGGTAAATCAATCGGAGTTTGAAGTGGACCAACCTCAGTCGATTCTCACAGCTATTCTCTTGACACCCCTCATCGGTTCGGTAGCCATCGCGCTGATGCCGCCGGAGTGGGCACGTAAGCTGGCAATTGCATTCAGCGTCGCGATGGTCGCGCTCTCTGCATTCGCCACACAATCATTCAAACCCGGTACCGCCGGATATCAGTTCGAGCAAATCGTCACCTGGATTACGACACCCTTTCCGGTGCAGTACCACGTCGGCGTCGACGGCTTGAGCCTCTGCCTTGTGGTCCTGACAGCCTTCGTAACGCTGATGGCGGTGCTTGCCTCCGAATCGATAGGCGACAATCGACCGAAGCTCTTTTACTCGTTCGTAATGCTGCTGACACTCTCGATTCTCGGAGTGTTCGTATCACTTGACCTGCTGCAATTCTTCGTCATGTACGAATTGGAGTTGGTACCGATGTATTTCTTGATCGCAATCTGGGGAGGACCCAGACGCGATTATGCAGCGATGAAATTCCTGCTTTACACGTTCTTCGGCGGCGTCCTCATGCTGGGCGGACTGCTCTACCTGTACTTCTCATTGACTATCGACAACCCATCACTGGCATCGTTTGACATGGTCAAACTGGCCCAGGCTGCGCCTCTGCTGCCTAAGGGTGCGCAGTTGATAGCCTTCCTCGGCTTCTTCCTGGCCTTCATCATCAAGCTCCCATCCTTCCCGTTCCACACATGGTTGCCGGATGCTCACGTTGAAGCGCCCACTCCGATTTCAATGATCCTGGCCGGATTGCTGCTCAAGATGGGCTCTTACGGCTTGGTCAGAATCTGTATGGATTTCTTCCCGACAGTATTCATCGATTACGGTCACTGGATCATGCTCTTGGGCGCCTTCAATATCGTCTGGGCAGCAATGGCTTGCCTCGTTCAGACAGATATGAAGAGAATTATCGCTTTCTCCAGCGTCAGCCACATGGGCTTCGTTCTGCTGGGAATCGGCTCGCTGTCGGCAGCTGCAGTCAACGGCGCCATCTTCCAGATGATCAGCCACGGTGTCATTTCGGCCGCACTCTTCTTCCTTGTCGGCTGCGTATACGAGCGCACCCATACTCGTGACATTCACGAAATCGGCGGCGGGCTGGCCAAAGAAATGCCTTATGTCTTTTACATGTGGATGTTTGCAGTAATGGCGAACCTCGGCTTGCCCGGTCTCTCCGGTTTCGTTGCCGAAGCAGCCGTCTTCTACGGCGCCTACACCTCTCCGATGGCACTGACAACAGCACCTCATCACGAGATGGTGCAAACCGCAATCGTCGTTGCGTGCTCCGGCGTCATCTTGACAGCAGGATACATGCTTTGGCTTTTCAAGCGACTCTTCTTCGGTCCACTCATGGCCAAATGGCAAGGTCACTTGTCTGATGCCAGACCCACAGAGAAAATGGTCGGTTGGGCGCTCAGCCTGTCTATCTTGATTCTGGGCATTTACCCGCTGCTGCTGATCAACCAATACGGCAATGTTGCCGATTCGGTGACTCGCGGTGTGGTCTCGAAAATGTCCATCTCGCAAAGACCTGAAACTCAGCTCTAAGTTCTATACTGGCGTCCTACAAGTCCAGTTGGAGCATCAAAATGATCGATCTGCGCAGTGACACGGTCACTAAGCCTACTGCTGCAATGCTGGAGGCAATGGCGAAAGCGGAGGTAGGTGACGACGTATATGGTGAAGACCCGACCATAAACCGCCTGCAAGAGAGGTGCGCCGACCGCTTCGGAAAAGAAGCTGGTCTCTTTGTTTCCAGTGGCTCCCAGGGCAATCTTGTCTCGCTTCTGGCGCACTGCCAACGCGGAGACGAAATCATTGTCGGCAAGAATAATCATATTTTTCAGTGGGAACAGGGCGGCGCTGCGTCGCTCGGCGGTATTCACACCTGCACGATCGACAATAGCAAAGACGGCATGCTGCCGGTCGAAGAAATCGAAGCGGCGATTCGATATGACGATCCGCACTGCCCCGTATCCAAACTCGTCTGCATCGAAAACACGCAAGACGGACGCGTTCTGTCAAAAGAATATACGGAAGCCGTCGGCAGATTCTGCCGCGAGAATAATTTGCTTTTACACCTGGATGGAGCACGCATTTACAACGCTGCTATCGCGTTGAATCAACCGGTAAAGGCTCTTGCAGCTCCAGTAGATTCTATGCAGATGTGCTTCTCCAAAGGGCTTTCGGCTCCGGTCGGCTCAATTGTAGTCGGGTCAAAAGAATTCATAAAACGTGCTCACCGGGCAAGAAAACTTGTTGGCGGTGCCATGCGCCAAGCAGGAGTCCTGGCTGCAGCTTGTGAAGTTGCGCTTGATACCATGGTCGAGCGCCTTCAAGAAGACCACGATAATGCCAGACTTCTGGCTGATGGATTGAAAAACATTCGTCAACTGAATGTGGAACCGGTCGAAAGCAACATGGTTTTCATAAGCTTGAAAGACGGCGACGCAAGCGCTTTTAAGGAAACGCTCAGAAAAGAGGGTTTGCTTGTCGGCAATGTCAAACAACGCATCCGAATGGTCACGCACTACGGCATCAACAAAGAAGACATCAAGAAAGCGGTTGATATCGTCAATAGAGCAGTTCAAGAAAAAGCTACTGTTTGAAATTCCGCCGCAAATTCAAGAGAAATTCGTGAGCAAACCTGTTCAAAATTTTGAGGGTCAGCCTGTCGCGAAATTGTTTGCTCCCATCATTCCGAAAAAGAATCATTTTTCGGAGCGAAAAAGCCAGCAACGCCAGACTGTGTATACGTTTCCAGCATTTCAATTTAGCAACAACCGAAAAATGCCGAAATCCATTGCTGGACATAGTATTCGGGCAACTAGCACTATGAAAAATTCTTGTTTTTCGGACTGAAGGCCAAAGTCTAGTTCAAAGATACATACAGGGAGCAAAAATCGGCTTAATCTCCTTTGAATCAGTTTTGCAATTTATGGCAAATCCGGAGCAGGTTGAGCACCACTGGTAGTGGCTGCTGTTGTTACGGATAGACTGTCCTGCAGAGTATTAGAAGCACTGGAAGAATTCGAAAGTCCGGCCGTTTTGGGGCTTGCTGTTTGAGTAGAACCGGCAGAAACACCTACTGAAAGCCGCACTCGCACAGCAGACGGAATCTGATCAACACGCTGAGCCTGGCGCTTCTCCTGCTCCGATTGCAGAGAGTTTGTAATGCCACCGGAGTTTCCAGTTTCAGAACCTATACCAGTGATGCCAACGTTATTTTCCGCCAATGGTATATCCTTGAATTGTTTGAATACATGAGCGTCAGTCAGTCGAGCTGCAGAGACTGTCGCTCCGACTGGTGCCGCCAAAGAGGAAAGTTTGAAATCCAGATCAGCGTCAGCACCTGTCAGTTTTGCATTGACATTCCCAATATAGATACCGGTCTTAGCATCACAAATACCGCTCTTCTCGTCCATGGCTCTCAACTCCGCAAAGCCTGGAGATGCGCTAACGTTTGAATTTACTTTGTCTATCGAACCAACCTCGAGCTGTTTCACAACGGGCTGAGTGGTTTTCATCCAATTGAGATTGAGCGAGTGTGCCTGTTTGAGGCGCTCGTTGAAATCCTTTTGGGCTAGTCGCAGTTCCGTTATGGTAAGTTCGGACAAAGCTTCACGCGTCTTTTCGACAGATTGCGCACCGGAGCGCGACTCTTCCAGCAAGTCTCGCATCAGAGGCTCCATGTTGTGAAATTCCTCAGCGACACAATCTTCATAAGCTTTTCTGGATGAGTAGACGAGCTCACGAGACCGCTCGACAAGGTTGTTCATCTGCCCTTGCCGGTCGTCCCGATTGAGCACTTGCGCTAATGTCAGCGCCAGCTCATCAGCCGATTGGCGCCCCTTCTGATGGGAAAAGAGAACCATCATCACCCCGATGCCAATCACAACAACCGCCACTATGATTCCACCAACCAGCGCAATCATGACCAGCATATTGCCGCGTTCCCGCGACGCAAATGCATCTTTGCCATTACTTGGTAGACTATTCGCCATGTCCCTGTCAATTTTCAGCCGCGGCTCTCGCTTAATTATTCCACTCTTTCTTTGCCTGTGCGCAAACGCAGCTTTGGCAGTAGAAGAGATCGGACCATTGCCTGAAAAGTACGAAGAGAGTGCGGATTGGGTATTAAGCCTCAGTTCAAAACCAATGAACGAATACCTCAGATTTTCAAAGTCGCCAGTATCGCCGCTTACAAACATAGAAGTCTCCTACAAAGTGCGAAAAGCCGAAGGCGCTTGGGACAAAACACGCAGTTATGAAACACTGTGGTACCACGGTGGCAAGCCCAAAGGATTGCGTAGACACGAGAAATTGAGACTTGGCGAGGACACGCATGGTGTTATTCGCATCAAAAAAACAGGCGATTCGAGCCAACAATTGAAAGCACTGACCAACGCGGTTCTGCGACTATTGCCCGACGTTTATCTGAATAAAGCAACGCTTAACGTTGCCATGTACCCACGCGAATTCTGCGATCAAGCAGACTCTGAGCTTTCAACTATGCGCTTCTATAGAGTAAAAAAAACTAGCGGCGACATTCAGACTCTGACTTTGCATGTCGTTTCGGACACGGAAGGTTTCGACAGGTATTACTACTATTCGGCCGTCCGCAAAGGACAAGTGCTGGAGCAGTGATTCGCTAACGCAGCTCGACCTAGGCGGCATGGAAGCAGTGAGATGGAAATCGCTAGGTAACTACTTTTTTTGTAGAGACCTTGAATCGGGAGATTCCATCTGCCGTGAATCCGGAGATCCCATCTGCCGTGAATCCGGCGCTCCCAATGGCTGTGCTTCGGGAGAGCCTAATGGCTGCGCCTCTGGAGCCTTGAGTGGTTGTTCCTTCAATTGTATTTCTTGCAATTCAACGGGCGTATCGACGTTCTTCGCCGGAGTACCTGGCTTGATGATGACGCGACCGGAAATCGCCTTATTCACGCTTGCCGAAATACTCTCAATGAGCTGAGCTGCAGTGTTGGCATCGTAATACTTGCCTCCCGATCGCTCAGTGATGCAATTAAGTTGATTGCGAGCAAGAATATCGTCGGGCCGATTTTTCAGACTGAGACCAACGATATCGACCTTCAGCTTGATGCCCAGACGCGGCAATTGCTTGATGAATTCACAAGGATTGCCACCGCAAGTGTCGGCACCATCGGAAATCAGAATGAGAGTTTTTGGTCCGTTCAAGCCTTGCAGGTCGTTTTCCGCCGCTTGCCTGAGCGCATACTCCAGAGGCGTCAGCCCATAAGGATGAACTTGCCTTGTGCGTTCGATAATCGAACGACGATTGCCCTGACCAAGGGGAACCAGCAATGCGCTCTGCTTGCAGTCCATGAAGGGATCACCGGTATATCCCTGTCCAAATACGCGAAGCCCTAGATTCACATCCGATGGAACTCGAGCAAGCGCCTGCTGCAGCACCATCTTGGCCGCATCCATCTTCTGCATACCGTGCTCGAGATTTTCTTTCATGCTGTAAGAACAGTCGAGCAAGATCAATATATTGACCGGACCTGCTTCTTTATTTACTCCACCTTGAATCAGACTGGAATTAGTCCCGCTCTGAATCATCGTGCCGACCGTTCCGGTCTGCAGCATTGTGTTCTGAGTTCCGGTCTGCAGCATGGTGTTCTGCGTTCCGGTTTGCAGCATGGTGTTCTGCGTTCCGGTTTGCAGCATGGTGTTCTGCGTTCCGGTTTGCAATTGCGTCGAATTCGCACCGCTCTGATACATACCCGGCGGCGGCATACGGCGCGGCGGCGGCTGGTAGGTGGGCGCCGGCATCGGCCAATCAGCCGGTCCAGGATTCGGGGAAACAGGCGGCAGCGGTGCTTGATTGTTGCCTGCGAGCGCTACGGTTCCACCACAAAGAGAAACACCAACACCACCGGCGGTGCTGATTGCTAGCGCAAAAACGAGCAATTCAGCTGGATGGCGGCGCGTTCTTGTTTTTCTTGGACTTCTTAGCACTCTTCTCATCCTTCTTAGACGTTGGCGAGCCATTCATCTCACCGGTGTCTGAATTGGTTGTCGTTTGTCCAGTTTCGTCCTTGCCACCGGACACGTAAATGACTCTTCTGGAAATTGGGACCGGCTTTCCGCCCTGACCTTCCGAGCCCCACACCGTAAGGTAGTATAGCCCGTCCTTGCCTTCGTTGCTGAGCGGCACTTTCGTCTCGAAAACAGACCCTTCCAACTTCACACCGCCCTTTACCGGTATTTCCGACGCCGGCTTGTGTTCGCCGCTTCCACTTCCAGAAACCGCAATCAATGGCGCCGCCAGGGCAACAGGCGGCATGAACACCCCGCCGGCTATCGCCGCGGCAATGCCCACTCCTTTAAGAATCATGATGGCCTTGTCGTGCCCGCCGCTT
Organism: Candidatus Obscuribacterales bacterium; assembly: GCA_019745505.1. Classification (GTDB taxonomy): domain Bacteria; phylum Cyanobacteriota; class Vampirovibrionia; order Obscuribacterales; family Obscuribacteraceae; genus QKMZ01. The sequence continues at coordinate 1,897 of JAIETE010000132.1, read as the reverse complement.
TCTGCGCGTTTTTGATAGGCAACGTAATCTAGAGGCGGGAAATAAGGAAGCGCCTCATCGGATTCATCGGCCACACTGGCAAGATTGCTGTTTCCACCTTCCCACGCGAGCGTGACGCGGACAAAAGTATAAGGCGGCGTCATCACGCCTTTGACGTCGATCTTTTCGTCAATGTGAGCCTCATTGGGTACCGGATGAATGATGGCGTGCTTGGAAACAAGCTCGGCACACGCGATAAGACGTGAATGATCGGCAGTCCACTCGGCAGAAAAGCCGACATGAGTAGTATCACGAGACGTCAGCGCATCGCGGTCATCCTGATGCGACATAAGAACGCGCAACAGCTTGGCGGCAGCCCCCCGATAGAGGCGCCGACTGCCAAGCTCACTAGCTTTCAGAGAAACCAAACTCTCAGTGACTGCATCGGTTCCACCCAGCAGCGTATATCGCCGGTCAGGATTCTCGCCCTTCACATTGGAATGCGAAATCTGGGCTCGCTCGGCTAACTGGGCAGCGTGCTCCGTCGCAAGCTTTTCGGCGATCTGATCGATTTCCAGCGGCGGTGAGCCGACTTTGCGGCGCTCGTTGTTGACCATTTCCAGGAAATAGTCTTGCAATTGCTGACCGTTCACCACAACGCGGTTCTCCGGGAGCAATGCGATTTCGTCGAAGTAAGAATACTGGGCTTCGCCTGGATTGCCTGTTGGCAAGGAACTGCGAGGCGGTTCGGTCCATCCGGTATTGAGCGGCGGTGCCGATGCCGGCGCAGCCGGTGGCACACGAGCATAGGAAGGCAAATCCGGAGGTCTGTATTGCGGATTTTCGTAAGGCGACGGACCATCACTTCCAACAAGAACCTTTTGCAAACGCTCTGTTCGCGCAAAAAGCGAGTCCGTCGGATGAGTTTCCTTAAAAACAGTACTCTCCAAGTTTGCCAGCCGATCGCTAATTGCCATCGCAGGGTGAGCTTCACCAAATGTCAAAACTTCGAGATTGGCAACAGCAGGATACTTCTCGATTGCACTTGTACCAGCCGGCGAAGAGGCATTGCCGGAACCACCTCCAGCCGTTGCAGGAGAAGCTTGAGGAGACGCAGAGCCAGGAGAAGCCACATTTGGAACGCTCTTGTTGATGTCCGGAGCTGTTGCAGGTTCCGCAATCTTCGGCACTTGAGGCTTGAGAAGCGGAGTGCCGGACGGAAGTTTCGGCAATGGTGACGCTTTGACAGGTGCGCTCGCACTGCTGGAAGCTCCACCCCCAGCAGCAGCAGCGGGACCAGCACCAGTGGAGTTGGGGGTGCTCGTCACTGAAGCTCCGGTCGATGAAGACGCCGCCGGATGCGCAGAGACAGCAGCCTTGGAACCTCCAGCCGGAGTCTGATTCATAAAAACCCCGGGAGAGGCTGCGCCACTTGATGTAGATGTATTGACCGGCGCAACAGCATTCTTATTAGCACTTCCGGATTTGGAAGTGGACACACCGGCAGAATAGGAGCCGGACGGATTTGGAGAAACCGCAGGCAAGGGCGGATTCTTCGTCGCAGTGGACTTGCCTGCTTGCCCCCCAGGAACAGGGGCCGCCGGAGCAGTTGTCTTTGGAGTCCAGCGAACATAGCGCTGATCGATTTCACCGGTCGAAGTTACCGGATTGAGGGGATCATAGTTAGGATGGCTGCTCTGCGTGTTTCCGCTGCTTTGCGTGTTTCCGCGGCTCTGGGTATTGCCGACTTTCTGCCCGCTTGCGGCTGCCCCAACATTCGCGGTTCGATTTATTGGTGGCGCTACTGGTGGTGGCGAAACCGGCGCCACCGAATCCGGTGTGCCAGTTACAGGTTTGCCGGAAGCGGATTGTGCAAAGCACATTGGAGCAACCGTACTGGAAAGGAGAACAGCAGCGC